>JAFWXL010000006.1 GCA_017545905.1 Clostridia bacterium | reverse complement strand
TGCCAAGGGGATCACCTACAGCAAGGTGCTGTTTACAGCGGTAAGCAAGCTGTCGCCGGAGGAATTGCCCTATGTGAAGGCGATGTCTGAGCAGATCAACCAATACGCCAGCCGCGTCGGCTATGACAATGCCGGCGAGTACGTTGATCCTGTGACCGGCGAGGTCTACGATCCCGAGAACCCCTTTACCTGATTCCTGCGCCGGAGGGTGACTGCTACCCTCCGGCCTTTTTGAGAGGTGCTATCTATGGAATACGAATGTGTAACCGATGTGGGCCGCATTAAAGATTATCTTCAAAATGCGCCCGTGGTCGGCTTCGACTTTGAAACGGCTCCGTTGCTTCAATACCGCAATGACCCTCGCGCCTCGCTGGACGCTCACAGGTCCTGTATTGTGGGAATCTCGCTGTCTGTTAAGGAAGGCACGGCCATCTATGTGCCGCTGCAGCACTTCATCGGCGAGAATGCTGATTCGGCGCAGGTTATCCACTTTCTGCGCAATGCGCTATGGACAAATTCGCAGGTCGTGAAGGTTGCCCACAATCTGGCCTTTGAATCCATGTTCCTGTATGCGCTGGACATTATCATCCAGCCGCCCTGCTATGACACCATCGCCGCCGCGCAGCTGACACTCAAGGCTCCGTTTGAATTTCGCAGCCTGTCGGATTGCGGACTCAAGAAGCTGGTGCCGGAGCTGATCGGCGATGAACTCCCCACGTTTGAGGAAGTTACCGAGGGCCGATTCTTCGACGAGCTTCCGTCCCATGCGCCCGAAACCGTGCGCTATGCCTGTGCTGATGCCGACTATGCACTGCGCCTATATCATCGGTTCAACCGCTGGTTCGATAAGGCCCTGCCCAGGCACCGGTATATTGTGGAGCAGGTGGAATCTCCGACAGCGGTTTATTGCGGCCTGATGAAATACAACGGCCTGCTCATGGATGAAACTGCCATGATTCGTAAACAGGGTGAATGCGCGGTTCGACTGCTGGAAATCCGCGAGCGCATTCGGGACATGATTGGCGACGTGGATATTGGAGCCAACGCCTCCACGCAGGCCTTCAAGGACTACCTGTTCAAAACATTGGAGCTGCCGGTGCTGAAAACTACAGAGAAAAACGCTGAGGCCGCTGACGATCAGACGATGGTGATGCTTGCAGAATGGTGTGCCGTACATCGTCCGGAGCTTGTGCCGCTTTTTGAGATGGTGCAGGAATACCGCAAGTGGTCGAAGCTCAAGGCAACCTACATCGACGGATACCTCGCCTTCATCAACCCGGCCACCGGGCGCATCCATTGCGACCTACTGCCGCTGGCGACGGAAACGGGCCGCTTTGCTGCCCGGAATCCTAACCTCCAGAACTGTCCGCGCAAGACCAACGATCCCGTGGGTATCCGCTCCTTCATTCTCGCGCCCGATGGACATGTGCTGGTGTCCTGCGACTTTTCGCAGATAGAATTGCGCGTCGGCGCTTTCTATTGCCGCGACCCGAAGATGCTGGATACATACCGCAGCGGCGGTGATATCCATGCTGCGACTACCAGCGCCATTTTCGGAATTCCCTATGAGCAGGCCGTGGATAAGAACGCACCCGATTATAAGGAGCGGCGCACCATCGCCAAGAACGTCAACTTCGGCGTTTTCTATGGCCTGTTTGCCCGAGGTCTCCAGCGGACGCTTCGCTTTAAGGCCGGGCTGGACAAATCCTTCTCCGATTGTCAGGAGATCATCGACAATCTGAAAGCCGGTTATCCGAATCTGACCCGCTGGCAGTCGCAGGCCAAGGCTGCCGCCACCAAGCGGCAGTATACGCAGACTTTCCTCGGGCGTCGCCGCTATCTGCCGGGCATCGTTTCGCAGGACTGGGGCAAGCGCAGCTTCGGTGAGCGATGCGCCCTCAACACGCCGATACAAGGAACCGCAGCCGACATCCTGAAACTGGCGCTTGGCCGCCTGATCGAAGGGCTGCCGGAGCGTCCATGGCTGCGTCCGCTGCTCCAGATTCATGACGAGTTGGTCTTTGAACTGCCTGCCGACCGGCTGGAGGAAGCCGTTGCCTTCATTCAGGATTGTATGGATGCCCAGCCTTTTCCCGAAATGGACGTGCCGATTGTGGCGGAGGCTGCCTACGGCCCTGACTTCGGCCACATGACCGAATGGGAGTGATGCTGGTGGGCTATCGCAATCACGAGGGTTACTCTGATCCCACAGCCGGGCAGGCCTATGCCAATATCCGTCGCGAGGAACGGCAGAGGCGCAAGGCAGCCGCTTGCCCGGCTTCATCGAAAAATACTCCGCGCCATCGCAGGCGCAAGCACACCAAGGAGGTGTTGAAATGCCATATCCGAAGGAACTGAGCGACCTCCGCCAGTGGATATGCTGGCGGCTGGAGCCTGATCCCAAGAGCGATAAACCCCGTAAGGTTCCCTATGATCCTAAGACGGGCCGCAAGGCTTCCTCCACCAACCCGGATACCTGGGCGACGCTGGCGGAGGCAATGGCTGCCCGTGAAAAATACCTGTTCACAGGCGTGGGCTTCGTATTCACCGAGGAATGCGGCATCGTCGGCGTGGACATCGATCACTGCCGCAATGAGGACGACAGATTTACTGATGTGGCGAAGGCTATTCTGGAAAAAGCGCAGTCCTATACGGAAATCTCGCCGTCCGGCTCCGGTCTGCATATCTTCCTGCGCGGCGTCATGCCCGGCAAAGGCAACAAGAACAGCGCGTCCGGCGTGGAAATGTACGCTGCCGCCCGGTATTTCACCATGACCGGCAATCGGCTGGAGGGTACGCCCGAGGTCATTGCGGACGGCAAGGACGTCCTGCCGTGGATACATGAGAACTACATTGCCAAGAAATCCGGCAAGAAGGCCAAGGCGAAAAAGGCTCTGCGCACGGTGTCCCTTACCGACGAGCAGGTGCTGGAAAAGGCCCGCGCTGCGCAGAACGGCGACGATTTCACTGCCCTGTGGGATGGATCGTGGGAAGGCAGGTTCGGCAGCCAGTCTGAGGCTGATCTTTCGCTCTGCTGCTCGCTGGCCTTCTGGACGGGAAAGAACAAGGAGCAGATGGACAGGCTGTTCCGTCAATCTAAGCTGTTCCGGGAGAAATGGGACAAGGTTCATCATGCGGATGGAGCGACCTATGGCGAGGAAACGCTGGATCAGGCGATCTCTCGGACAGAAAATGTCTACACGCCAGGTGGCGAGCTGGGCATCTATGAAGCCAATGGTCGCTATATGCGCGAGCGCGGCGAGAACGTCTATGCGCTGACCAATTTCGTCGTGCATCCGCTGGAAATGCTGGAGGCCGAGGATGAAACGCAGATGACCTGCGACCTTGTGACCATGTACGGTGAAACCTTCCGCCTGTCCTTTATGACGTCGGATTTCTCGTCGGCGCAGAAATTCAAGGCTGTTCTCAATCGCCGCACAATCTCGCTCTGCTACATGGGCAGCGATGGCGACCTTGAGGTGCTGAAATCCTATATCTCCGGCTTGGACTGGCAGCATAAGCGCGGCTATACCGCGCTGGGCCTTCATGAGCAGGATGGACGCTGGGTATACGTCAGCCGAGAATGCGCCAAGGCCGCAGGCGGCGAGAATGTGATGGACATGGTGCAGATGGACAAGTGCGCATCCATCGAAACGGACATCCTCCAGCACGATCCCATTACTGCCGAGGGAATGGCGACGCTGGGCCAGCATCTGCTGGACTACAATGAACCTGCAAAGACGGTTACGGTGCTGGCATGGTGCGCCGGATGCTTTGTGAAGGAGATGCTCCGCTCGGCAGGCGTCAAGTACCCGCATCTCTTTCTGATCGGCGAGGCTGGCAGCGGTAAGTCCACGACGCTGGAGCGCGTGGTGCTTCCTATCTTCGGACGCAGCAAGGTCATTGCAGCTCCGCAGATTACCGGTTTCACCCTGATGAAGGATGCTGCCTCCAGCAATCTTTTCCCGCAGGCGCTGGATGAATTCAAGCCGTCGAAGATTGAAAAGACCCGGCTCGGTGCGCTTTATAACCATATGCGCGACAGCTATGACGGCCATGAGGGTGTGCGCGGACGCGCGGATCAGACGCAGGTATCCTATGTGCTGCTGGCTCCGCTGGTCATTGCCGGTGAGGAATCGCCGGACGAAACGGCCATTCGGGAACGCGGTATGGAGCTGCTGTTCAGCAAGCGCGATCTCAAGGATGCCTCCGCCCGTGCGGCTTTTGCCCGGATTACCGAGCGGCATAGCGACCTGACCGCAATGGGACGTGCGCTGCTGGATACCGTACTGACGTTGCGGACGGACGCTGTTGTGCAATGGCACAAGGAAGCCCTGCCGATGTTCAACGCTGCGCTGCCGTCCCGCATTCTGAATAACCTTGCCTGCTGCATGGTTGGACTGCGGCTCATGGAGGCAATGCTCGCCCGGCTGGGTCTTGCTTGGGGACAGGTGTTTTCCGTGGGCATGGACGCCTGCGTTTCCTATATGGAATACGGCGTCCGGGAATACCTGCTGGACGGCGGCAACAGCAACAAGAGTGTTGTAGAACTGACGCTGGAAGTCATTGACCGCATGGGGCTGACGGCGGATGAATTCAGAACGACGAAGGATGGATACGCCGCCTTTCATTTCCGAGGCTTCTATGATCGTTATACCCAGTACCGGCGCGATCATGCCATCCTTGGCGAATGCCTGCCGTATACGCAGTTCATGAAGCAGCTGCGCAAATCCGACCTCTATGTGGGCGACCGCGCTGTGATGTTCGCGGATACCTCGCGCAAGGCTGTGCTGCTCAACTATGATTTGCTGCGCCAGCGTTGCGATATTGAAGGTTTCCTTCAATCACAGGTTGAGCCTTTGACCGGAGAAACCTAACTTCTAACCTTGTGAACTTATTTTTAGAGCTACGCGGAAAACTTTTCGCCCCTTATACGCGAGCGCGCGTGCGCGCGTATATATGCAAGGCTCTAAAAATCACGGTTAGAGCGGTTAAAAGTCAGGAGGTGCGGATGGCTGAGCGTGATATAGTGGCCGCCATCCTGCGGCTGCTGAAAAAAACGCCGGGCTGCTTCTGCTGGAAGGAGCACGGCGGGATGTACGGGACGGCAGGCATCCCCGATATTATTG
>JAFWXL010000027.1 GCA_017545905.1 Clostridia bacterium | reverse complement strand
GAACGCAGAAATTCTATCAAAGTATACAGGAATCTCAATTGTCACCTTCGGCACAGGAAACTCACATAGTCGCGCAAGCGCTCCTTGCGATTTCCTGCCTCCGGTTCCTCTGAGATTCTTGCTGATGGGCGCTTCGCGCATGGGTTACGTTAGGGCTGCCGCCCTAAGACCCGCCTGGGGATTTCATCCCCAGACCCCTTCTTCGCTTCGCGGCGCTTTTATGCAGTTTTAGATCCCTTATTCTCAATTTGACAGAAATCTCCAGACATGGTAAGATGTGGAAAGAAATACGAGTGTCATATGGGGAGGAATACTCAATGGAATATATGAATCTGGAAAAGCTGGGCGCAAAGGTTTCCCGTCTCGGTTTTGGCTGTATGCGTTTTCCGCTTACGCCGGAAGGAAAGATCGACGAGGCGCGCGCCGAGGCGATGCTCGATACCGCGTATAAAGCCGGCGTGAATTACTTCGATACCGCCTATTTCTATCATAACAGGACGAGCGAAGAGTTCGTCGGCCGCATGCTCAAGAAGTATCCGCGCGAGAGCTTCTATCTGGCTACTAAGCTGCCGCTGTCCATGATCAATACGTTCGATGAGGCGAAGGCGATCTTCGAAGGCCAGTTCAGGACCATGCAGGTGGATTACTTTGATTTCTATCTGCTCCATTGTATCACCGAGCGCAACTGGAAGGTCACGCTGGAAAACGGCCTGATCGATTATCTCGTCGAGCAGAAGAGGCAGGGCAGGATTCGCTATCTCGGCTTCTCCTTCCACGACAAGTATGAGCTCTTTGAGGAAGTGCTGAATCATCATGACTGGGATTTCTGCCAGATTCAGCTCAACTACATGGATACCGATATCCAGGCGGGCATGAAGGGCTATCAGCTGGCGGCCGATAAGGGCATTCCGGTTGTGGTGATGGAACCGGTCAAGGGCGGCAGCCTTGCGACCCTCAGCGAGGATATCTGCGAGGTCTTCAAGGCTGCGCATCCGGACTGGTCCGTCGCGTCCTGGGCGATGCGCTGGGTGGCCAATCTGGACAACTGCAAGGTGATCCTCTCCGGTATGAGCGACGAGAAGCAGGTGGCGGATAATCTTTCGACCTTCGCCGCGACAACCCATCTGAGCGACAGTGATATGCAGACGATCGCCAAAGTCCGCAGGATGATCGAGGAGCGCACTTTCGTCGCCTGCACGAACTGTAAATACTGCATGCCCTGCCCGTTCGGCGTGGATATCCCGGGCAATTTCCGCATGATGAACGACTTTGCCAAGTATACCAATGAACGCGGCCTCGCCTTCCGCTGGAAGGACATGAACGAGAGCGAGCGTGCGGACAAGTGCAGGAGCTGTGGCAAGTGCGAAGCAGCCTGCCCGCAGGCGCTGCCCATCCGTGAAAAGCTGCACGAGATTGCGGCGCGTATGAGCGAATAATCAACTGAATAAGATTCGGCGGTCTGCTTGACAGACCGCTGTTTTCATGATAATATTTCATTAATCTATGAAATGATGAATTGTTTATCGGATCAGGAGGTAAGAATATGAGCGAGCAAAAGCATGCGGGATGCGGATGTCACACGCACAAAAGCGGCTGTTCATGCGGCTGCAATCCTGCGCATGAATCTGAACATAACTGTTCCTGCGGCCATGATCATGAACACGATCATCATGCGCACAGATGCGGCCATGATCATTACGGCGAAGGCTGTTCCTGTGGACATGATCACGGCGATGAGGCGGTGAAGGACGAACTGCCGCGGTTGTTGCTGGCGCTGGGGCTGTTTGCCGCGGGCATGCTGCTGCCTGTGCCGGGTTGGCTGAAAATGGCGCTGCTGCTTGCCTGCTATGCCGTTTCCGGCTATGATGTGCTGCTGGGTGCATGGCGGTCGCTGACAAGGGGCCGTATGCTTGATGAGCATTTCCTGATGGCGCTTGCCTCGCTGGCGGCGATTGCCATCGGCGAGATGACCGAGGGCTGCGCAGTCATACTGTTTTATCAGGTGGGCGAGAGCTGCCAGGGATATGCTGTAGGACGCTCGCGCAAACGGGTCAAGGCGCTGCTTGCGCTCAGGGCTGATGAAGCGTTTGTGCTCAGGGACGGCGAATTCGTGTCCATCAATCCCGCGGCTGTGCAGGTGGGCGACGTGATCCGCGTGCGTCCGGGCGAGCGCGTGCCGCTGGATGCGATGGTCGTTTCGGGCGTGAGCGAGATGGACACCTCTGCGCTCACAGGCGAAAGCGCGCCGCGTGTGGCGGAGCCGGGCGCGGCGGTGCTCGCCGGCTTTGTCAGCCGGAATGGCGTGATCACCGCACGTGTGGAAAAGCCGCTTGCCGAATCCTCCGTCAGCCGGATTCTTGCGATGGTCGAGCGGGCGCAGGAACGCAAGGCGCCTGCCGAGCGTTTCATCACGTCCTTTGCCCGGGTGTATACGCCCATCGTCGTGGGCCTTGCTGCGGCGCTGGCGATTCTGCCGCCGGTGCTGCTGGGCGACTGGCGTGAATGGATATACCGGGCGCTGACGTTTCTGGTGGCCTCCTGCCCGTGCGCGCTGGTGATCTCTGTGCCGCTGTGCTATTTTGCGGGCATCGGTTCGGCGGCGCGCCGCGGCGTGCTGGTCAAGGGCGGCGACAGCCTCGATGCGCTGTGCCGGGTGAATACATTCGTGCTGGACAAGACGGGCACGCTGACTACGGGTGATTTCAGCGTGTGCCACGTGCATCCTGCGCATGGACATACCGAGACGGATGTGCTGGCTGTCATCGCCGGGGCCGAGCGCGACAGCAATCATCCGCTGGCCGCGGGGGCAGTGAAAGCGGCTGCTGCGCGCGGCGTGCAGTCCGTTTCCATGACGCTGGAGGCGGAGATC
The DNA here is from genome assembly GCA_017545905.1 of Clostridia bacterium. Lineage (GTDB taxonomy): Bacteria > Bacillota > Clostridia > Christensenellales > Aristaeellaceae > Ventricola. The sequence goes on along the minus strand of JAFWXL010000027.1, from coordinate 30,185 downwards.
GCCGGCCGGGGCGTGCGTGCGCGCATGGCGGACGGGCAGATTGTTCTGGCTGGCAATGCCGCCATGATGCGGGAAAACGGCGTCGCACTGGACGGGGCGCATTGCGAACGCGACAGCGCGCGCATCTATGCCGCCGCTGATGGAAAAGCGGTCGGCTTCATCTGTCTGGAAGATGTGATCAAACCGGGCGCTGCAAAAACGCTGGAAGGGCTGCGCGAGCTGGGCGTTTCGCGCATGGTGATGCTCACCGGCGATCGCGAGGCGCCTGCCGCCGCTGTGGCCGGCGCACTGGGGATTGACGAAGTATATGCGCAGCTGCTGCCGGGCGATAAGCTTGAAAAGCTTGAAGAAATCTGCGCGCAGGGCGGCTGCGCGTTTGTGGGCGACGGCATCAACGATGCGCCGGCGCTGATGCGCGCGGACGTCGGCGTGGCGATGGGCGCGCTGGGCAGCGATGCAGCGATCGAAGCGGCGGATATCGTGCTGATGACGGATGAAATGGACCGGCTGGAGCAGGCGCTCATGGTGGCGCGCCGCGTGCGCATGCTTGCCCGGCAGAATGTGGCGATTGCCCTTGGCATCAAGATTGCCGTGCTTGCGCTGGCTGCCCTTGGCATGGCCGGCATGTGGGCGGCGGTGTTTGCCGATGTGGGCGTGGCGCTCATCTGTGTGCTCAATGCGATGCGCGCGATGCGCTGAGTGCGCTTGACAGCGGCGGTCTGCCGTGATATCCTGATTTCATCATCAAGAAAAAGGAGACACTGACATGGAAGAAATCGTGAAGAGCGAGCATCGCGCGATCGTTTTTAAGATGAACCGCAAGCAGGCGGCTTCCGTTGCCCGCTATATCAAGGATCATTCCGGTTCCCCGGAGACCATCTTCGCCGTGGACGTGGATACGCTGGAGCTGATCATTCAGGCCAAGAACGCCATCGAGGATGATGTGATCGTGCTGGAAGGCGAGGAGGACGTCTTCGACGTCGAAGAGGAGACCATCGAGGAGAACGAAGAGGTCTGGGAGGCCATCGAGGAGGCGCTGGAAGGCTTTGCCGCCGACGTCGAGGAGAAGGTCGAGGCCATCGCCGACAAGGTTGAAGAGAAGATCGAAGAGATCACCGGCAAGGATATCTGACGGAGGAACGCCGGGCTGCCGCCCGGACCTGCCCGGGGACATTGTCCCCGGTCCCCTTTATCGCTTTGCGGCGGTGTAAACAATCTGTACCATAAAACGCCTCTGGCTTTGCCAGAGGCGTTTTCAGATATCTTTCTTCAAACAGGCGCGAAGCGCAGAAGGGGTCCGGGGATGAAATCCCCGGCAGGGGTTTCGGGGACGGAGTTCCTGAACGTTACTTCCCGCCCTCCTGCACGTGGCTCAGCGCCAGATGAATGATTTCGCGCGGATGGCAGTCGGCAAGGGCATAATAGAGCATCTTGCCCTCGCGGCGCACGGTAATCAGGCGCGCCTGACGAAGCGCCTTGAGCTGATTGGATACGGCGCTGGGCGTCATATTCAGCGTCTTGGCCAGCGCGCCGGCGCAAAGCTCGCTCTGATCCAGCGCAAGCAGGATCTTCAGGCGGGTTTCTGCGCCCATCGTGCGGAAAAAATCGGCCAGCGCGCTGATATCCGCCTCGCATGGCATCTGTGCGTTTACCTGTTCAGGCGGGGGACAGTTGCAGATCTGCTCTTCCATGGCATCCTCCGACGGTACATTGCTGATTGTCTATTGATCTTATCGCAACGTCCATGCTTTGTCAAGCGCGCAAATGTGCGGCAAAGACGGTATAAACGAGAAGAAAACAGGCAAAAGTAATGCGCACAAGGAGGTTGATCCCAGTGAAAAAGTGGTACATGATGTTTCTTGTTTTGCTGCTTGCGGCGCTGCCGGTATCGGGCATGGCGCAGGAGACGCCGCAGCTGCTCAGCGGGGTGTATGAGAGCATCGCAGAAGGCCTGAATCAGGGCGTGCAGCTGGCGCAAAGCGCGATGGAAAAGGAGCTGACGCTGCTCATTCAGACGGACAGCGAGCGGCTTGAGGAGGGCAGTACGGCGCTGCTGACGGTGACGGCCGGCAATCCGCTGCCGTATGAGACGGGCGTGCGCTTTACGATCAGACTGCCCGGCCATGCGGTCATGAACGGCGATGCAGTGTGGGAGGCTGTGCTGCCGGCGGCGCAGTACAATGAGGAGACAGGCAGGCTGGAACCCTCGCAGACGGTGATTGAGCGCGAGATCTCGCTGCCCGCTGGCGGCGAAAGCGCATCGGGCGAAATCGAATGCGAGATGGCGATGGGCACGCGCTTTTATCGGGCGGGTACGCCGGTTCAGCTGTGCGTGCCTGTGATCAGCGTGCGTGCCTATGCCGACGGCACGCAGGAAGGCCGCCTGAATCCGGGCGATGCATTTGCCTACCGGCTGGAGATCGTCAACAGCGGCGATGCGCCCAAGGATGTGCCGATTGACATGCTGCTGCCAGAAACGGCGCAGATCGCCGGCGCGCTGCCGGAGGGATTTGTGCTGGAGGGCAGGAATGTCCGCGGCTGGGTACATGTGCCGGCGATGGAGGGCGATGTGCCCGCTGAGGCCGGGGCTGTGCTGCCGATGATGATTGCGCAGGATGCGCTTGCCGGCGACGATGACGCGCAGCGCCTGATTGCGCCGGTGCTGCATGTGGATGGCGCGGACGTGGCTGCGCCGCGTGTGCAGGTCTGCGGCGCAAAGATCAGCGCGCGCCTGATGGCCGGCGCAGAGAGCCTTGAAACCGGCGAGGAAACGACGCTCAGCGTTGTGGTGGTCAACAGCGGTCTTGCTGAGGCGGACGTGCGCCTTTCCTGCGTGCTGCCAAAGGGCTTGACGCTTGCCGGCGATGCGCAAAGCGAAGAGGACGAAGAGGACGAAGAGGCGGTCGTGCCTGTGCCGCAGGGCGACGATCAGCTGCCCGGCGCCGGCGAGGCGGTTCCGGCGGAGGATGCGCCGGCTGTCGGCGTCATGACGCAGGAGAATCGTACGCTCGTATTCAATCTGCACATGGATGCGGCGCGCCGAACAAAGGACGGCGTGGTTGCCGCCACGCGCGTGCTGGAAATCCCGGTAAAGGCGCAGATTGCACAGGGCCGCATGACGCAGCAGATGCTTGGCGCGTCGCTGGCGTGGAGCGTGGATGAGGAGCAGGCGCAGCTGGCCGAGGCGGTTGCGCTGAGCGTGACGCCGCAGACCGTGCTGGGCTTGACCCGCGCGGACTGGAACGGCGTGTTCTGGGCAGGCGTGATGCTGCTGGTGACGCTGATCTGCCTGTATGCGGCGGTGAAGAAGGACAAGCGCGCAGAGGATTACTGCTTCGAGTAAACGGAAAGAAGCCGGAAAGATAACCGGCTTCTTTATTTTTGCCTTATTGGAAATTATGCGAAAAAGCGTGCGGCGGACACCGGATTCCTTAAGATTGCAAAGTGATTCGGAAGCCGGATCGGTCACTGGCTGCTTTGCTGGAATGAAAAAACCGGACGCGGGTCCGGCTTGTTCATTTGACGGAAAAATGCGCGAAGGTCTGCGCGGCTTATGGGCTTTGGGGCATCAGCGCGCATTCGACTGCGCTGAGCCGTTCGGCAGCCTGACGGCAGAATAATTCCGTGTGCGCTGTGCGCGAGGAAGCAGGCAGGGCGATGTATTCCTTGACCAGCGTGACCATCGCCTCGGTTTCGTGTGCGAGGGCTTCGCGGCGCGTCTGCTCGTCATCCAGAGAAATGCGCAGCATATCGCACTGCGCGCTCAGGCGGTCTGCCCGGCGCTGGGCGTCGCTGCTGCCGGCGACAGGCTCCCTTTGCGCAAGGGCGAGGCTGAGCAGGTGATCCAGCGAGGAAAACAGCTGCGTCAGCTGGGCGTCGCCGGATTGCTCCGCCCTGTGCTGCATGCGCTGGAGCGTCTCCTCCTGCTGCGCGGCGTCGGCGCCGAAGGGGCTCACGAAGGGCACGCCCTCCAGCGTCAGCTCGTCCATGACCTTGCGCACAAGCTCCGGACGCGTGCGCACGGTGGAGCGGTATTTGTTCTGATAGCGCAGCATGCGCGTCTGATCGCCGCCGGCCAGCTTGCGCACGCATGCGCGCACGCTCATGCCCTGTGCGCGGGAGATGAGCACGCTGCGCACCAGCTGCTCCACTTCGCCTGGGGCGAACGTCTCAAACGGCAGCGCACGGCCCATGCCCTCGCCGGATTGCGCCCGCATCTGGGCATAATAAAAATTGCGGATGGAGTTGGGCTTTCGCCCCAGCTCCATGGCGAGCCGGTCAAATACGCTGCGCAGCGATTCGCCGGTTTTCTCTGCTTCGCCGATACGCGTCTTCAGCGCATCGATTTCACTTTGCTGCCAGCCGCCATGCGGTCCGCGAACCGGACGGCGGATCACGATGCTCTCGTCCTGACGGACGCAGCCTGAGGACATTTCCATCTTCTGGTCCCTCCTTGGGTCTATTCCCGCTCCCCGCGGGGAATTGCGGCCCCGTCAGGGGCGCTTCTGCATATAAGGATGTACATGGAAAAGACGGTTTATACGATCTTTTCTTCGTGCGCTCAGTCGATATCAGTCTATGTATCTTTGCGCTGTGTGATGACCGGCAGGCAAGAGCATTGAACAATCTGTGAAATTGCTGTATAATAGACCAAAATGCCGCGCTGTGCGCGGAGCTGGAGGCGTTTCATTCATGAAGTATGTGCTCATCATCGGCGATGGCATCGCAGATGAACCCATTGAGCAGCTGGGCGGCAAAACGCCGCTTCAGGCGCTTGATTGTCCATATATGAATATCCTTGCCGGCGGCAGGCTCGGCATGTGCCAGACCGTCCCCCGCGGCGTGAGTGCCGGCAGCGATACGGCGATTCTCTCCATCTTCGGCTATGACCCGCGCACCTGCTACACCGGCCGCTCCGCGCTGGAGGCGGCGGGTATGGGCGTGGTGATTCAGCCGGGTGAAACCAGTCTGCGCGTGAATCTTTGCGCGCTGGAGGGCGACAGCTTTGACACGGCAAAGATCCTCTCTCACAATGGCGGCAGCATCGAGGGCGAGGAGGCCGTGACCCTGATGGAGGATCTGTGCGCGGACCCGCGCTTTGGCGCGCTGGCTGCAGCGATCGGCTTTTCCATCCATGTCACGCCGACCTTCCGTCATACCGGTGTGATCGATGCGGCGCATGAACCGGACCGCGCGAAGATGCGCTTTACTGAGCCGCACAATATTCTGGGCAGCGCGGTTGCCGGCTATATGCCCAAGGGGGAGCTGGGTATGGAGCTGACCGCGCTCATGCGCGCCTCCTTTGAGATCCTGCGCGATCATCCGGTGAATGTGAAGCGCAGGGCCGAGGGTAAGCTCGCCGCCAACTGCATCTGGCCGTGGGGCCCGGGCGCGGCGATGAGCCTTGCCTCCTTTGATTCGCTCTATCACAAGAAGGGCAGCGCGGTATCCGCCGTGCCGCTGGTATGGGGTATTGCCAATCTGTGCGGTGTGGATACGCCGCGCGTACAGGGCGCCAATGCCGAACTGGATACCAACTACGAGGGCAAGGTGGACGCGGTGATTGCGGCGCTTGAAAATGGTGCGGATTTTTGCTGCGTGCACGTGGAAGCGCCGGACGAGTGCGCCCACGGCGGCGACGTGGAGGGCAAGTGCGAGGCGATCCGCAGGCTGGACAGCCGCGTGGTCAGGCCCCTGCTGGAGAGGCTGCCCGCGGTCGATCCTGAGCATCGCATCCTGATCCTCTCGGATCATCCGACGCTGCTTGCCACCCGCGGACACGATGGCAATCCTGTGCCGTTTGCGATTTACGACAGCCGCAAAAAGGGTGAGCCGCGCAAGTTTGACGAGGCGAATGCCCGCGCGACCGGCGATTTCCTTGAGGAAGGCCCGATGCTTCTTCGTGCGCTTTTTGCCTGAAGAGGAAGGCGCCGGGAAGAAAATTCCCGACTGATTCGTTCATATTGAAGTAAGAATGCTTGGCCGGAGGCCCTGATCATGATCAAACGTATCATTTCCTGTCTGCTGCTTCTTGTGCTGCTGGTTTCCCCGGCGGCGCTGAGCGAGGTGGATGAAGCCAATACGCAGCTGACGCACTATCTGCTCCTTGGGCAGGACGGCTATGCGGAGGATATCGTCGAGGACGCGCGCACGGATACCATTGTGCTGGTGTCGCTGGATGAAAAATACAATCGCGTGATCATAACATCCGTGCTGCGCGACAGCAGAATCAAAAATCCGAAGGGCAACGATACCATGGCCAATCTGCTCTATCGCTATCATGGCTTTGATGGCGTGATCAGCAGCATTGAGCGCGAGCTGGACGTGGAGATCGAGGGCGCGGTGCTCATCAATTTTGAGCATGTCAAGCCGGTGATCGATGCGCTGGGCGGCGTGGATATTGAAATCACCGAGGCGGAATACGTCGCCATCAAGAGCATCCTGATGGGCAGGGATCCCAATATGCCCAAGGGCCCCGGTATGACCCATATGACCGGACGTATCGCGCTGGCCTACATGCGCACGCGCGCTACGGGTTCGGGCGGCGATTTCAGCCGGACACAGAGGCAGCGCAAGGTAGTCAGCGAGCTGTTTGACAAGTGCCGCGAGCTGTCGCTGGTGGAGCTGGTGGGCGTGTACAATCAGGTATCCTCCGGCATGAAGATGAGCCTGTCAGCGATGGATATCCTCGGCGCGATTTCCAAGGGCTACGGCCTGATCAGCAGGGATGCGGATTTTGTGGAATTCTCCATTCCGCAGGAAGGAACCTATTCCTACGGTACGGTGAGCGATTCGTCCGCGCTGATGGTTAACTGGAAATCCAACCGGACAAAGCTGCATGAGCTGTTTAATACCCCCTGATACGATCAATCCGATGAACCATGCAATAACGGGAGAACACATGATGAACACAAGACTGCTGTGCATGCTGTGCATGCTGATGCTGATGCTGCCCGGCTGCGCCATAGGCGAAATGCTCGATCTGTCGCTCTTCGAGGGAGGGGAGCCGCCTGCGGCGGAGACATGGGAAGACGCCGTCTTTGAGACGCGCGCGTGGTATGAGCGCGAGGACGGCACAGACTGGCGCCTTCAGGACGATGGAGCGGTCATCGTCACCGTCTCGGCGACAGGTGATGTGACCATCGGCGGCGACAGGCGCAAGAGCGGCAAAAACGTCTTTGACAAGCAGCTTGAGCTGGAGCCGTCCGGGCTTGATTTTCCGTTTGAAAACACGCGGGAGATCTTCGAAGCTGACGACATGACGCTGGTCAATTTCGAGGGTACGCTGACCACGACCAAGAGCAAGACGAAGAATTCCTTCTCCTTTGCCGCGCCGCCGGAGTATGTGCAGGTGCTAACCTCCGGCAATGTGGAAGCGGTTTCTCTGGAGAACAATCACATCATGGACCATGGCGAGCAGGGCTATGCAGATACCTGTCAGACGCTGCATGGCGCGGGTATCCTCTACAGCGGCCATCTGGGCAGCAGCATATTCACGACGGAAACCGGCGTGGATATCGGTATGCTCTCCTATCAGACATTCAACGGCAATTATGCCAATATTTACGACTCCATTGAAGGCGATATTCAGGCGCTGCGCGATTCCGGCTGCGAGCTGGTGATCGTCTCCTATCACTGGGGCGAAGAGAAGGATTATGTGCCCAACGAGCGGCAGGTGCCGCTGGGACGCGCGACGATTGATGCGGGCGCGGATCTGGTCATCGGCCATCACAGCCATCGCATCAATCCGATTGAGGAATACAAGGGCAGGTATATCTGCTATTCGCTGGGCAATTTCTCATTTGCCGGCAATACCCGCCCGGACGATATGGACACCTTTATCTTCCAGCAGCGCTGGCGCGTCTATCCGGACAGCGGCGTGGTGGAAAACGAGGGCTTCCGCGTCATTCCGTGCTCCATCTCCTCGCAGGAGAAGGTCAACGATTTCAAACCGACGCCCTCGGACATGGAGGACAGCGCAAGGATCGTCGAGCGCCTGCTGGAGCTGAACGGAAAATTCGAGAAGAAACACAAATCCACCGGCGTGGTCGCCGTCGGCGACTATCCCACCGAATGGACAACGACGTATTAAACCTGAGCGGGCGCAGCCCGCTTTTTCAAAATCCATTCAAACCGCCGCGAAGCGCAGGGGGAGTTTGAGGGGCATTGCCCCTCAAACGGTTTTCAGGGCGGCAGCCCTGACGTTCCCCCTTTCAAGGAGCAGAGCATGAGTCAGAAAACAGAAACCCTCCGATCGGTGCTTGCGGATGCGGTCCGGGCAGGACGCATCGTGATCACCGGCCACGACAATGCCGATGTGGATTCCGTCATCAGCTGCGTGCTGATGCAGCGCCTGCTTGCGTACTGGGATATTCCGTCGCAGATCGCGCTTGAGCGCGCGGACAGGCAGTCCCGGCGCGTGCTTTCGCGCTTTGGCATGGATGTGGATACGATGACCGGAAGGACACAGGAAGGGGACCGGCTGATTCTCGTCGATCATCACCAGTGTACGCGTCCAGGCACGGTTGTCGCCTGCGTGGATCACCATCCCACGGATTATCCGCCGCCGTATCCGTATGTGCAGCTGGAGGGCAGCGGCGCATGCGCTGTGATGGCGCTGCGGCTTTTGCAGGAGGCGGGCGCATCCGTGACGCAGCAGGATGAGGCGCTGGCGATTACCGCGCTCTATCTGGATACGATTGCGCTCAGGAGCGCAAAGATCACGGCGGAGGAGGCTGCCTGGGGCGAACGTGATGCCCGGCGGCTCGGGCTGGACGAAGACTGGCTGCGGCGCGAGGGCATGGGGCTGCGCGATATGAGCCTGCCGGCGCGCGAACTGGCGATGCTGGGCAGGAAGGTCTATCTCTTCGGGAACAGGCGGGTGCTGTCCACCTATGTGCAGACGGATGCGATGACGGATGACAGACTGGACGCGATTGTGGCCGTGCTGCGCGAGGAGCTTGCGCGCGAGGCGGCGGATCTGTGGGTGTATCTGGTGCACGACCCGGTGCGCATGCGCTCGACGCAGTATAATCTCACGCCGGACGGCTGCGTGCAGACGATTCCGTATGATTTTCTTGCCTCCCGCGGCAAGGACGTGATGCCGCGCGTGGAGCGCTGGATGATGCAGAAGAAGGAGGATGCGCCATGGCAGAATTCCCTCAGGAGCTGACGGCGGCGCTGGAGCAGCTGCTCGCTGGCAGAAATGCGGCGCAGCTGGCCAAGGATGCACAGGCCATCAGCGAAAACTACCGCCTGCGAACGGGCGCGGGCAATCGCCTGCTGACGCGCGAAGGCGAGGCGGCGGCGTATGCGGCCTCGCGCATGCCTGCGACATTCGCCGCAGCGCATGCCGCGCTTGAAGCGGCGATCGCGGCAAGCGGTCTTTCGCCCCGGACGCTGATGGACTGCGGCGCTGGCACGGGCGCAGCCACGTGGGCGGCGGCGGATCTGCTGAATCTGGAAGGCGCCACATGTCTGGAGCGGGAGGACGCGATGCGCAGCGTGGGCAGCGCGCTTATGCGCTCAGGCGGCGGTGTGCTCGACGGGGCGCGGTGGGAGAGCTGCGACCTGACGGCTGCAAACGCGCTGCCGAAGGCGGAACTGGTGATCGAAGGATACATGCTTGGCGAGCTGAAGGAAGAGATGCGCACTGTGGTGGCGAAAAAGCTCTGGGACGCCTGCACGCAGATGCTGCTGCTCATTGAGCCGGGCACGCCGCAGGGCTTTGCCAATCTGGCATGTGTCAGGCGGGAACTGGCGGCTCTTGGCGCGCATGTGGCGGCGCCATGCCCGGCAGACTCGGACAGCTGCCCGATGACGGACGGCGACTGGTGCCATTTCTCCGTGCGTGTGCAGCGCACAAGGCTGCACAAGGCGCTCAAGGGCGGCGACGCGCCCTATGAGGACGAGAAATTCTGCTATCTTGCTCTGACGCGCAATCCGCCTGAGAATGCCTGTGCGGCGCGCGTTCTGCGCCATCCGCTGATTCAGCCCGGCCGCATCACGCTCACCCTGTGCGAGGGCGGCGAAAAGAAGCTGCGTGCCGTCACGAAAAAAGACGCGCTCTGGAAGCGTGCGCGCAAGATCGGCGCGGGCGAGCGCGTGTGAGGACGGGGAAGGGTTACGTTAGGGCTGCCGCCCTAAGACCTGCCTGAGGGACATTGTCCCTCAGACTCCCTATTACGCTTCGCGCCTGTTTTAAGGTTTTATGTGAAAAAACGCCTCCGGTGAAACCGGAGGCGTTTTACGGTGAAGAAGATTAAAGCCGCCGCGAAGCGAAGAAGGGGTCTGGGGATGAAATCCCCAGGCGGGTTTCAGGGCGGCAGCCCTAACGTTTCCCTTACAGCTTCTCGTACAGTCCCGCCTTCCTGAGCGCGGGCTTGAGTGTGCCAAGGAGAATCGGCGCGACGATAAAGGCGAAAACCGCGTTCATCATGCTGCCCGGCAGCTTGGTGAGCATCTTGGCGGTGACGGCGTCAAAGGGAAGACCGTCGATGAAGCGTCCGGCGATGAATGTCTTGAGCATATAGAGCGCGACATAGGTCAGCGAGCCGAGCACGGAACCGAGGATGATCTTCGCATGATCGACAGCGGAAGCCTGATCGCGGCGGGCGGCGTGATAGCCGATCAGGCCGGTGACGAGGGCAATGGCGCCCTTATTGACGAATGTGATGACGCACTCGGCGCCCCAGCCGGCGACGATGTCATACAGCCCGGAGCCGATACCTGCCGCCAGAAAGCCTGCGCCCGGGCCAAAGAGCAGGCCGCACAGTGCGCACAGCGCATTGGTCATGTGCAGCTGCGTGCCCATGAACGGAATTCGGAAGTAATTGACGACGAAGACGATGGCGGCCATCAGACCGATGAAGCAGATTCTGAAGGTTTTGTTGCGTCCCTTTGTCATACCGAAGACTCCTTTACGTGCATCCAAAGGATGCGATTGCTTTGATAGGGCTATTATAGCACGATCTGGCATGGAGTAAAGTGCCAGTTTTCGAGTTTATGACCATGCCAGATTTACCTGAATGCAGGCGTTGAGATGCTCAGAAAAGTATGCTATAATGATAAAATCGATATAATTATGGGCTGATCGGATCATGAGGATCGGTAAGGAGCTTTGAATATGAAAAACAGAGAATTCGGACGCAGCTGCCTGCTGTGTCTGGGAATGACGCTTGCGTTGTTTGCCGCGCAGACAGCGCTGATGGGCGCCAGCCTTGCATACGCGGGAACGCTCATGCAGACGCTGGCACTTTCGGCGCTGTTTGCGCTGGTATATGGCGTGACCATGGCGGTTTTTGCTCATCTGGAAAAGCCGGACACGGGTATGCTGTGCTTTGTCGGCGCGTTTGCGGCGCTGACGATGATTGCCCGCGTGAGCATGCTGGACTATGTGACGGCAGATTATACGTCGTTCCTTTCCAAGTGGGTGGATATGTTCCGCGAGGGCGGCTTTTCGCTGCTGGCGCAGAATGTGGGTGATTATAACCTGCTCTATCAGTATGTGCTGGTGATCATTTCCAGGTCGTCGCTGCATGATCTGTATCTGATCAAGTATGTGACGGTGATTTTTGATCATCTGCTGGCGCTGGCAATGATGCGCGCCGCGGGCGTCTTCGGCGGGGAGAAGGCAAAGCTGCCCGTGCTGCTGATCATGCTGGCGCTGCCCACGACGCTGCTGGACGGCGCGTGCTGGGGCCAGTGCGACTCGGTGTATGCGTTCCTGGTGGTGATGAGCCTGTACATGCTTGAAACCGACAGGCCTATGCGCTCGGCGATTTTCCTGTCTGTGGCGTTTGCCTTCAAGCTGCAGACGATCTTCTTTTTCCCGGTAGTGCTCTTTGGCCTTCTGCATAAGAAGTACGACTGGCGTCATGCCGCTGCGTTCTTTGCGGCGTATGTGGTCACGATGATCCCGGCTCTGATCGCCGGCAGGCCGTTTATGGACGCGCTGAGCGTGTATGCCAATCAGTCAATGGGCCAGTATTACGACCGTCTGACCTACAACGCGCCGAATCTGTATCTCTTCTTCCCGATGCTCGAGTTCGCCAGCAGCCAGGAATTCACCTGGATGCGCTATATCGAAGGCATCGACAGCAAAGGTCTCAACGGATATCTCAATCCCGATCTCTTCCCGGATTTGCAGCATGCGGCGCTGTATGCCTGCGTGGTGCTGACGCTGATTGTGGTTATCTACTGGCTGATGCACTGGAAAGAGATTACGCCGGATATGACGCTGGAAATGGCGCTGTTTTTTGCGATCTTCCTGCCGTTTGTCATGCCCAAGATTCACGAGCGGTATTTCTATCTGGCGGATATGCTCTCTATTCTTTATGCGGTCAAGCATTCGCGCCGCCGGTTCATGCCGCTGCTGGTCGTGGGGGCGTCTCTGATGAGCTATGTGCCCTATCTCATGCGTCAGCGGCCGATTGACGAGCGCGTGCTTGCGCTGATGATGCTCGCGGCGCTGGTGATCGTCTCGCGTGACCTGCTTGCGCGAATGCGCAGGAATCGTGTTTTTGCGGCGAAGGGAGGCCTGATGTGATGATGGGCAAACTGCTGTTTCATGCGGGTCAGACCGCAGAGGCTGCTGATCGCTTTCTGACGAAGCATCGTCTGGCGTTCTCTGTGCTGCTGGCGCTGGCGCTGTCCGGCGCGCTGGCTTTGTATAATGTTTCTTCCGGTCCGCTTTCCAATCTCAATGATATCGGCGGCTGGAGCAATCGCGCGCTGTTTATCGTCATGAGCGCGTTTGTGCATGCATCGATGCTGATGCTCTGCGCGCTGCTCTCGCGCGTGCGCTTCTCGCGCACGGCGCTGCGCCAGGTGATCCTGACGGCGGGCGTGTATATCATGCTGCTGGCGATCAATCAGAAGACGTACATCTATGTGAACGTGATGCAGCCGCTGGTGCGCGAGATGGACGCCGGCTTTGGCACGGGCATGCGGGCGCACAGTACGCTCTCCGCTCCGGCGAAGCTGCTCGTTTACGCGATCACGCGCGGGCCGGTCTATGACATGTATCTGCTCAAGCTCTTTGCCATCGGCTGTTATCTGCTCATCGCTCTGCTGGTGGTTCGTGCGGCGGACTGCGCAGGCCTTGGCGTGCGCGCGGAGGTGCTGCTGGCACTGTGCATGATCCTGCCGCAGGGATTTATGAATGCGGCGTGCAGCGCGCTGGTGGAGATTGCGGCGCTGGCACTGCTGGGCGCGGCGCTGATGCTGCGTTTTGACAGCGGCAGGATCAAGACGCTGGCAGCCCCGGCTTGCTATGGCGCGGCGTGTGCGCTGTGCGGCGCGTGCCTGCTGGCGCTGCCGGTGATGATCGACAAGAAGAAATGGAAGCATCAAGCCGGCGTGATGGCGGGCGTGATGATTGCGCTATGCATGCCGGCTGTACTCGGCGGCATGCCGATCGGAGATGCTGCAGGCAGCCTGTTTGGCGCTGTGCTGGGCGTGCCGGTGTATGCCGGCGGCGCGCCGGGCATCGCGAATCTGATTCCGCGCGCGGTCGTGGAGGAGATAGCGCAGTATGCGCCGATCCTGCGCCACCTGCCGGAAATCGATACGCTGACCAACGCGCAGGAGCACTATACGCAGATGCACTATGAAATCGTGATGCGCGGCTTTGCATGGGCGGGTCTGGCTGCGTATGCGGGCGTCTGGGCGCTTGTTTGCAGCTGGCAGGAAAAGCCGGTGCTGCATCGCGCGCTTGCGCTGACGCTCTGCGCGCTGATCGTCTGCCCGGGCGTGACCAGCGGCGCATGGCTGGCTGCCGATCTATTGTGCCTGTATGCGATTCTGGCTGACGGAAAGCTGCGCCTGCCTGCGTGCTTGGTGCTCTTTGCGACGATGACCTCCTGCAGCTATCCGATGACGGAGGAGGTTATGCTGCCGATGGTCTATGCGTTTGTGCTGTGCCTTGGCGCGCTGCTGATGCTGCTGGATGTGATCCCGATGGGACGCGGGGAGGAGAGCCATGACTGAGGAAAAGAAAGTACGCCTGCGCGTGATCTCCCGGCTGACGGAGCCGGACGGCGACGTGCATGAAATCAAGAATGCCCGATCCGGCCTGCTCCGGGAAACCGTGGACGGCGTCGTGCTGGAGTACGACGACGTGCAGGATGAGGAAAAGGCGCATATCATCCTGACGATGAAGCCGGGCAGAAATTCGCGGGAAAACCGCGCGCGCATGCAGCGCCGGGGCATGGTCTCCAGCACGCTGACATTCCTGCCGGGACAAAAGGTTTCGTCCAGCTATGTAACGATCTACGGCGACATTCCTGTCGCCGTAGATACGCGCAGCGTGAGCATCGAGCAGGATGAGCGCGGCGGCGTGCTGATGCTGGACTACGACGTATATATGGGCGGCGAGCGTACGTCGAGCGCCGTGATGGAGATCACATGGCGCTTGTGACGGCGGTCGCCCTGAGGAATGCGGCGCGCAGTGCAATGCTCAGCGCCGGCGGGCGCGGCTTTATGCGCTTTGTGGATCAGGGCGGCTTGCTGGTGTGTGATGCGCTGCGAAGATGCACAGATGATGTGCAAAGGAGCCGGCTGCTTGATACGCTGGCAGCGGCGGGCTTTGCCTGCTGCGAGCAGGACGGGCTTTTGTATCTCACGCCCGGGGACGCGCTGCTTGCGCAGATCGACTGTGTGCATGCCTGCAGCGTGGACTGGAATGCTCCGCAGTGCAGCGTGCAGGCGCTGGCCTGCCGCTGGCTGAGCAAGGGGCGCGCAGCGCTCACGGACGCCGGAAGGCAGCTGATCGTGGACAGCCTGCGCCTGACGTGGCAGGATCGCGCACAGGATGGGCTTGCGGCGCTGCGGGCACAGGCGGCTGTGATGCAGCGAAGCGGCGATATCAGCGGATTCTATGAGGCGGGCGCTGTGCTTGCCAACTGGTGCGACATGCAGGAGGGAAAGAAAGATGAAGATTGAATGGATCGGACACGCATGCTTTCGGCTGACGGCACAGGATGGTACGGTGGCGATCACCGACCCGTATGACGAGAGCGTGGGGATTGACATGGTTCCGCTTCATGCGGATATGATCACGATGAGCCACGAGCATCACGATCACAATGAAACCTGTATGATCGCGGGCAAGCCTGTGATCGCCCGCGGCGCGCAGGCGGCGGACGTGGGCGGCGTTCGTGTGCGTGCGCTTGCGTCGTATCACGACGATGTGCAGGGCGCAAAACGGGGCGCCAATGCGATCCGTCTTTTTGAGATCGACGGCCTGAAGATCGTACACATGGGCGATCAGGGCTGCATGCCGGATGACGGGGCGATTGACGCCATCTTTGGCGCGGATGTGATGATGATTCCCGTGGGCGGCACATACACTGTGGATGCGCAGGGTGCAAAGGCGATCATTGAAAAGGCGCAGCCTGCATGCGTGATTCCCATGCATGTGAAGACAAAGCGCTGCCCGTATCCGATCGCCAGCGTTGATGATTTCCTCAGACTCATGGGCGCGCAGGATGCGCAGCCGGTCGGTGTTCTGGAAATCACAGAACGCAGCGCCCCGCAGGGCGTCGTGCTCATGCAGCCGCAGGCGGATGAGCTGTAAGGGGACGTTAGGGCTGCCGCCCTAAGACCTGCTTGAGGGATTTTGACCCTCAAACTCCCTTCTTTGCTTCGCGGCGGCTTGAAGAATCTATACCGTAAAACGCCTCCTTTGGAGGCGTTTTTTAGATATCTATCTTAAAACAGATGCGAAACGAAGAAGGGGTCTGGGGATGAAATCCCCAGGCGGGTCCGGGCTGCCGCCCGGCGTCCCCGAACAGCAGCCCTGACGTTTTTCCCGCGTTTCTGCATTTTCTGTCTTGATGTTTCGCAGCTGTTTCTGTATAATATGGCGCTGGATTGCTTGCGGCTGCGGCCGCTTATACGGAGGATATACATATGATTGAGAAACTCAAGGCGTTTATCGTGGGGATGAAGCGCCCGAGGATGGAGCGCCGCATTCCGGCGCTGTTTGCCGCCGTTGCGCTGATGGGCTTTGGCGTGGCGGTATTTGATATGATCGGCTTCGGCACGGACCCGTGTTCGCTGATGAGCCTGGGCCTGAGCATGAATCTGGGCATTTCGTTCGGCACGATGCAGCTGATGATCAATGCGCTGCTGATGATCTTTGTGATCAGGTATGACCCGAGCCGCATCGGTCTGGGCACGCTGGCAAATATGACGGTTGTGGGCTATGTGGCGGAGTTCTTCATGTACGTGATTGATCAGTTCCCGATGCTGGAGACGCTGAGCATGACGGCGCGCATCATCATCTTTATTCCGACGCTGACGCTGTTTTTGCTGGCGGCGTCGACGTACATGTGTGTGGATATGGGCGTTGCGCCGTATGACGCAGTTCCGCAGATCATCGCGGCGAAGAAGGGCTGGTCCTTCCGGCTGGTTCGCACGCTGTGGGATTTCTTTATGATGGTCGGCGGCGCGCTGCTGGGTGCGACAGTGGGCCCGGTCACAGTGGGCATCATGCTGTTTATCGGATCGCTTGTCGCGTGGATGAGCGTATACGTGCGCAGGTTTTTTGACTGAATTGAGCAAGCGCCGCGGGAAAGACGTTCCGGCGGCGCTTGTTGCATTTTGAAACTGCGCATGATATCATAGAATACGATAGAAGAGATGCTTCGGGCGCTTGCCCGGCAAAGGGGAGGAACATATGCACGAGGGTGTGGCGGCATATCTTGCGCAGCTGCTCATGGCGCAGTACGGCGAGGAAACGGCAGAGCGGATTGCGCAGGGCTACGCAGCACAGCGCGCGGTGACGCTGCGGGCCAATCCGCTGAAGGCGGATGTGCATACCGTGGCGAAGACGCTTGCCGAAAAGGGAATCGAAACGCAGGCGGTTGCGTGGTACAGCGATGCGATGATCGTCAAAAACGCGCGCGAGGATGCGATTGAGGCGCTGGAGATGTATGAGCGCGGGGAAATCTACCTGCAGAGCCTCTCTTCGATGATTCCGCCGCTGCTTCTTGGCGCGAAGCCGGGTGAAAACGTGCTGGACATGGCAGCGGCGCCCGGCGGAAAGACGACGCAGATTGCTGCGCTGACGGGCAATCAGGCGATGATCACAGCCTGCGAGATGAATAAGATCCGCGCGGACAGGCTCAAATACAACGTAGCGCGTCAGGGCGCGACGCGTGTGACGGTGATGAACATCGACTCGCGCAAGATGGACGATTTGTTCTCCTTTGACCGGATTCTGCTGGATGCGCCCTGCTCGGGCAGCGGCACCGTGCAGCTGGGCAATCCGCGCTCAAAGGGACAGTTTTCAAAGGAATTCCTTGCCAGAACGACAAAGCAGCAGGAGGCGCTGCTTGAAAAGGCGCTCAGGCTTCTGCGTCCGGGCAGCGAGATGATCTATTCGACATGTTCCGTGCTTGCGCAGGAAAACGAGAATATCGTCACACGGGTGCTGAAAAAGGCCAATGCCGAGGTAGTGCCGCTTGATCTGGAAGCGTTTTCGTCTGTGCCTGCGCTGCCGGTTTCGATTCCGGGCACGCTTTGCGTATGTCCGGATGCGCTGCATGAGGGATTCTTTGTGGCGAAGCTGCGCAGGAAAAAATAAGCAAAAGCCATCACAGATGGAGGCAGCAAATAACCCGCCCGGATCGCTCCGGGCGGGCCTTTTGTTATGGACACTATGGTGTTTCAGTGATGCGCCGCTGCCGCTGCTGAGCTTGCGACCGATCTTTGCAATGTCGCACCTGATTGCGCGCGATGCGGCGCAGGGCGAGATTATCCGCAGGGTAATCCTGCATGAGCTGACGCACAAAGCGGAAGGCTCGAGGCTGTACGGCAAGCTGTCCAAAATGATTCTGGACATGAAGTACGGCGGCGATCAGGCGCAGATTGACGCGGCGATCACCAACGACGGCGTGAGCAAATTTGCCGAGGATACCGTACAGCGTGCAGAGCGCGTGCCGGTTGATGTGAAGCAGGAGTTTGCGACAAATCCGCTGCTGAGAACAAACGCCAAGGACACCAACTAGGCCTCGCGGAAGATAGCCAGAATTATTATCCGATAGCTATGGTTGTGAAGGAAACCGGCGAAAATCTTGGCGACGTTGTTAAGGTGCACCAGTTTGATGGAATTAACAAGAGATATGTGTATTCTGTAAATGCGTCTGAGCAACAAAAAAGAACCGGGTACGGCGGTATAGTCACGAATAGTGGCGGCACGCCTATCGGTTCTACAATTAGTATAGCAGCTCTTCTGGACGTTGTCAAAGATGAATTTGGAGATGGCTTGTCTTCAGATGTGCTGTCCAACATGGGCATTGCTAGGCCGACTGGAAAAAGCCCTGCAGGAAGAGATTACACATTTGCAGGCAGAACCAAATACTCTCTCCCCTCCGGTAACGCCCTCGACGCAGAAATCCGCGCATGGCGCGCGAGCCATCAGGCGCAGATCGATGCGGCGATCACCAATGACGGCGCGCGCAGGACAACATTGATCAGAACGGCTATGAGAATGAAGTGGAAAGGCTGCTGCGTGCGGACCGCTTCACGGCGGAGGACAACGCCGAAGCCGGCATGATTGCCATCAGCGCGTTTGAAGCCGGAAAAAAAACAAAAAAGCGCAGCTGGTGCTGCGCTTCACACATGGTGCCGGTGGTGGGACTCGAACCCACACGGGTCTCCCCAACGGATTTTGAATCCGTCACGTCTGCCATTCCATCACACCGGCGAGTGATGATGAGTACCGATTCAGTATATCCGAATTGCGGCGGGAAGTCAAGAAAAACTCGGATACGCAGGGGAATTAACCGAGCATATCCAGATATATATCGCTGGTCAGTCGGCGGGGATGCTCCACGGCCTGAAACCGGGCAAGCTCATGCTCCTTCATGGCAACGCCGGCCAGATACCATGCGCCTTCGCCGATAAACAATAGCGCAAAAAATACAGTGCAGATAATCAGAGGCAAGTGAATGGTCTCCTTTGGGATGAAATCATCAGACGTTTAAAAACGAACAAAAGCGATTATAGCACGGGAAGGAAGATTTGCAAAGCGAAGGTTTGTTACATTTTTGTAACATGCGGCGGGTGCATACGTACGAATGAACGACTTCATAATCTTAACAGGAATTTCACATACGTGTATGGTATAATAGCTGTATATCGGAGGATGCTGCGGAAAATGAAGAAATTGTTGTTCTGGGTTCGCTATGCCATGGTGCCGCGCGGACAGTCCAAGAAGGAATTTGCCCGGGATATGGGCATTACGCTGGCGCTGCTTGGCTTAGCGGCGCTGTTTTGTGCGATGCTGAATACGATTGGCAACAGCGACAGCGCCGTTCCGCTCGTATTTGTGCTGGCGGTGCTGCTTACAGCCAGATTTACAGAAGGCTATTTTTACAGCCTGTTTGCGACGGTTGCATCCGTTTTCGGCGTGAATTTCGCGTTTACCTATCCGTATTTTGCGTTCAACTTCACAATTACAGGATATCCCTTCACATTCCTGACGATGTTTGCCGTGTCGCTGGTTGTCGGCATGCTCACCGAGCAGGTCAAGCGTCAGGGCCGCATCGAGGCGGAAGTGGAAAAGGAAAAGATGAAGGCCAATCTGCTGCGCAGCGTATCGCATGATCTGCGCACGCCGCTGACGGCTATCATCGGCTCTTCCAATGTTGTGCTGGAGCACTATGATACGCTCAGCGACGAGGAAAAGAAAGAACTGGTCGAGCATGTGCGCGAGGATGCGCAGTGGCTGGTCCGGCTGGTGGAAAACATCCTGTCGATCACCCGGATCAAGGATGGCGTCGTTCGGCTCAAAAAGTGCCCCGAGGTTGCCGAGGAGATTATCGCCGAGGCGGTGGATAAATTCCGCAAGAACAGGAAGATTCCTGTTCACGTCAGGCTGCCCGAGGCGATGCTGATGATCCCCATGGACGCGACGCTCATCGAGCAGGTTCTGGTCAATCTGATGGAAAACGTCGTGATCCATGCAAAGGGCGCGACGCAGATCTGCGTCAGCATTGAACGGATGGATGACCAGCATGTGCGGTTCATGGTGGAGGACAACGGACGGGGCATTGATGAAGAAATACTGCCCAAGCTGTTTGAGGAACTGTTTCCGCATGCTAAAGAGAGCAATGCAGACGGACGGCGCAGCATGGGTATCGGTCTGTCTGCCTGCATGAGCATTGTCAAGGCGCATGGAGGCGAAATGTATGCCCGCAACAGGGAAGAGGGCGGCGCATGCGTGTGTTTTGTATTGCCGATGGAGGAGGAAAAGCAGAATGGCGGTTAAGGGAAAGGTGCTCATCATTGAGGATGATCGCGCAATCAGCAATTTCATACGCCGCGTGCTGGAGGCCAATGGATATGAGGCGCTGATTGTGGCAACCGGACGAGAGGCGATCAGCATGCTGGCGTCCCATTGTCCGGATGTGGTGATTCTGGATCTGGGCTTGCCGGATATGGACGGCATGGAGGTGCTGCACGACCTGAGACAGTGGTCGCTGATGCCGGTGGTTGTCGTCTCCGCCCGTACGGACGAGCGCGAGAAGGTGCGCGTGCTCGACGCCGGCGCGGACGATTATATCACCAAGCCGTTTGGCACGTCAGAGCTGCTGGCGCGTATCCGCACGGCGATCCGCCATACGCGCACCACAAGCGGAAACACGGCCATTGCCCGCAGCAACCGCTTTACAGCCAAGGGACTGGTGGTCGATTATGACAAGTACCGCGTGTACATCGACGGCAGCGACGCGAACCTGACGCAGAACGAGTTCAAGCTTGTGGCGCTGCTGGGGCGCTATGCCGGCCGCGTGCTGACCTATGATTATCTGATCCGCGAGATCTGGGGGCCGAACAAGGCATATGACAATCAGATCCTGCGCGTGAATATGGCGAATATCCGCCGCAAGATCGAGAAGAACCCCGGCGAGCCGCAGTATATCTTTACCGAGGTCGGCGTGGGCTATCGCATGATCGAGGGGGATTAAGGATACAGTCAAGGAGAAGGCGATCTGCCTTCTCTTTTTGATTACTTATATGGAAAAATCGCAAAGTGATCCGGAAGCGGGAGCGGCTACTGGCCGCTTTTGCTTGACTTTATAAAAACTTGCCCATTTACATAATGACGGTCAAAGCGTATAATAGATTCTAAATTTGCCTGAAATACCATGCTTTCAAACTGGAGGGCTGTTATGTTTACCATCATCAAGAAGGAAAGCCTGAATCCGACGGTCACCAGAATGGTGATCCATGCGCCGTTTGTCGCGCGCAAGGCGGAGCCGGGTCAGTTTATCATCTTCCGCGCACACGAGGACAGCGAGCGCGTGCCGCTGACCATCGCCGATTTTGACCGCGAGGCGGGAACCGTGACGATCATCTATCAGATCGTCGGCGGCTCGACGATGGAGCTGGACGCGATGAACGAGGGCGAGGCGCTGTGCGATTTCGTCGGTCCGCTGGGCGTAGCCACGCATACCGCGGGTCTCAGGAAGGTTGCTGTCGTGGGCGGCGGCGTGGGCTGCGCAATCGCCTATCCTGTGACCAAGAAGCTCCATGATCTGGGCGCCGAGGTGCATGCGGTTGTGGGCTTCCGCAATAAGGACCTGGTGATTCTGGAGGACGAATTCCGCGCGGCCAGCGATAAGCTGGTGATGATGACCGACGACGGCAGCTATGGCGAAAAGGGTCTGGTTACCGCTGCGCTGGAAAAGCTCATTCAGGAAGGCAACGAATACGACGAGGTCATTGCCATCGGTCCGCTGGTGATGATGAAGTTTGTCTGCGCTGTGACCAGAAAGTACGGCGTCAAGACCGTCGTCTCCATGAATCCGATCATGATCGACGGTACGGGCATGTGCGGCGGCTGCCGCCTGACGGTCGGCGGCGAGACGAAGTTCGCCTGTGTCGACGGCCCGGATTTTGACGGTCATCTCGTCGACTTTGATGAGGCGATGAAGCGCGCGAGCATGTACCGCGAGTTTGAGCAGCATGCCCGTGAGGCTGGCTGCAATCTGCTGAGCAAGGAGGTCAAATAAGATGGCCGTGATGCGCAATATGGATCCGAAGAAGTGCCCGATGCCCTCTCAGGATCCGAACGTCCGCAATCGGAATTTTGACGAGGTCGCCCTCGGTTATACATGGGAAATGGCGGTCAATGAGGCAAAGCGCTGCCTGAACTGCCCCAAGAAGCCCTGCGTTTCCGCCTGCCCGGTGCAGATCGATATCCCGGCGTTTATCGCCTGCGTGGCGAATGAAGACATGGAGGGCGCGTACAGGGTGCTGTCCGCCTCCTCTGCGCTGCCGGCAGTCTGCGGCCGCGTATGCCCGCAGGAGAATCAGTGCGAGGGCAAATGTGTGCGCGGTGTGAAGGGCGAGAGCGTGGCCATCGGCCGTCTGGAGCGCTTTGTGGCTGACTGGCACCGCGAACACAGCGAAGAGCCGGCGGCAGTGCCGGCCGGCAATGGACACAAGGTTGCGATTATCGGCGCGGGTCCGTCCGGCCTGACCGCTGCGGGCGATCTGGCGAAGCTGGGCTACAAGGTCACCGTGTTTGAGGCGCTGCACGTCGCCGGCGGCGTGTTGGTGTATGGCATTCCGGAATTCCGCCTGCCCAAGGAGATCGTGCGCAGGGAGATCGACGGCCTGAAGGCGATGGGCGTGGAGATTCTGACGAATATGGTCATCGGCAAGGTGCTCACCGTCGACGAGCTCTTTGACATGGGCTATGAAGCGGTGTATATCGCCTCCGGCGCGGGCCTGCCGCGCTTTATGGGCATTCCGGGCGAAAGCCTCAAGGGCGTGTATTCCGCCAACGAATACCTCACCCGAATCAACCTGATGAAGGCGTACCTGCCGGGCAGCAAGACCCCGATTATGAAGAGCCGCAGGGTTGCCGTTGTGGGCGGCGGCAATGTGGCCATGGACGCCGCGCGCAGCGCCAAGCGTCTGGGCGCCGAGGAGGTCTATATCGTCTACCGCCGCGGCATGGCGGAGCTCCCGGCCCGCAGGGAGGAAGTGGAGCACGCTGAGGAAGAGGGCATCATCTTCAAGACCCTGACCAATCCGGTTGAGGTGCTGGGCGATGAAAACGGCTTCGTGCGCGGCATGAAGTGCGTGCAGATGGAACTGGGCGAGCCGGATGCGAGCGGCCGCCGCCGCCCCGTTGTGAAGGAGGGCAGCGAATTCACGCTGGATGTGGATGCGATGATCATGTCCATCGGCACCAGCCCGAATCCGCTGATCCGCTCGACGACCCCGGGCCTTGAAACCAACCGCCACGGCTGCATCATTACCAACGGCGAGGACGGCCTGACCAGCCGCGAGGGCGTGTACGCCGGCGGCGACGCGGTTACCGGCGCGGCGACCGTCATTCTGGCGATGGGCGCGGGCAAGCAGGCTGCGAAAGCGATCGATGCGTATATCCGTGAAAAGAATGCCTGAAAAACAGCATATATTCAGGGACGGAAGTGTTTCCGTCCCTTTTTATGTAAAGAAACAGGACGAACTCTGATATATCAAGAATTCGTTTGAAATCGTAGACAGAAATTGAAATATAAAGTATAATTATGAAAGTGATTAATTGTGCAGAATTCACAGGATGATGGTAGGAATTCTGCTGGGAGGAAGAAAGATGACGGTCAAAGAGATTGCGCAGGTGCTTGATGCGCAGTGGCTGTGCTGTGAAGAGGAAGAAAACAGGGTGATCCATACCGCATTTGCCTCGGATATGATGAGCGACGTGCTCGCATATGTGCAGGAGGATACGCTGCTGCTGACGGGCCTTGTCAATGACCAGTCCATCCGCACGGCGGAAATGCTGGATCTGCCCTGCGTCGTATATGTGCGCGGCAAGAATCCGCACAAGCAGACGATTGACCGCGCCACCCTGCTGGGTATGCCGGCGCTGAGCACGCAGTACACGATGTTTGAGGCATGCGGAAGGCTGTATGCCGCCGGGCTTTCTGCGGTGGAAATTGAGGAACTTGACGGAGATGTGGGCTTATGATTATCAAAGAAACGTATCCTGTCGCTGCCGATGACATGTCAGTTGCGGGCGACGTCTCCGCGAGTATCAAGCGGCAGATGAAGCGCCTTGGTATTCCCAATCAGATCATGCGCCGGGTCAGCGTATGCACGTATGAGGCGGAGATCAATCTGGTGATTCACTCCGACGGCGGCGAGATCGATTTTGCCATTTCGGAAGATGAAATCTGCGTGCATGTGCGCGACGTGGGCCCGGGCATTCCGGACCTGGACAAGGCGATGACCGAGGGATTCTCAACAGCCACCAGCGAGGTGCGCAACATGGGCTTTGGCGCGGGTATGGGCCTGCCCAATATGAAGCGCAATGCCGACGGCTTTGCCATCACCTCTGAGGTGGGCAAGGGCACGGACATTGTCATGACATTCAATATCTGATTGTATCATCAAAAAGTGTTTTGTATGCGCGAAGCGAAGAAGGGAGTCTGAGGGACAATGTCCCTCAGGCAGGTTTCAGGGCGGCGGCCCTGACGTAATCCCCAAAGGACGAACTGGGAGGGAAGCGCGTTGTCTGAGTATCTGCACTCTGTGAGCCTGGACAGGAGCAAGTGTACGGGCTGCACCACCTGCCTGAAGCGATGCCCGACGGAGGCGATCCGCATCCGTCATAATTCAGCGAGCATCATCCATGAGCGCTGCATCGACTGCGGCGAGTGCATCAAGGTATGCCCGCATCATGCCAAGGTGGCGCTGACCGATCCGATTGACGTGATCAAGGGCTTCAAGTATGCCATTGCGCTGCCTGCGCCGACGCTGTATGCGCAGTTTCAGGGCGTGCACAAGCCGGAGCCGATTATTGCGGCGCTGCTGCGCCTTGGCTTTGACGATGTATTTGAGGTGGCGCGCGCGGCGGAGATCGTCTCCTATGCGATTTCCAAGGCGCTGCGCGAACAGGACAGGCCTAAGCCTGTTATTTCGTCGGCCTGTCCGGCCGTGCTCAGGCTGATTCAGATCCATTTCCCGGCGCTGCTGGACAATGTGATTGACTTCATTTCGCCCATGGAGGCGGCAGCAAAGATCGCCAAGGAGGAATACGCCCGGAAGCACGGCGTGGATATTGCCGAGGTCGGCGCATTCTTCATTTCGCCATGCGCGGCGAAGATGACGGCGGTGAAATCGCCCATCGGCCAGCAGAAATCCTACGTGGACGGCGTGATTGCGATTAAGGATGTCTACAAGGATATGCGCGCGGCGATGCACAAGGGATTTGATCCTGTCGAGATTGAGCGTGCGAGCACGGTGGGCATCAAGTGGGCTGTGCCGGGCGGCGAGGCGGACGCGCTGGGCATCAAGTCTTCGCTGTGCGTGGACGGCATTGAGAACGTCAAGAACGTGCTCGAGCAGATCGAAAACGCCCGCATCCGCAACCTGATGTACTTTGAAGGACTGGCCTGCGTCAACGGCTGCCTCGGCGGCCCGCTGACGGTGGAAAACAGCTTTGTCGCCAAGAACCGCCTGCGCAGCGTTATGAGCCGCACGGAGCAAAAGAGCGTGCAGCGCACAAAGATCTTTGAAACGGCCTGCGAAACGCTGCGCATGACTGAGGAGATCGAGCCCAATAACTCCATGCAGCTGGAGGGCACGATGAAGGAACGCATCGCCATGAGCGAGCGCATCAATGAGATCGAAAAGAGTCTGCCGGGGCTGGACTGCGGCTCCTGCGGCTCGCCGACCTGCCGCGCGCTGGCATGGGATATTGCGCACGGATTTGCCAATGAGCTCAACTGCATCTTCAAGATGAACGCCAGAATCAATGCGCTGGCGGCGGAGATGGTGACGCTGGGCACGAGCACGCGCTTCAATACCCTGCAGGATTCCGCAAGGCTCAGGGAAATGAGGCAGGAGCTCAGGGCGGATGATGACACGGTTTGACGCCGGTCTGCCGCTGCGTAAAAGGGGCTGCGCCCCGGATATAGAGAAGAGGAGAATAAGATGAAGGTTTCGGAACTGATTGCGCTCTCCGGCGCGAAATGTCTGACCGGAGAGTATGAAGACCGCGAGATCGCCTGCGGCTATACCTGCGATCTGCTCAGCCATGTCATGGGCAAGGGACAGGCAGATATGGCATGGATCACCGTGCAGGCGCACATGAACGTGATCGCCGTGGCGGCGCTGCTGGATTTTGCCTGCGTCATCATCCCGGAGAGCCTGCCGGTGGAGGCGCCGATCATCGCCAAGGCGCAGGACGAGGATATCATCATCCTCTCCAGTGAGAAGACGGCGTTTGAGCTCGTCGTGCTGCTGGCCGCCAATGGCGTTGCTCCGGCGAAAAAAGGATGAGGCTTGCCTGCGACCTGCATATCCACTCGTGCCTTTCTCCCTGCGGCGACGCTCTGATGACGCCCAATAACATCGTGGGCATGGCGTTTATCAAGCAGCTGGACGCGATTGCCGTGTGTGATCACAACTGCGCGCGCAACCTGCCTGCGATCAAAGAGGTCGCTGACATGATGAACGTAGTGCTGCTGCCGGGCATGGAGCTGACCACCCGGGAAGAGGCGCACATGCTGTGCTACTTCCGCACAGTGGAGGAATGCGTCGCCTTTGGCGAGAAGGTGTATGCGCATCTGCCGCCGATTCCCAATAGAGAAAAATTCTTTGGCCGCCAGCAGGTGATGAACGCGCAGGACGAGGAAATCGCCGTGGAGGACCGGCTGCTCATTTCCGCGCTGGATCTGGGGTTTGAGGAGTGCGAGAGGCTGATCCACGAGGCGGGCGGGCTGTGCGTGCCCGCGCATATCAACAGAGGATCCAACGGCGTGCTGAACGCGCTGGGCTTTTTGCCGGCAAATGCCAGATACGATGCGCTGGAAATCTCCAAAAAGGTTATCATGCCGCCTGTGGATCTGGGCCATCATCGCCTCTTGGAGTCTTCTGATGCTCACTATCTGGAAAACATGCTGGAACCGGTGTTTTTTGTTGAGGCAGATGCGCGGTCGGCGGATGCGCTTTTTGACGCAATAGCTGGGTATTCGACATAAAAAAATAGAAATTTCTGCACAATCTGGCAAAAATACATAATTAGTGTGGTCTAACAACCTGTGTATGTGTTATAATGGATTGCCTTAAATTTAACAAGTTATATTCCCATAGAGAAAATTGAGGAGGTTGTGTGTAAATGGCTTTGGAGAAGGAGAAGTTCGAGGCGCTGCAGCTGGTCATCGACGAGCTGCGCAACGAGCCGGGCGCGCTGATGCCGATCATGCAGCGTGCGCAGGACATCTTCGGCTATCTGCCGGAGGAGGTCCAGAATTACATCGCTAAGGAGCTGGACATTCCGGTCAGCGACATCTACGGTGTTGCGACCTTCTATGCGCAGTTCAACCTGGAGCCGAAGGGCAAGTACATCATCAGCGTGTGCATGGGTACTGCCTGCTACGTCAAGGGCAGCCAGCAGGTGCTCGATAAGCTCGAAGAGGTTCTCGAGGTTCCGGCTGGCCGCACCACGAAGGACGGCCTGTTCACCCTGAATGCCACCCGCTGCCTGGGCGCCTGCGGCCTTGCTCCGGTTATCATGGTCAACGACGACGTTTACGGCCGTCTGACTCCGGATCAGATCCCGGGCATCATCGCCAAGTATCGCGAGTAAGAAGCAGCCATGATGCGTGAACTTGCGGACAATATCCTCGATATTGCCCAGAATTCAATTTCGGCCAAAGCAAGTCTGGTCGAGATCGATATCACGGTCAGTCATGCCAGCAACAGCGTATCTCTGGTGTTCAGGGATGACGGCTGCGGCATGAGCGCCGAAATGGCGCAGGCGGTCAGCGATCCCTTTACCACCACACGCAAGACGCGCAAGGTGGGGCTGGGGCTGCCGCTGCTCAAGATGACGGCACAGGCGACCGGAGGAGACTTCGCCATCGAATCTGAGATCGGCAAAGGAACGACTGTGTCGGTGAGCTTCGGGCTGGATCATATCGACCGTCCGCCGATGGGCGACGTGCCGGGTTCCCTGTTTACGCTCGTGCTCATGAATCCGGGCACCGATTTCCTCTTTGTCTACGATTACGACGGGGCAGATTTCACGTTTGATACCCGCGTGATCCGGGAAACGGTTGCGCCGATTCCGCTTGACAATCCCGAGATATCCGCATGGATCAAAGATTGCTTGTATCAGGAAATTACAGAACTGCATGGAGGGTTGTTTTCATGAAATCTCTTGCTGAACTGGCTGCCATCCGCGCCAGAATGATCGAGCAGGTTAACCTGCGTAAGGACGACAATGTTGATACCCGCATCGTTGTGGGCATGGCCACCTGCGGCATCGCCGCCGGCGCCCGTCCCGTGATGCTGGAGTTCATCGAGGAGCTCAAGCGCCGCGGCATCGAGAACGTGACCGTCGCGCAGACCGGCTGCATCGGCATGTGCCGCCTGGAGCCGATGGTTGAGGTCTATGTCAAGGATCAGGAGAAGGTCACCTATATCCACATGACCCCCGAGAAGGTCGCCCGCGTGGTCGGCGAGCACATCGTCAACGGCAAGCCGGTCGATGAGTTCACCATCGGCGCGCAGGGCTAAGCGATTTAGGTGTAATAGGAGGAACATATTATGGATCTGATTCGCTCCCATGTGATGGTATGCGGCGGCACCGGTTGTACGTCTTCCAATTCCGGCGCGATCATTGCTGAGTTTGAAAAACTGATTGCCGAGAAGGGTCTCGACAAGGAAGTGAAGGTTGTCCGCACCGGCTGCTTCGGCCTGTGTGAGGCCGGTCCGGTCGTCATCGTTTATCCGGAAGGCGCGTTCTATTCTCACGTGAAGGTGGAGAACGTTGAGCGCATCGTTGACGAGCACCTGATCAAGGGCCGCATCGTCAAGGAATTCCTCTACAAGAATTCCGTTGAGGAAGAAAGCAACAAGATCAAGTCTCTGGACAAGGTCGATTTCTATAAGAAGCAGAAGCGCGTTGCGCTGCGCAACTGCGGCGTCATCGACCCGGAGAACATCGACGAGTACATCGCCTTTGACGGCTACAAGGCGCTGGGCAAGGTCCTCACCGAGATGACCCCGGAAGAGGTTATCGACGTCATGCTCAAGTCCGGTCTGCGCGGCCGCGGCGGCGCGGGCTTCCCGACCGGCATGAAGTGGAAGTTCGCTGCGGCTTCCAAGTCCGACAAGAAGTACGTCTGCTGTAACGCCGACGAGGGCGACCCGGGCGCGTTCATGGACCGCTCCGTGCTCGAGGGCGACCCGCACGTCGTCATCGAGGCCATGGCCATTGCGGCTTATGCCATCGGCGCCGACCAGGGCTATGTCTACTGCCGCGCTGAGTATCCGATCGCGGTCAAGCGCCTGCAGATCGCCATCAAGCAGGCCCGTGAGTACGGCCTGCTGGGCAAGAACATCTTCGGCACCGGCTTCAACTTCGATATGGACGTCCGTCTGGGCGCTGGCGCCTTCGTCTGCGGCGAGGAAACTGCGCTGATGACCTCCATCGAGGGCAAGCGCGGCGAGCCGCGTCCGCGTCCGCCGTTCCCGGCTGTCAAGGGCCTGTTCGGCCAGCCGACCATCCTCAACAACGTTGAGACCTACGCCAACGTGCCGCAGATCATCAACAAGGGCTGGGAATGGTTCGCCGAGATGGGCACCGAGAAGAGCAAGGGCACCAAGGTCTTCGCTCTGGGCGGCAAGATCAACAATACCGGCCTGGTGGAAGTTCCGATGGGCACCACCCTGCGCGAGATCATCTATGACATCGGCGGCGGCTGCCCGAACGGCAAGAAGTTCAAGGCGGCTCAGACCGGCGGCCCGTCCGGCGGCTGCATCCCGGCCAGCCATCTGGATGTCAAGATCGACTATGACAACCTGACCGCGATCGGCTCCATGATGGGCTCCGGCGGCATGATCGTCATGGACGAGGACAACTGCATGGTCGATATCGCCCGCTTCTTCCTCGACTTCACCGTCGATGAGTCCTGCGGCAAGTGCGCGCCGTGCCGTATCGGCACCAAGCGCATGCTCGAGATCCTCGAGCGCATCGTCGAGGGCAAGGGCGAGGACGGCGATATCGAGAAGCTGGAGAACCTGGCCAACACCATCAAGACCACCGCGCTGTGCGGCCTTGGCCAGACTGCTCCGAACCCGGTGCTTTCGACCCTCCGTTACTTCCGCGACGAGTACGTTGCCCACGTCGTCGAGAAACGCTGCCCGGCCGG
>JAFWXL010000026.1 GCA_017545905.1 Clostridia bacterium | reverse complement strand
TATAAGCTCGCGCAGGCGCTGGATATCTCCATGGAAACCTTGCTTGAGCCGTGTTTTCAGCAGCGCAGCAGCTTTGAACTGTTCAAGAGCAGCATTTGTCACAGGCTCAAGGAAATGGGCGATATCAATTTCATCATTGATCTGTTGGAGAATGATGAAATCCGCATATATCATCAGAGAAAATGGTACCCGGAGAGCCTGTATCTGCTGGCGATGCTCGACTATATCAGCCGGATCAATGATGTACCGCTGTGTGAGGAGTATGCCGATTTGCGCCGTTGCAGGTTGAAGACGGCTATCTATCCGGCCAGCGTGCTGGCGATCTGTGCGGTGACGAAAAGCGATTTGGCAAAGCGACAGGCAGAAGAAGAGGCAATTCCGGAATTCATGCGGTTTAATATCGTAGAGAGCGAGGTGCGCAATGTCATCTGAACGCAAGGTAGAGATTACGAAAGAGAACATTGACACCTATCTCAAAGCAGTTGCCAAGGAGTACCGGAAACTGGTCGGCAAGACTATGCCTGCGGAACTGATTCTGATTGGCGGAGCATCCATTCTGATCAACTATGGATTTCGCGGAGCGACGACGGATGTGGATGCGTTGATCCAGGCAAATTCCAGCATGAAGGATGCAATCAACCGCGTCGGGGATCAATATGATCTGCCCAATGGCTGGCTGAATGCAGATTTCATGAAAACGAGTTCCTATACGCCGAAGCTTGTGCGTTTTTCTACCTACTATCGCACCTTTTCCAATGTGCTGACAGTAAGAACGATTGCTGCCGAGTATCTGATCGCCATGAAGCTTCGTTCCGGCAGGGTGTATAAGAAAGACCTTTCGGATGTGTTGGGTATTCTGGCTGAACATGAAACAAAGGGGACGCCGATCACAATGGAACAGATTCAGAGGGCAGTAACGGATCTGTACGGAGATTGGTCTGAGCTTTCTGAAGGTGCGCGAAACTTCATTGAAAGAGCTATGGAAAATGGTAGCTTTGCAAAGCAGTATGAAGCAATTGCAGAGGGTGAGCAGCAGGCACAGGAGGCGTTGATTGCTTTTCAGGAAGAGTATCCCGGCGTGATGACAACCGATAATGTGGAAAGCATTGCGCACAGGCTTGCAGCAAGAGAGTCCGTATTGGCTCAGCTTCGAAAGCCTAAAACAAAGGAATCTGAGCAAGCGGAGAAGAAGGAAAAACGATTGAAGAAGAATGATCTCGAAAGATAATGATGCGCCCGGCTGAGTGTGATCTCAATCGGGCGCTGTTCTATGCGATTGGGATGAGGAACGATGGGATAACGAGGATGCGAATAGCCCTTGCTGCCGTCGGATGCCAGCAGGAAGCGAAGCGCCATCGCGAACAAGTTTCAGACTTCCGACGTCGCAAGGTCTAACACACTAGACTTTATGCTAAAGTCGTGTGCCAACAAGGGCTGCGGCCCCTATTGGAAACCCCTTGTCGGAGAAACATGGGATAATGCTGTTATTCGGGTCTCGGATTTGGATTACCCAAAGTATAAGTCTAGTGTAATGAACTGAACACCGAAAAACGGACATTGAAGAAAAACGCCTCCTGTCGTAGGATAAAAGCGACAGGAGGTGTATTAAGTATAATCCGTACACGGTGTACGCTTTTATTCTGAGAGATTTGCTGCAGCAATTATCTTTGATAGGCCGGTAGGGGATAGACTACTCAGGTGTATTGAAGTAGTCTATTCTTTAGAATGCCGTAGAATACTGCACATTGAAGGCATCTGAGCAGTATGGAAAACAGCAGAGATAATATCCGCTTGTTCTTCATTCCGCCATATACGCCGGAAATGAACCCCATAGAACAAATCTGGAAGGAAATACGGCTCCGAGGTTTTCGGAATCAAGTATTTCCTTCCTTGAATAAGGTTGTAGATAGGCTCAGCGAAGCGATACGCAATCTATCCGCAGAAACTATCCAATCCATTTCTGGTCGGCAGCGGATCATTAGCTGTTTTGATTAGAAATTAGTATAAGACGGAAAGATCAAGAGAAAAATGCATTTCTAAACTTTGAAAAATCCTAAAATACGGAATTTTACGAAGAAAAATGCGTGTAAATGAACGAATTACACAAGATGGAACCGAATTCATACCAACAAGCGGCACGGAAGGCTATCTGGCGCTTTCTGCCGGGATCGCGACATGCCGACGGAGATGCTATGGACGGCATGCCATGCGGCGAAGAATGCCGCCGCAGCAACGCAGGTTCAGCGCGGTCAATGCCGCAGAAGAGATTGAAAGTTTCCTGTTTATGAATTAGAATATGGTTAAGGAAAAAAGAGAGCCTGCCTGACGGAAACGGCAGATCTCCGGCTGAACGAATGGAGAAGACTTCAGGAGGGATACGCATGAACAGAGCATGGTGGAAGGAAGCGGTCGTCTATCAGATCTATCCGCGCAGCTTCATGGACAGCAACGGCGACGGCATCGGCGATATCCGGGGCATCACCAGCCGGCTTGATTATCTCAGGGAGCTGGGCATCGACGTGATCTGGCTTTCCCCGGTGTACAAATCCCCGAATTACGACAACGGCTACGATATCAGCGATTATCAGGATATCATGGACGAATTCGGCACCATGGAGGACTTTGACGAGATGCTGGCGCAGGCGCATGCGCGCGGCATCCGGGTTGTCATGGATTTGGTGGTCAATCATACGTCCTTTGAGCACAAGTGGTTCATCGAGAGCCGAAAGAGCAAGGACAATCCCTACCGCGATTTCTACATCTGGCGCGATGCGAAGGAGGACGGCGGTCGGCCCAACAACTGGGGCGCATGGTTCGGCGGCCCGGCGTGGACGCTGGATGAGACGACCGGCCAGTACTACCTGCATCTGTTCACCCCGCAGCAGCCGGACCTCAACTGGGACAATCCGCAGGTTCGCGACGCGGTGTTTGAGATGATGACCTGGTGGTGCGAAAAGGGCATCGACGGCTTCCGCATGGATGTCATCAGCCTAATCTCGAAGGCGCCCGGCCTGCCGGACGGCGAAAAGGATCCCGGCGCGCTCTACGGCAAGCATGCGCCCTATACCACGCACGGCCCGCATGTGCACGAATACCTGAAGGAGATGAACCGCAGGGTGCTCTCCCAATACGATCTGCTGACCGTGGGCGAGACCGCTGGCGTCACCGTGGAGGAGGCGGCGAAATACGCCAATCTGGACGGCAGCGAGCTGGGCATGGTCTTCCAGTTTGAGCATGTGGAGGCGGAGCGCAAGTTCGGCAAGTGGACCGACGAGCCGGAGACGGTCGCGTTCGTCCGCGAGAACCTGTCCAAGTGGCAAGTCGATCTGGAGGGCAGGGCGTGGAATTCCCTGTTCCTGGACAACCACGACCAGCCGCGCGCCGTGTCGCACTTCGGCAACGACAGCGAGGAATTCCGCGAGGCCTCCGCGAAGATGCTGGCGACGATGCTGCACATGATGCAGGGCACGCCATACATCTATCAGGGACAGGAGCTGGGCATGACCAACTATCCGTTCACGGACGTGAGCGAGTTCCGCGATATCGAGAGCATCAACGCCTGCCATGAGTGGGTGGATTCCGGCCGGGCGAGCTACGAGGAATTCTGGCCGTGCCTGGTGTTCAAGAGCAGGGACAATGCCCGAACGCCGATGCAGTGGGACGACAGCGAGAACGCCGGCTTCACGACCGGAACGCCGTGGATCAACGTGAATCCGAATTATCAGACCATCAACGCAAAGGCGCAGATGAACGATCCGGATTCCGTGTTCAGCTACTACAAGAAGCTCATCGCCCTGCGCAAGCAGTATGAAATCATCACCTACGGAAGATATGACCTGATCCTTAAGGACGATCCGCAGATCTTTGCGTATACCCGTACGCTGGAGGGCGAGCAGCTGCTGTGCGTGTGCAATTACGCGGACAAGGCCGCCGCGTTTGAGCTGCCCGGGGCATTTGAGGGCGCGCAGTGCCTGATCGCCAACATGAAGCGCGAAAGCATCTCCGGCGCCATGACGCTTGCGCCGTATGAGTGCTTCGTGCTTCGCCGCACGAACGGATAAAAAAGCTGTATCAAGGAGGATCAAGGATGATTCGCTGTCATGCTCAGGAGCAGTCGTTTCATTTGACGACCAGGAACAGCAGCTATCTGCTGGCCATTTACAAGGGCGCCTATCCGATTCATCTGTATTGGGGCGCGCGTGTGTATGGCGACGATGCGCTGTGGTCGCTGGAGGCAGCCTACCGCCGCTTTGACCGCCTGCTTTCGCCCATGCCGGATGACGCGGAATTCTCCCTGGGATACCTGCCGCAGGAGTATCCCGCGTACGGTACGAGCGATTTCAGGCCCTGCGCCTATCAGATCCGGGATGAGCACGGAGACAGGATCAGCGATGCGCGCTATGTGGGTTACGAGATTCTGGAAGGAAAGCCGTCGATTCCCGGGCTGCCCGCCTGCTATGGCGAGCCGGGCGACCGTGTGCAGACGCTGATTATCCGCCTAAGGGATGAATGGCATCATCTGGATATTCTGCTATATTACGCCGTGCTGGAGGATTACGATGTGATCGCCCGGCACACGGAATTCCGATACGACGGAGAAGGCACGCTGTATCTGGAGAATGCGCTGTCCGTCAGCCTGGATACGCCCCGGGGCTATGATGAGATGCTTCAGCTCTGCGGCACGGCGCTGCGGGAAAAGCACATCGAGCGGCGAAAGCTGGGCAACGGCATCACGGCGGTTGAGAGCCTCAGGGGCATTTCTTCCCATCAGCAGTCGCCGTTCTGCGCGCTCCTTTCCAAGGGCGCGGGAGAGCATGCCGGCGATGTGTGGAGCGTGAGCCTCGTGTACAGTGGCAACTTCATTCTGCGCGCGGACTGCGACATGTATCATGCCGTCCGCCTGCAGGCGGGCATCCATCCGGATACCTTCTGCTGGCAGATGACGCGCGGCAGCAGCTTCCATACGCCGGAGGCGCTCCTCGTGTATTCGGGCGAGGGGCTCAACGGCATGAGCCAGCGGCTGCACCGCCTGCAGACCCAGCGCCTGGCGCGCGGGCCGTGGAGAGACCGGGAAAGGCCGGTGCTGCTCAACACCTGGGAGGCCTGCTATTTTGATTTTGACCACGACAGGATTATGCAGCTGGCGCACGCGGCGAAGAAGGCGGGCATCGAGCTGCTGGTGATGGACGACGGCTGGTTCGGCCATCGGGACAACGCGTCGTCCTCGCTGGGCGACTGGTTTGAAAACCGGCGCAAGCTGCCCCGCGGCATCAAGGGCCTGGCGGAGGATGTGAACGCGCTGGGACTGAAGCTGGGCGTCTGGTTTGAGCCGGAGATGGTGTCCCCGGACAGCGAGCTGTACCGCACGCATCCGGACTGGTGCATTCATGTGCAGGGCAGAAAGCGCAGCACATGGCGCGACCAGCTGGTGCTGGATCTGTCCAGGGAGGACGTGTGCGCGTACATCATTGAGCGGCTGACCGCTGTGCTCTCCAGCGCAAACATCGAGTATGTGAAATGGGACAACAACCGGCGTATCACGCAGCCGGGCAGCGCGCTGCTGCCGCCGGAGCGCAAGGGCGAATTCTTCCATCGCTATGTGCTGGGCCTGTACCGCATTCTGGACAAGGTCACCTCCCGGTTCCCGCATGTGCTGTTTGAAAACTGCGCCTCGGGCGGCGCACGCTTTGATCCCGGCATGATGCATTACTTCTCCCAGACCTGGGCGAGCGACAACACGGACGCGATTTCCCGGCTGAAGATCCAGTACGGCACGTCCATGCAGATGCCGCCGCTGTTCATCACCTCCCATATCTCCGCTTCGCCCAATCATCAGCTGGAGCGCGAATCGCCGCTTGCATTCAGGGAGCATGTGTGCATGCCCTTCAACATGGGCTACGAGCTGAACCTGCTGGCGCTCAGCGAGGAGGAGCTTGCGCAAATTGCCTGCCAGACGCAGCGCTACAAGGCGATCCGGCGGCTGGTTCAGTTCGGGCGGTTCACCAGGCTTAATAGCCCGTTTGAGGGGAACTGCTGCAGCTGGCAGATCGCCTCGCCGGACGGAGGCGAGGTGCTGGTGTGGTTTTACAAGCCGTATGCGGCGGCGGAGGAGGCGTACATCCGCGTCTATCCCGTGGGGCTCGATCTGCATGCGGAATATGAGGATCTGGTCTCCGGCAGGCGCTATCACGGCTCGATGGCGATGCGCATGGGCATGACCATCGACTGGAGGAACGGCGATCATTTCAGCCAGATGTGGCATCTGGTGAAAAGATGAAAATATCCTCTGATAGAAACGAGCTATAAGCGCGAAGCGAAGAAGGGAGTCTGAGGGACTGTGTCCCTCAGGCAGGTTTGGGCGGCAGCCCAACGTATCCCCATATGGCGAAGCCATTCAGACAAAGCAGTCAGGGAGCGAAACGTTACCTGACGTGCTTAGCACATGGCTGTTGCTTTTTGAAACAGTATGAGACGGACAATTCAAGAAACATGACGAAAGGATGAGGTCGCATGGATATCTGCTTTGAACGAAACGGCATATTCGTGGACATTGAGGTCTGTGAGGACGGCTTCGTCGCGCTGCACAACTGCTCCGATGCGCCGCGTGCGCGGGGAAAAGAGGCCATGTGGTATCCGATGGTGGAGCTGCAGGGCGCGGGCTACAACCATAACAACCACCATGGCAGCAAGCACTCGAGAACCGGTCCGGGCATGGCGCTGCGCTATGTGTCCCACAGCCTGAGAAAGAACGATCAGGGCGACCTGTTTGCGCTGGTGCAGCAGACGGAGGACGTCCGGGTGAAGACCTGCTGGCAGTTTTATGACGGCGTGAAGGCGCTGCGCGCGTGGAGCGAGGTGACAGGCATCGGCGAAAACCGCTTCCCGCTGGAGTACATCTCGTCCTTTGCGCTCACGGGCATCGGCCATGATCCGCTGGGCAGCGCCGGCGATTACCGCATGTCCCTGCCGCACAGCACCTGGTATGGCGAGTGCCAGTGGAAGACGCATTCGCTGCATGAGCTGGGCTATGACAAGGTGAATCAGTTCAGCGTCAAGCGCATTGTGCTGACGAGCACCGGCACATGGCCCTGCAGCGAGCATCTGCCCATGGGCTCCTTTGAGCAGGAGGACGGCGCGATGCTCTGGCAGATTGAGACCTCGGGCAGCTGGTGCTGGGAGGTCAGCGATCTGGGCGAGCAGCTCTATCTGCGCCTGAGCGGCCCGAGCTGGCAGGAGCATCAGTTCCTCAAGCGCCTTGCCCCGGGCGAGACGTTTGTCAGCGTGCCGTGCGCCGTGGCCTTTGGCAGGGACTTTGAAGGCAGCGTGGGCGAGATGACCCGCTATCGCCGCTGCATCCGCAGGCCCAACCCGGACAATGCGCATCCCAACGTCATCTTCAACGATTATATGAACTGCCTGGACGGCGATCCGACGACGGCCAAGGAGCTCCCGCTGATCGACGCGGCGGCGGAGGCGGGCTGCAAATACTACTGCGTGGACGCCGGATGGTACGACGACGGCCCGTGGTGGGACGGCGTGGGCGAGTGGCTGCCGGCGAAGAAGCGCTTCCCGGGCGGCCTGAAGGAGGTGCTCGACTACATCCGCGAAAAGGGCATGATCCCGGGATTGTGGCTGGAGCTTGAGGTCATGGGCATCAACTGCCCGAAGGCGAAGAGGGTGCCGGACGACTGGTTCTTCCAGATCGAAGGCCGCCGCGTGATCGACGAGAGCCGCTATCAGCTGGACTTCCGCAATCCCGCGGTGCGCGCGCATGCCGACGAGGTGATCGACCGTCTGGTGATGGAATGCGGCGTGGGCTATATCAAGATGGATTACAACATCAACGCCGGCGTGGGCACGCAGCTTGGCAGCGACAGCGCGGGCGAGGGCCTGCTTGCGCACACGCGCGCGTACCTCAAATGGCTGGACGACGTGTTCGCGCGCTATCCGGAGCTTGTCATCGAGAACTGCTCCTCCGGCGGCATGCGCATGGAGTATGCGCATCTGAGCCGTCACTCGATCCAGAGCGTCACCGATCAGACGGATTATGTCAAGATGGCGGCGATTGCGTGCAACTGCATGACGGCCTGCACGCCCGAGCAGGCGGCCATCTGGAGCTATCCCCTCAGAGATGGCGACGAGGAGGAGGTCGTCTTCAACATGGTTTCCGCGATGCTGCTGCGCATTCACCAGAGCGGCCATCTGGGCGAGCTCTCCCGGCCGAGGCTGGCGCTGGTGAAGGAGGGCATCGCGACCCACATGCAGATCGTGGACAAGCTCAAGGACGGCGTGCCCTTCTGGCCGATCGGCCTGGGCGCGTTCGGCGACAGCTTCCTGTGCGCGGGCGTGCGCTGCGGGGACGAGGCGTATCTTGCCGTGTGGCACACAAGCGACGCGGAGGAGACGCTGCGCGCGGACATGCGGGGCTATGCGCATGCGCAGGTGATCTACCCCAGGCAGATGCCGGCGCAGCTGAATGTATGCGACGGAGAACTGACGATTGTGCTCAGCGGCGTCAAGGCGAGGCTGCTGAGACTGTGGTCATGAGCCGGATTTGAGGTGTGCATATGAATACTGCGGATCGCGTGGCCATGCTCCGGGAAATTGACCGGGTGATTGAGCAGGGCCCATTCAAGGATACCTGGGAATCGCTGGCGCGCTGTCAGGTTCCCGACTGGTACCGTCAGGCGAAGTTTGGCATCTTTATCCACTGGGGCGTGTATTCGGTGCCGGCGTTCGGCAGCGAATGGTATCCCCGGAACATGTATATCAAGGGCACGCCGGAATACGCGCATCATTTGGCGCACTACGGCGCGCACAAGGACTTTGGCTACAAGGATTTCATTCCGATGTTCAGGGCGGAGAAATACGACGCCGAAAGCTGGGCGGCGCTGTTTGAGGAGGCGGGCGCGCGCTATGTGATACCGGTTGCGGAGCATCACGACGGATTCCAGATGTATGCCAGCGACCTGTCTGAATGGAATGCCGCTGAAAAGGGCCCCTGCCGCGATACGCTCGCGCAGCTCAAGGCAGCGCTTGAG
Source organism: Clostridia bacterium (assembly GCA_017545905.1). GTDB lineage: Bacteria > Bacillota > Clostridia > Christensenellales > Aristaeellaceae > Ventricola. Next base: position 15,149 of record JAFWXL010000026.1, on the reverse strand, counting down.
AAACGCGGCATCTGCCTGGGCGTATCCTCGCATCGCATTGAGCACTGGTTCTTCATGGGCCACGGCAGGGCATTCGAGTCGGATATCCATGAGCCGCTCGCCTGCGGCGATCTATACTGGCCGGCGATGCCGGAGGCGGATCTGCACGATATCCACAGCAAGCCCGAGCCGAGCCGCGAATTCATGGAGGACTGGCTGCTCCGCTGCTGCGAGCTGGCGGACAGATACCGACCGCGGGTGTTCTACTTTGACTGGTGGATTCAGCACAGCGCGCTGCGGCCGTACCTGCGCAGGTTTGCCGCCTACTATTACAACCGGGCGCTGGATTGGGGGCAGGAGGTCGTCATCACCTACAAGCACGAGGCGTTCATGTTCGGGAGCGCGGTGCCGGATGTGGAGCGCGGCCAGTTTGCCGACATGAAGCCCTACTTCTGGCAGACGGATACGGCCATCGCGCGCAACAGCTGGTGCTATACGGAAGGAAACGACTACAAATCTGCGGCAAGCATTGTGCGCGATATGATCGACATCGTCAGCAAAAACGGCACGCTGCTGCTCAATGTCGGCCCGAAGGCCGACGGCACCATCGGCGAGGAAGACAGGAAGGTGCTTACGGACATCGGCGCATGGATGAGGGTCAACGGCGAGGCGATCTACGACACCCATGTGTGGCGCAAATTCGGCGAGGGGCCCACGCAGGTGCAGGAGGGCCAGTTTACGGACGGTGTGGACAAGGCGTTTACGCCGCAGGATATCCGCTTCACCATGGCGGGCGACAGGCTGTATGCGTCCGTGCTGGTCTGGCCTGAGGATGGGCATGTGCTGATTGCGTCGCTGGCGAAGGCCGATGCGTCGAAGCTGCCGGTGTTTGACGGCATCATTCGCGGCGTGAAGGTGCTGGGCCATGAGGGCGGCGTGCAGTGGTGTCGGGACGAGATGGGCCTGCATGTCTGGGGGCCGGACGTGCGCAGTGATATGCCCGTGGTGATCCGCGTGCAGCTGGATTGAAGGACAATAAGAAAAGGGGTTCCCGAGCGGGAATCCCTTTTTGGTTGGATGCGGTGGGGCCTTACTCGCGCACGAGATGCACCATCAGGCCGGGGCAGTCGCCGTACACCCTGGGCAGCGCCAGGCCAGCGTACATCAGCTGCGCGCCGGTGAATACGCAGCACTCTTCGTTGAGCTCGTACCGGTTCCAGAAGCGATCCTTCGTGCCAGCGGTGTACAACGCGCCAAGGCGGTAGCGGGCGTCCTGGTCAAGGCCGCGCAGGCGCATCAGGACGGGCTGGGCGTTCGCGCGGGTTCGCGGCTGCACATAGCACAGCAGCGCTTCGTCCATGCTCTCACTGACGAACTGCCAGGCGCTGAAGTCGGATTTCTGCGGATCGCAGAGGCGGTAGTAATCGCCGTTGTGGATGAGGTTCCTGTGCCGCTTGAAGCAGGCCACCTGCTCGCGCACGTCGGCCTTGTCCGCCTCGGAGAGCCTGGACGGGTCCAGCTCGTAGCCGAAGGTGCCGCTCATCGCCACGATGGCGCGCGTCCAGATCGGCACGGTGCGGCTGGTCTGATGGTTCGGGCAGGCGGAGACATGCGCGCCCATGGAGGAAATCGGATAGCCGAAGGAGGTGCCGTGCTGAATGGTCAGGCGTTCCACGGCATCGGTGTCGTCCGAGGTCCAGATCTGCGGGAAGTACGCGAGCATGCCCGCGTCGAAACGGCCGCCGCCGCTGGCGCAGCCCTCGAACAGGACGTCCGGGAAGGCGGAGGTGACGCGGTCAAGGAGCTTGTACACGCCCAGAATATAACGGTGGAAGATCTCGCCCTGGCGCTCGGCCGACAGCAGGCGGCTGTAGGCGTCGCTGATGTTGCGGTTCATGTCCCACTTGACGTACTCGATGTGATGCTCGCTGAGAATGCTGCACAGGCGCTCGGTCAGGTAGTCGATCACGTCGTCCCGGGTCAGATCCAGTACCAGCTGATTGCGGCCCATCGCGGGCTGCCTGCCGGGCAGCGTGAGCGCCCAGTCCGGATGCGCGCGGTACAGATCGCTGTCCTCGTTGACCATCTCCGGCTCAAACCACAGGCCGAAGCGGAGGCCCAGCGCGTTGATCCGCTCAATGAGCCTGCTCAGGCCGCCCTCGAGCTTCGTCTCGTTGACAAACCAGTCGCCCAGACCGCGATTGTCATCATCCCGGCTGCCGAACCAGCCGTCGTCAAGCACCAGCATATCGATGCCCATGCTCGCGGCCTCTTTGGCAATGGCGACGATCTTGTCCGGCGTGAAGTCGAAGTAGGTCGCTTCCCAGTTGTTGATGAGCACGGGGCGCTCGGCATAGGCGAAGCGGCTGCGGATGATGCTGCTGCGGATGAAGCGATGATAGCGGCGGGACAGGCAGCCCAGGCCCTCGTGGGTGAAGGTGAGCAGCGCTTCAGGCGTATGGAAGGTATCGCCCGGCTCAAGCAGCCAGGAGAACATCTCGTCATGGATGCCGCTGCTCACGCGCGTCATGCCGTTGTAGTCGACCTCGATGTCCGTGCGGTGGCTGCCGGAGTATACCGGCATGATGCCGAAGCAGTCGCCGGTTTCCTCGGTGGCTGTGGGCGCGCAGAGGATGACAAAGGGATTGTGATGATGGCTGGAGGCGCCGCGGCGGGAAGAGACGGTGCGGATGCCGTTGGTCAGCGCAACGCGATCCGTTTGGCATTCCATCTCGTGGCGGCCATGGAAATGAATCAGCTCCCAGGGGCCGCAGGGCATGTCCAGATTGAGCGTCATGACCTTGTCAAGTATCAGACTGCTGTCTGAGTCGTTGGTCAGCCGCGCGGCGCGGGTGATGATATCCTGCTTTTCATAGACGCCGTAGAGCAGCTCCAGCCGAAGCTTTGTCACCGGATCGCGAAGCACGACGCTCAGCGTCTGGGCTTCGCCGTCCCGGTCAAAGGCGGACGGCATACCCTCGACGGCATACTTGCCGTCGCTGATTGAGTGGCTTTCGTAGATGAAATCCGCGCCGCAGGCGCCGTCCTGCGCGCGGACAACCACGCTGGACAGCCTGAAATCGCCCGTGTTGCAGCCGGTGTATTCCTGCGGACGCACATCCGGAGAATAACCGCGCGTCTGGCGATGCGGATAATAATCCGGGGACAGGCCGTGATCAATGGCGGGATACAGACCGGCCATGCAGGCGCCCTCTACACGGCGGCCGTAATACAGATGCTGCAGACGGCCGTGCAGGTCAATCTGCATCTGATAGGTTGTATGGACGGTATGCAGCGTCAGGGTTTTCATGGGCTCGTGAAAGACGATGCTCATGACGTTTTCCTCCCGGGTTGATTGATATCATAAAGAGGGGATGAGTGTTGAAACCCATCCCCAAAGATTGCGCGGAACAGATGCCTCAGTGGAACTCGGGCAGCCAGCCCTTGTGCGCCTCGATGAGCGCGTCGCACAGCTTGACGATATCGTCGATGGACAGCTCGCTCTGGCAGTGCGGATCCATCATGGCCGCCTGATAGATATAGTCCTTCCTGAGGGTGCGGGCGGCCTCGATGGTCAGCAGCTGCACGTTGATGTTGGTGCGGTTAAGCGCAGCACAGATCTCCGGCAGATCGCCGATGTAGGTTGGGGATACGCCGCTGGCGTCGATCAGACAAGGCACCTCGACAACCGCATTGCGCGGCAGGTTGGTGATCAGGTCGGTATTCAGAACGTTGCCGCCGATCCTGTAGGGCTTGTTGGTCACCATGGCCTCGATGATGTAGCTGGCGTATTCGTGCGTGCGCTCGTGGCTGAGGTTCGGATCCCTGGTGAGCGTCTCGCTGCGGGTCTTCCAGTCCTCGATCTGCCTGATGCAGCGGCGCGGATACTCGTCCAGCGGGATATTGAAGCGGTCGATGAGCTCCGGATACTTGTCCTTGATGAAGAAGGGCATGTACTCCGCGTTGTGCTCGCTGGATTCGGTGACGTAGTAGCCAAAGCGCTTCATGATCTCCAGGCGCACCATGTTGTCGTGCTTTTCGGTGAGCGCATCGGCCTTCGCCTTGATTTCCGGATACAGATCCTTGCCATTCTTGGTGATCTCCAGCAGCCAGGCCATGTGGTTGATGCCGGCGATTTTGGTCTGCACGTCCGGGTCGTTTTCCATGCCGACGGACTCAAACAGGCTCTTGGCACACACCTGCACGCTGTGGCACAGGCCCACGGTCTTGATATCGGTCATGCGCAGCATGGCGCCGGTGAGCATGGCCATGGGGTTGGTATAGTTCAGGAACCAGGCGTTCGGACAGACGGCCTTCATGTCCTCGGCGAAGTCCATCATCACCGGGATGGTGCGCAGGGCGCGGAAGATGCCGCCAATACCGAGGGTGTCGGCGATGGTCTGACGCAGGCCGAACTTCTTGGGCACCTCAAAGTCGATCACGGTGCACGGCTCGTAGAGGCCGACCTGAATGGCATTGACCACGAAATCGGCGCCGCGCAGCGCCTCGCGGCGGTTTTCAACGCCGAGGTAGCTCCTGATGGTTGCCTCGGCCTGTACGTTGCGGTTGATGGCTTCGAGCATCCTCTGGGATTCCTCCAGACGGACTGCGTCGATGTCATACAGTGCGATATCCAGACCGTGAAGGGCGGGCGTACACATGCAGTCGCCCAGCACGTTTCTGGCAAAGACGGTGGAGCCGGCGCCCATAAAGGTTACCTTGATCATGTGAGTTCACTCCTTTAAGCTGATTGACCTAAAACCTATAAAAAGAATTGTTGATTCCTTTTAAGATGTATTATATCAGTACAAACGACAATCGTCAATTAAAACAAAAAAATCGATAAAGATTTGGAGTAATAATTGACATGGAGAAAGGGTTGTGTTACTATAATCTCAACCAAATAAATCGAGGAGGCGCTCTTCTATGAAGAAATTTCTCGCGACCCTTCTGACGCTGTGCCTGCTGGCCACGATGTGCAGTCTTGCTCTGGCCGAGGAACAGATCACCCTCACCTTCGGTTTCTGGGATACCAACCAGGAGCCGGGCATGAAGGCCATTGCCGAGGCGTATATGGCCGAGCATCCCAATGTCAAGATCGAGACCCAGGTGACCCCGTGGGATCAGTACTGGATGAAGCTCGAGGCCGCCGCGATGGGCGGCGCGCTCCCGGACATCTTCTGGATGCATTCCAACCAGTTCTTCAAGTATGTGTCTGCTGGCACCCTGCTGGATCTGACCGATCTGGGCCTGGACTACACGCCGTATCCGGCCGGCATCACCGCGCTGTACAACTTCGAGGGCAAGCAGTACGCCGTGCCGAAGGATTACGACACCATCGCGCTGGCCTACAACAAGGAGCTCTTTGATGCCGCCGGCCTCGCCTATCCGGACGAGACCTGGACTTGGGAAACCCTGCGCGACGCTGCGAAGAAGCTGACCTCCGACACCGTGAAGGGCTTCGGCGCACCGAACGACACCCAGAGCGGCTACTACAACTTCGTCTACCAGAATGGCGGCTTCATCTTTGAAGACGGCAAGAGCGGCTTTGGCCAGCCCGAGACTCAGGAAGCGATCAAGACCTGGGTTGAGCTGATGACCGTTGACGGCATCTCCCCGACGCTGGAGAGCTTCACCGACATGTCCAACGACGAGCAGTTCCAGGCTGGCCGCGTGGCGATGCAGTTCGTCGGCAGCTGGATGATGAGCGCGTACACCAACAACGAGTTCATCAAGGACAAGTTCGATCTGGCCGTCCTGCCGCAGGGCAAGACCCGCGCCTCCATCTACAATGGCCTGGGCTACGCCGGCGCTGCGACCACCAAGTATCCGGAAGTCGTCAAGGACTTCATCGCCTTCTGCGGCAGCGAGCAGGCCAACATCCTGCAGGCCCAGAACAAGGCTGCGATCCCGGCTTATGCCGGCACCGAGCACTACTTCACCGATCTGTTCGAGAACCTGAACATCAAGTGCTACACCGAGATGATCGAGTATGGCGTGCAGTTCCCGTTCTCCCCGAACAAGAGCCTGTGGGAGCCGATCGAGGCCGAGACCATGACCTCCGCCTACACTGGCGAAATGACCGTGGAAGAGGCTTGCAACTTCATGCATGAGACCATCACGGAGATCGAAGCCGAGTAAGTATTGCCCTGGTTTCGGGGGGGAGGTTCCCAGTGGGACCTCCCCTCTTTCTTCAGAGGTGATGCGCCGATACCACAAAAAGGAGAAAAAGGGGGCGCTCAAGTGTGAAATCACAAGCGGTGAATCCGGATCTTCGCGGGAAGAAGTTTCGATTCAAATCTGAATGGGCCTGGGCCTGGCTGATGGTTGCGCCGGTCATCATTGGTCTGATCGTGCTGAACATCTATCCGTTCATCGATTCCATCATCATGAGCTTGTACAAGTCCCAGGGCCTCGGACCGGCGAAGTTTGTCGGACTGCAGAACTATGTCAAGATGTTCAGCGACAAGCAGCTCTGGCGGTCTACCTGGAACTCTTTCTACTTCGTCATTTTGACCGTTCCGGTCGGCGTGTTCATCGCGCTGCTGCTGGCGGTTCTGCTCAACAGCAAGATCAAGGGACGCGACGCGTACCGCTGCATCTACTTCCTGCCGATGGTCGTTGCGCCTGCCGCGGTCGCCATGGTCTGGCGCTGGATCTTCAATGCCGAGGTCGGCATTCTCAATCAGATGATCGGCGTGTTCGGCATCAAGGGTCCGAACTGGCTGTCTGATCCCAATCTGGCCATCGTTTCCATCGCGATCATCGCGATCTGGAGCGCCGTCGGCTACGATCTGGTCATGATCCTGGCCGGCCTGCAGTCGATTTCCGCTTCCTATTATGAGGCGGCCGAGATCGACGGTGCGAACGCCGTTCAGCGCTTCTTCCATATTACCGTGCCTCTCATCAGCCCGACCCTGTTCTTCGTCGTCCTGATGCGCACCATGAACTCCCTCAAGCAGTTTGATACGGTGTATCTGCTGGTCAAGTCGACGAATCCGGCCTTCAAAAAGAGCGCCACGCTGATGGTGCTGTTCTACCGTGAGGCGTTTGAGAAGTTCAACAAGGGCTATGCTTCCGCCATCGTGATGTGGAGCTTCGTGATCATCATGATTTTCACGGTGTTCCAGTTTGTGGCTGAGAAGAAGCTGGTCAACTATGATTAAGGAGGTGTGAACGATGACGACTGCTGTGAAGCCTGTATCTGTGAATAAAGAGTCCAGCTACCGCCGTAATGCGAAGCTTCTGGTTCATATCATTCTGATCATGGGTTCCTTCATCATGATTTTCCCGTTCGTATGGATGATCCTGACTTCCTTCAAGACGCAGGGTGAGGCCATCATGATTCCGCCGATCCTTCTGCCGTCCTCCTGGGAGCCGGTTTCGTATGTCGAGGTTCTCCGTACGCTCCCGTTCGATAAGCTCTATTTCAACACCATCGTGCTCATGCTTGCCCGTATCGTCTGTGCGACGGTGACCTCCTCCATGGCAGGCTTTGCGTTTGCCAAGCTGGAGTTCCCCTTCAAGAAGCTGTTCTTCTTCATCGTTCTGACCCAGCTGATGCTCCCGTCCCAGGTCTTCATCATCCCGCAGTACGGCATGCTCTCCGCGATGAATCAGCTGAACACCATCTTCGCGCTGATCTTCCCGGGCCTTGTCAGTGCATTCGGCACGTTCTTCCTGCGCCAGTTCTACATGGGTCTGCCCAATGACCTGAGCGAAGCGGCGAAGTTGGATGGCTGCAACGTCTTCCAGACCTTCTTCCTGATCCTCATGCCGCTGACCAAGACCGCGATGATGGCGCTGGCCGTGTTCACCGCGCTGTTCGCTTACAGCGACATGATGTGGCCGCTCATCGTCAACATGAACATCGAGAAGATGACGCTGTCCGCGGGCATCAGCTCGCTGCAGGGCCAGCACTCCACCAACTATCCGGTCATGATGGCTGGCTCCGCGCTGGCGATGATCCCGATGCTGGTGCTGTATCTGCTTTTCCAGCGCCAGTTCATCGAAGGCATTGCGCTGACTGGTACCAAGGCGTAAGCTTGATTTCCCCAAAGGCGGTGACTCGTTTGCCGCCTTTTCTTTTTAGGGAATTGCGTCAAGAATCGTACAGCGAGCACCGAACGGCAGGCTTTGGCAGGCTGTTCGGAAGGCTGCGGGCACAGCCCGCTTGTTTGACAGAAAGGAGAGTGCTCTATGAAACTGGAGAAAATCCGCTATGCGCTGGGCGACCTCGTCGCGCAGTATCTTGTGGATCGGGACAGCAGCCAGGTGTCCTTGCAGCTGCTGCCTGCGGGCATTGAGGACTGCTATCAGGCGCGGCGCAGCGTGGCCCTGACGCAGGAATACGATCATGCGGGATTCACGGTGCCCGCTTGGGGCGCCGGAAGCCTGTGCCATCTGGCACTGGATGGTTTTCCGCAGAGCACCGGCGCGGGCGGCGGCACGATGAAGCATGGACCTGTCAACGATCTGCTTCGGTTGGTCAGCCATGAAAGCCATCAGGAGGCGGATGTGACGGTCATCGAGACGCGACTGCGTGCCGATGCCGACTTTGAGGTGCTGCATGTGCTGCGCTGGCGCGAGGGAGATCAGGGCGTTGAAATCAAAACCAGCTTCATCAATTGCGCCGGGTGCGACTTTATGCTCAATATGCTCACCAGCTTCTCGCTGGACAACCTGTCTCCGTTCGATCCGGACGTCTCCGCCGATCGTCTGGCGCTGCATCGCTATCGGGGCGGCTGGAGCCTGGAGGGCAAGCATGTCGTGGACAGCGTGGAAAAGCTGAACTTGGACAGGGCCTGGCATCCGGGCTTTGCGGAGAGCGAGCGCTTTGGCTGCGCGGGCGCGTACACGACCAAGCGCTTCTTCCCGATGTCTGCGGTGGAGGATACGAAGGCCGGCGTCGTTTGGGCGGCGCAGCTTCAATGCGTAGGCTCCTGGCAGATGGAGCTTTCCCGCATTCATGACGGCTACAGCTTCTCCGGCGGCATGGCGGACTTTGAGTTCGGCCATTGGAGCAAGATCGTGAGGCCGGGCGAGCGCTTTGATTCGACCACGGCGTATGTGACGGCCTGCCGGGGCGATGCCAGCGCGGCGGCGCAGCGTCTGGTCCGCATGCATCGTTACTGGCGCAAGGATCGTCCGGCGAGCGAAGCAGAGCTGCCGGTGATCTTCAACGAATGGTGCACGTCCTGGGGCTTCCCGACGGAGCAGGAGATGCTGAGCCTGGCGGCTTGCCTTGACGGACTGCCGGTCAAGTATCTGGTCATCGATGCGGGCTGGTCGGAGGCGGAGACGCATTTCCTGGGACAGAGCGGAAACGGCGAGTGGAAGCTGGATCCCAAATCCTTCCCGCGCGGCTTGAAGGCGCTTTCCCGCGAGCTGAAGGAAAAGGGCCTGCGCCTGGGCATCTGGTTTGAGTTTGAGGTCACCACCCGCGGCGCGCGCGTATTCGAAAAGGAATACGATCATCTGCATCTTCAGCGCAATGGCCAGGTGATCTATACGGGCCCTGACCGCAGCTTCTGGGATTTCCGCAAGCCCGAGGTGGTGGCGTATCTGCAGGAGAAGGTGATCGACTTCCTGCGCGACAATGAGATTGGCTATCTGAAGGTTGACTACAACGGCGATCCGGGCGTGACGGTCGACGGTGCGGAGAGCGGCGGCGAAGGACTGCGCCAGCAGATGACGGCCGTGCGCGATTTCTTCCTGAGCATGCATGAGCAGCTCCCGGATCTGGTGATCGAGAATTGCTCCAGCGGCGGCCACCGCCTGGATCCGGGCATGATGGACATCACGTCCATGTCCTCCTTCTCCGATGCGCACGAGAGCGACTGCTTCCCGTACATTGCAGCCAACGTGCACGATCTGTTCCTGCCGGAGCAGTCCCAGATCTGGGTGGTTCTGTGGGAGGACATGAGCCGGGAGAAGCTGATCTATCGTCTGACCGGAGGCTTCCTGGGCCGGTTGTGTCTGTCCGGCGGCCTGGACAGGCTATATCCGTGGCAGAGGGAGCTGCTTAAGGAAGCGCTCAGCTTCTACGAGGACATCAAGTACATCCTCAAGGACGGCGTATCGCGCCGCATCCAGGACTGCAGCCATAACATGTACAGGCTCAGCGGCGTGGATGCGCTTGTGCGCGAGGGCGATAACGGCGAGGTGTTGGTTGTAGCGCACAGCTTTGCGCTGGACGGCGCGAAGACGCTGCGCATTCCCCTGCGCGAGGGCCTGACGCTGCGCAGGGCCTTCGGTTCCGGCGCGTCGTACGCGATTACGGATGGATGCCTTGAGCTGACGTTCAGCGAGCCGTTTAACGGCTATGCGTTCCATTTGGTCAATGCCTGATGATCGGCAAGAAAAGAACGGAGACTATGCTTCATGAACTGGAAATCCGCATGCTGCCGGGCGAGGCCTGGTGGGGCGGTTTGGTCAACTGCGGCTATAGGATGCCCCTGACACAGCAGAGCCGCTGCACGGTGGACCCGTTTGGCGGCGAGGATCTGGATCAGGGCGCGCCTGTGTTCCTGTCTTCAAAGGGACGCTGCATTTCAAGCGGCAAGGGGTTTGTACTCTCGGCGGAGGATGGCGTGATCCGCTGCCGCGGAGAGGAAGAAATCCGGCTTGAAGCGCTGGGCAGCGATCTGAGGAGCGCATATCTGGCGGCAAGCCAAAAGTATTTCCCGTTTTCCGGCGGGTTGCCGGACGAACGCTTTTTCAGCCGGCCGCAGTACAACACGTGGATTGAATTGGGTACCAACCAGACGACGAAAGCGATCCTCACCTATGCGAGGAGCATCCTGGCGGATGGTCTGCCCGCCGGCATTCTGATGATTGACGAGGGCTGGCAGGAGGAATATGGCGTATTTGAGTTCAACCGCAGAAAGATCCCGGATCCCAGGGCGCTGATGGATGGACTGCATGCCATGGGCTTTGCCGTGATGCTCTGGGTGACGCCGGTCATCGCCTGCGCAGGTCCGCGCTTCAGGAAGCTCTGCGCGCGAGAGTATCTGCTCAAGGACGGCAAGAAGCAGATTGCCCTTCGCACGTGGTGGAACGGTTACAGCGCTGTGCTGGATTTGACCAACGACGGCGCCTGTGCCTGGCTGCATGCGCAGCTGCACAGCCTGATGGAGCGCTATGGCGTGAACGGATTCAAGCTCGACGCCGGCGACCGCTACTTCTATCGCGACGACGATGCCACGTGCAGGCCGACGACGGCCAGAGAGCATACGACGCTGTTCAACCGCATCGGAGAGACGTATGCGCTCAATGAGTTCCGCTCGGCATGGAACTTTGGCGGCCGCCCGATCGTGGCGAGGCTGCAGGACAAGAAGCACAACTGGGACACGGACGGATTGAGCACGCTCATTCCGAACACGATTGTGCAGGGGCTGCTGGGCTATGCCTATTGCTGCCCGGATATGGTCGGCGGCGGCGAGATGGGCAGCTTTGAGCGGGGAGAGCCGCTTGACGGAGAGCTGTTTGTCCGCTGGGCGCAGGCCAGCGCCTGCATGGGCATGATGCAGATGTCGATTTCGCCCTGGCGCGTATTGCCCAAAGAACAGGCTGTGCTGGTGTCCGATGCGCTTAAGCTCCACGCCTCTTTGGCGGAGAGAATCTGCGCGCTGGCTGAGCATGCGGCGAAAACCGGCGAACCGATTGTCCGGCATATGGCGTATGTCTTCCCAGATCAGGGATATGAAACTGTCAACGACCAGTTTATGCTGGGCGATACGCTGCTGGTTTGCCCTGTGCTGAAAAAGGGTGCGGCAAAACGCCGTGTGCGTCTGCCCGCAGGAAAATGGGCCAGCTGGCGCGGAGAGGTCTTCGAAGGCCCGGCCGATGTGGAGCTGGATGTAACGCTGGCGGATCTGCCGAGATTTGAGCGCCTGTAAGCCATGAGCAACGGGGCTGCCGCCATGGCAAAAGCGCATTGCACGTTGGCTGAGACGGGAGGGATCATCTTCATGGGCAGGCAGTATGACATCAGAAGAGCCGTGATTCCGGCAGACAGTCATGATCTGAAGCTGGTGATCCTGCAGCCGAAAGGCGGGAAGCGGCCGCCGGAGAGGACGCCCGGCATCCTGTGGATTCATGGCGGCGGATACGCTGTCGGCATGGCGGACATGGTGTTCATGTCGCGGGCCAGGCGATTGGTGACGGCGTATGGCGCGGTGGTGATTTCGCCGGAATACCGTCTTGCAGGCAAAGCGCCGTATCCTGCCGCGCTGGAGGACTGCTATGCGGCGCTGCGCTATCTGAAGGCGCATGCGGCGGAATTGGGCTGCGCAGAGGATCAGATCATGGTGGGCGGCGAAAGCGCCGGCGGCGGACTGACGGCGGCGCTGTGCATGCTGGCGCGGGACCGCGGCGGGGTGAACATCGCCTTTCAGATGCCGCTGTATCCGATGCTCGATCACCGCGACACGGATTCTTCCCGGGACAATCACGGCATTTCGTGGAACACCAGACGCAACCATGCGGCGTGGAAGCTGTATCTGCGGGAGGTTGAGGGCGAGATTCTGCCCTATGCGTCACCGGCGCGTCAGACGGATTACAGCGGCTTGCCGCCGGCATACACGTTTATTGGGAACAGGGAGCCGTTTTACTGCGAAACGATGACCTATGTGGAGAACCTGCGCAGGGCCGGCGTGCCCGCCTGCGTGGATGTGTATCCCACGGGCTTCCATGCGTTTGACATGCTGCTGCCGATGCGGCGAATCAGCAGGCAGGCGATTGCAGCGTTTGAGCGGAAGTTCCTCTATGCTGCGGAGCATTACCGCGCCGCGCAGAGTGAGGGCGCGCCATCACAGATTCTTTAGATATTTGTCTGGATTTGTCCATTGAAATCATCGGGAGAATCGGCAATAATTCGATGATGAAGATGGAAGGGATGATTCAAATGAAGTATCAGGTATCGTCCTTCAACACCAAGAAGCCCTGGCGATGTCGTTCAAGAAGCTGATGCGCAAAAAGCCGCTCTCCAAGATCACCATCAGCGAAATCATCTCGGACTGCGGCCTCAACCGGAATACGTTTTATACTATTTTCTTACCAAATCGCCCAATAGTATCCAGGTTGTGGTATAATGTAATGGGTGATGAAAGATGGCAAAATCATATGAAATATCAGAAAGCCAGTTGCTGGAAATAGAGACGGCGAGAAAGAAGAACCGAAACAAGAACGTAGAGCGCAGGCTTTACGTTCTTGTCATGCGAGCAGAAGGGAAAAGCCTGGAGGAGATTTCGGAAAAGACAGGATATCATATTTCAACAGCAAGTAAGCTGATAGCACGATATATACGCGATGGAATCAGTGCCATAGCAGAGAACCACTATATACGGGAACCAAGGATACCAGACCGCAGTTTCAGTGCCTGTTGGAAGAGTGCCGGGCGAAAAGGATCGACCGCATTCTCACAAAATCTGTCAGCAGATTTGCGCGCAATACGGTGACGCTGTTTGAAACCGTGCGGGAACTGAGGGCGCTTGGAGTTGCGGTGTACTTTGAGGAACAGAATATCGATAGCTCGAGCGAGGATGGAGAGCTGATGCTGACCATCCTCGCTTCTTTTGCACAGGCCGAGAGCAAAAGCGTTTCCGACAACTGCAAGTGGCGCATTCGAAAGGATTTTTCTGAGGGAAAGCCGGTCAATCTGTCCCTGATTCATGGGTATCGGCAGGAAAACGGAAAAATCGAGATCGACCCGGAGGAAGCGGCTGTTGTCCGCAGAGTGCTTTCGGAGTATCTGCAGGGGAAGGGAACCCTGCAAATTGCGAATCTCTTGCAGCGGGAGGGGATTCCAAGACGATTCGGAGGCCAATGGACCTCAGCGTCTGTCCGGGAAATGCTGATGAATGAGAAGTATACGGGCGATGCGCTGCTGCAAAAAACCTATTGCGAGAATCATCTGACCAAAAAGAAGATTCGCAACCATGGTGAGCTGACGCAGTACTATGCGGAAAACACGCATCCGGCGATCATTGATCATGAAACCTTCGAGCGGGTACAGCTGGAGCGCGCCGCCAGGTGGGCAAGCGAAAACGTACAGAACCCAACCTACGCGCGTTACATATTCAGCGGAAGGGTGGTATGTGGCAATTGCGGTGCGCATTATAACAGAAGAACCCAAACCAATGGCCGGGGCACACCGCGCAGGATCACATGGCAATGCGTGACGTACAGCACCAAAGGAAAGCGGGCGTGTCCGGCAAAACAGATTCCTGAGAGGACGCTCATGGAGCTGACCTGTGAAGTGCTGGAGACCGGTGAACTGACGGAGGAAGCGCTGAACAGACTGTCAGAGATCCGCATTACGGGTCCCAATCAGGTGAGCTTTCTGTTCCTGGACGGAAGAACGGTGGAAAAGGTCTGGCAGGATCGATCACGGGCAGAGAGCTGGACAGATGAAATGAAGCAGCGTGCAAGCGAGCAGATGAGACTATCCCAAGAATTGTGTAAACCTCCAAGCTGGTGTAGAATAAGAAACATCAGTTTGGAGGTTTATGAGTATGTCGAGAAAAAACCGGACCCCGGAAGAAAACGCACGGCGTGCCAAGATTCGCGAGCTGCTGCAGGAAGCCAACATCAGCAGCATGGCGGATATCCAGAGTCTGTTCAGGGAAACCATCGCAGAATTCATGGAGAACGGACTGGAAGCGGATCTGGATGAAGAACTCGGTTACAGCAAATATGATTTCCGCAACAAGAAAACAGACAACTCCCGGAATGGTCACAGCAGCAAGAAGCTGAAGACCAGCTTCGGAGACGTGGAAGTCAGCACTCCGCGGGATCGGAAGGGAGAGTTTGAGCCGCAGCTGCTCAAGAAGAATCAAACCAGCATCAGTCAGGACATTGAAGAAAAGATTCTGTCCATGTACGCCAAAGGAATGACGACATCGGATACTTAAATATGAGATCAAGCAAATCTTCATTAGAAATAGGATGTAATGAGATACCGGCGTCTGCCAGAATTTTTTCTGCAGTTTTATATCCTTTTGTGGTAGTGGTTATAGTCTTGTTAGAAAACAGATAAATGGCATCAAGTTTTCCAGCGTAGTATTTTACCGCTTTCCTGGCAGAGTCTTGAATCTTTCCATAATCAACGGATTCCTGATCAAAGTACTTTGATTGAAAACTGATTCTCCTTTGAGGAGTGCCGTCAG
>JAFWXL010000025.1 GCA_017545905.1 Clostridia bacterium | reverse complement strand
CTGGTTTCTCTTTCGCGCAGCATACTTTCAGCCTCCCATCTGTATTATATAATTCGACATTCGGAGGCTGCTTTCCTTTTGGTTTTCTAATTAAAAAAAACAAACTCTCGCAATCTACGAGAGTTTATTGATGGTCTGAGGGGACTAGGGATAAAATCCCCAGTCCCCTTCTTTACTTCGCGCTGTTTTCAGATACTTATATTTCCATGCCGTGATTGGCGTGCGGGCAATAGGTCAGATACGCCAGCAGCATGGTCGTCGTATCCGGCATGGACAGGCACAGGATCGGCGGCGCGCCGCGCCTGTTTGCGGTTTCCAGCGGCTGGGAGAGCAGGAAAAGCCCGCTCATCTGCGCAATCCTGTGCACATAGCAAAAGCGCACGTCCTCCCACGGCAGGTATACGCCGCGGCCTGCGCCCACGCCCTCCTCGCTGAAGCGCGGGCATGTGCTCACGGTGCTCATCAGGCGGCAGAGCAGCATGAGCCCCAATGCAAACAGAGAAAGCGCCAGCAGCGTTGTGGAAAGCACGCCGGCCTGCTGACCGGCGGCGCGCACGAGCATCAGGACGCCCGTCACCAGTGCAAGCGCTGCGGTGGGCAGAATGATTGCCGTCTGCACCGCGGCCTGATGCCACTGGATGCGCAGGCGCCTGCTGCGCTTTGCGCGCGCAACAGCGGAGAGATTGACGTCAAACGGGCAGAACCTTGTGATTGCACGGATCAGCCGGCTGCTCACCGGCACCACAAAACCCCATGGCCCGCACTGAGGCGCGTGGTGAATCAGATTGATAAAATCTGTCGCGCCGTGATACATGCCGTAAAAATAGCGCCTGCGGCTGTTGCAGCACAGCAGGCCGAGCGCGGCGAGATCCTCCCATGGCGTACGGCGCACGCGCAGAAGAAAGCCCACGCCCACGCCGCCCTCATCCACAAAGAAGCGGCAGGACATCAGCGCCACGCACAGCATCAGCAGCACAAGGGTGGCAATGAGCAGCACCTGCGCCCAGCCGTGAAGGGAAGCGCTGACACATGCGTCGCGGCCCAGCGCGCAGGCCATGACGGCGAAGACGGAAAGCGCGCTCAGGCGCGGATAACGAAGCACGCGGGTCATCTCTTCCCTCCTTTCCCATAGAATATGATGAAATCAGGCCGTAAAGAAGGACCCTGCCAGGCAGGGTCCTCCGGTTTGCTGAAGGTTTACTTGCCGGCCGGCGGAAGGGTTGCTTCCGGTGCGGCGGTCGGCTCGGGAGTCGGCTCGGCGAAGCCGTAGCCCTCTCCGGCGTTGTCGATCACATCAACCAGCTCGATCTCCGGCTCGGCGTCGTCGGCTTGTGCAGCGGCCTCGGCCTCAGCCCTTGCGGCGGCCTCGGCAGCCTCGCGCATGCGCTGCGCCTCCATCACGGCGGCGGCGGTCACCGGCTGACGGCCGGATTCCACAACGTTCAGCGCGTGCTGCATCACCGGATACGGGCAGGCGCTCTCCAGAATGGTGTTGCGGTACTTGTTGGAGGTGGTGTGGCGGCCGGTGCGCATCTCCACGTGGGTGTAGGTGCCGCCGGAGCCCTTCTTGCCTTCGGAGGCGATATACGTGCCCGCCTCGATCATGTCGCCGCGGCGCACGTCGATGTTCTCGCAGTGCAGGTAGAGCACGGTGACCTCATAATCGGCGTTGTACACGGCGACGGTGCCGTTGCTGTCGCCCGCACGGGTGACCTCGCCGCCAAGAATCGCAAACAGCGGCGCGCCGGGGGTGTTGGTGAAGTCGATGCCCTCATGCACGCCGGTAAAGCCGGTGCGGCCGCGTCCATCGCCGCGGCGCTCGCAGTACTGGCCGTAGAACATGGACACTTCGCCGGCATCCTCGCCGTAGAGCGCGGTGCGCATCGCGTCGGTGATGTCCAGCACGATCGGCGCGACGGCATAGGTGCCGGACGCATCGACGGTCAGATACTCCTGCGGCACATCGGCGGCAAACGGCGTGAGGTAGTAATCGCCGTGGTTGTAGCAGTACACGTCGTCATAGTAGCGCACGGTACGGCCGCGGATGTGGTTATACTGGCTGATGAACCAGCGGTATTCCTCGGTGATCTCCAGCTCGCCGCCGGCGGTCTCTCCGGTGATCGCCGGCAGGGTCCCGTTCTCCAGCGGCGCGGCGTCCTGCGGCGCGGCGGGCGTGCTGACGGCAGCGCCGGCGTCCACGCGCGCGCCCGGAAGCGCGGCGTTGTCCTCGGCATATGCGCCGAAAGCGAAAAGCAGGCTCGCGGCAGCGAGCACCGCAACGATCTTCTTCTTCATAAAATGATCCCTCCAAAATGTGAAACGATTTTGGCATGATATTCGATGCAACACAGTTCTTCTATTCATTATACCAGACGGATGTGAAAACTCAAGCATTTTTTGCAAAAACCGGTCAAATATGGTATGATCCGGGCATGGAATATGTCAGATTCCGAAAGGAGAAGCGAACATGAGAAGACTGCGTGCGTGGGCGCCTGCGGCTGTATGGATGGGCGTGATTTTTGCCATGAGCGCCATGCCGGGCGACGTATCCGGCGGGCAGAGCGGAATGATTGTGCAGGCTGCGATGAAGCTGGCGTCGCGGCTCTTCGGGCCGCAGGCCGCCGCGCGGATTTCGCCGGACATGCTCCATCTGATCGTGCGCAAGGGCGCGCATATGGCGGAGTATGCGGTGCTGTTTTGCTGCTTTTACCGTGCGCTGCGCTTCGAGGGCGCAAAGCGGCCGGGCATGATTGCGCTGCTGATGTGCGCCGGCTATGCGGCCTCGGACGAGATCCATCAGGGTTTTGTCGCGGGACGCGGTCCGAGCTCTGCCGATGTGTGCATCGATACGCTCGGCGCTGCGATCGCATGGGCGCTGACGCGGCTGTATAAGAAAACAAAGAAAGAAACGGAGCGCTGAGAAGCGCTCCGTTTCGTCATTCGCCTGCAATATTGAGCTGCCTGACCGCCACGCTCGGGCTGCCGATGGGCGAGCCCTCAAAGCGCAGATCATCCGCCACGGCGGTGATATCCTGAAGCAGCGAGAAGAAATTGCCCGCCACGGTGAATTGCTCCACGGCGCGCACGGGCTTGCCGCCGGCAATTTCAAAGCCGCGCGCCAGCAGTGAAAAATCGCCGCTGATGGGGTTTGCGCCCGCGTGCAGGCCGCTGAGCTCGGTGATGAGCAGGCCGTTTTCCATGCTTTCAAGCAGCGCCTGCTGCGATGCGCTGCCGGGCCGGATGTAGAAATTGCTCGGCGCGACGCGGCCGGAGCCGGCGGCGTTGCCGGTGGTGGATACGCCGGCCTTTTTCGCTGTCTTGCGGTTGTGCAGCAGGGTTGTGAGCGTGCCGCGCTCAATCACGTTTTTGCTGATCGTCGCCGCGCCCTCACGGTCAAACGGGCAGGAGCTGAGTCCCCACGGCATCAGCGGATCATCCGTCAGGGTCACGCATGCGCTGGCGATCGTCTCGCCCTCGCGCCCGGCGAGCAGGGACATGCCCTTCTGCGCGTTGTCTGCGGAGAAGACGCCCGAGAATGTGGAGAGCAGATCGGCCATGGCGCTGCCCCGGATGACGGCGCTGCGCGCGCCGCTTGTGAGCCGGCCTGCGCCGAGCTTCTCCAGCGCGTCGGCGATGCAGCCGTCGGCAATCTGAATGGCGTCCACGTCCTCCATGGAATAGCCCCACAGCAGCTTGAAGCCCGTGGCGGCCTGCCCGTCCTCTTTGGCCAGACAGCTGGCATAGGCGTAGATCATATTGGAGCAGTGGGACAGATCGAGCCCCAGCGTGTTGCACAGGGCATAGGTTTCGCTTGCGCTGGAAACCACGCAGGCGTCGGGCTTGATGCGCGCATCCTGTGCGGAAAGCCGGGCGTCGATGCGCATGGCCAGCGCGATTTTGTCCTCAGCGGAGACGGCGTTTACGTCTTCGCTGTAATTGCATACGGCGCTGTAATGCGCGTCCGGGGGCAGGATGTCGTCCTGCTCGTCAGTCTCGATGAGCTCGGCGCTTTCCTTCACGCCCTGAATGAGCATGACAAGGCTCTCTTCATCGACGGCCTGCGTGCTGGCGGTGCCGATTCTGCCCTGCCAGCGCCCGCGCAGCGTCAGGCGGAAGTGGTCGCAGACCTTGTAGTCCTCCATTTTGCCTTCGCGTACACGCACGCTGAAGGATTCGCTCATCGAGAGCGTCGTCTCGGCGGGGGATATGCCGGCGGCCTGAGCCGCGGCGAGCGCCTGCCGGGAGAATTCGCGGATATCAAAGCTGTTTTCCATGCGCATTCCTCACTTTCCGCCGACGGTGAGACGGCTGACGCGGATGGTCGGCTGGCCGACGTTTGTGGGCACGCTGCCGCTGCTGGAGCCGCACATGCCCTGTCCCATGGTCATTTCCCTGCCGACGCGGTCAATGCGCATGAGGATCTCGCTGCCCCTGCCGATGAGCGATGCGCCGCGCACGGGGCTTGCGATCTTTCCGTCCCGGACCAGATAGCCCTCGCGCACGGAGAAGTTGAATTCGCCGGTGGCGGGATTCACGCTGCCGCCGCCCATCTGCGCGGCATACAGGCCGTCGCCCATGGTGCGGATCATTTCCTGCTCGTCGTCCTGTCCGGCGGCGATGTAGGTATTGCGCATGCGGCTGGTGGGGGCGTAGGCATAGCTCTCGCGCCGACCGCTGCCGGTGGGCGCCATGCCCATCTTCAGGCCGTTCAGGCGGTCGATCATGTAGTTTTTGAGCACGCCGTTTTCGATGAGCACAAGGCGCGTGGTCGGATTGCCCTCGTCGTCGATATTCCCGCTGCCCCATTCGTTTTTCATGGTGCCGTCGTCGATGGCGGTGACGCAGGGGGCGGCGATGGTCTCGCCGAGCCTGCCGGCAAACTCGCTCATGCCCGGCTCCACGCTGGTGGCTTCCAGCGAGTGGCCGCAGGCCTCGTGGAAGATCACGCCGCCGAAGCCGCCCGCGATCACAACGGGCATCTCGCCCGCGCTCACATACGGGGCGTCGAGCATGGTGACGGCGGTTTTTGCCGCCTTTGCGCCCGCATCGGCGGGATCGACGCGCGTCTCAAAGAGCTCAAAGCCCATCAGCGCGCCGGGACCCTCCATGCCGGTCTGGTTTTCCGCGCCGGAGGAGGCCACGGCGGAGCAGGTGAGGCGGGTATAGGTGCGCGTATCGCCGGTGTAAAGCCCTTCGCTGTTGGCGATGAGCACATGCTGCTCGCGCGAGAGCAGGCCGCAGGTCACCTGCGAAATGCGGCTGTCCACGGCGCGTGCGGCGCGGTCTGCATCGCGCAGCACGCCGGCGCGCCTTTTCGCGCTCACGCTGAGCGTGGGCAGGGAGACGGGGTGCATGTCGGTGAATGTTTTTTCGTGCAGCACGACGTCGCGCCCCGTGCCTTTGGTATCGGTGACGGCTGCCGCAGCGCGGTCCGCCGCGCGCAGAAGGCCGGCTTCGCTCACATCGCAGGTATAGACATAGATGGAGCGCAGACCGTCGTAGATGCGCACGCCCGCGCCGCGCGGACGGGAGACGGCGGCATTTTCGATGACGCCGCTGCGCAGCGTGAGGCCGAAGGACCTGGTGTCCTCAAAGAAGATTTCCGCAAAGGTGCCGCCGCCCCGGAGGGCGCGAGCAAGCACGCTCTGGCAGATGGATTTTGATAGCATGAATACCTCCTGCAAATCTGAAAGAAGATTTTTTCCCTTGGGATGAATCCCGTCACTTCAGCCTGACATGGATGCCGACAAGGCAGGTATACGGTTTGATGATGGTTTCGTAGTGCACGAGGTCGCCGCGGGCATATTCCTGATCCATCGCAAGCCACTCGTTCCATGCATCATCAAAGCACGCCATCTCCCAGGTTTCGGCGCAGTCAAGCCTTTCGTGCCTGCCGATGATTTCCTTCCATTCCTTCGGGCTTTTGAACATACAGGCCTCGCTGCCGAGCCAGGCGGCGAGCAGTTCCTCGCTGCGCCCCGCATATCCGTCCTTTATGCCGGGTACGCCGATGAGCACCTCGGCGCCGCTTTTCAGATACGGAAGGATTTTTTGCTCAAAGAATCCCTTTTTGCCGGCAAAATAATGATACGCATCCACGCTCAGCAGGGCCCGGAACTGACCCTTTTCAAAATGCAGCTCATTGGCGTCCTCGCAGACGGGGACGATCCGATTCTCCATGCCCCAGGACTCAAAGCGCGCGCTGTTTTCCTGCGCGCTGATCCAAAGGTCGTTCGCGTAAACCTTCGCGCCCGTTTCTCTGGCGATGACGAGGCTTGTCAGGCCCTTGCCGCAGCCCAGATCAAGAACCATATCTTCCCTGGAAAGCTGCAGCGGATGCGTTTCCAGCAATTCCTTGAGAATCCTTACGCAGCTGGGTCCCATCAGCGTTTCTTCCGATATGTATTCTTTGTAATCATGATCATTCATACAGTTTCTCCATGGCTGTTGTCGACAGTTCGTTCTTTATGTGATGTATACTTCAGTATACCCCGGAAGGGGCGAAAAGTAAACATCGGCGGCAACCGCCTTGCATTCCCGGCAGGGCTCTAGTATAATGTTTCTGGTCTTTACAGACGTGAAAAACCGGAGGGAAACAAAGGATGAAGGGCCTTAAAGCATGGATCATGAAGAATCCCATGATCGCGTCTTTGGCAGGCATGAAGGGCAATGCGCGCGCGTGCCTGTGGCCGGAGCCTCTGTGGGGCGTTCCGTATAATCTGTATCTGCCCTATGCGTCGCTGTTCATGGCTGCGCTGGGGCTGACGCCGTCGGAAATCGGCTATGTCGCCTCGATCAATATCGTGTCGCAGGTGTTCTTTGCCACGCTCTCGGGCGTGATCACCGACAAGCTGGGCAGGCGGTGGACGACGTTCATCTTCGATACGCTTTCGTGGTCCGTTCCGGAGTTTCTGTGGATGTTCTCGCAGGATTTCCGCTGGTTTGCCGCGGCTGCGGTATTCAACGGCGCATGGCGCGTGACGGAGAATTCATGGTCGCTGCTGCTCATTGACGATATGAAGGAAGAGGAGATCGTTCCCGCGTTCTCGCTCACGCAGATGCTGGGCCTGTTTTCGGCGTTCTTTGCGCCGCTATCCAAGCTGGCGATCGATGCATTCGGCCTCGTGCCTACGATGCGCGTGCTCTATGGCATCACGTTCGTCTCCATGACCGTCAAGTTCATCCTTGTGCAGGTCTTCTCCCGGGAGACCAGCATCGGCAGACGGCGCATGGCCGCCACAAAAAACAAGAGCATGCTCAGGATGCTCTATGAATGCAAGGACGTATACATCAAAACGGTCATGAACAGGCGCATGCTGCTGACCTTCGGCATCTTCGCCAGCTATTCGCTGGTCACCACGCTCACCAATAACTACTGGGCGCTGATGGTGTGCCGGGAGCTGGGCATTGCGCAGGGCAACGTGGTCTTCTTCACCACGATCAAGTCGCTGGTGACGCTGCTGTGCGTGCTTGTGCTCATTCCGCGCATCTCGCATTATCCGAAAAAATACCCGCTGATCACCGGCTTTGCGGTGCATATCACGGCCATGCTGCTGCTGGTGCTCGCGCCGCAGGGCGCCATGGGCGTGTGCATGCTGCTCATCAGCGTGCTGCTGGAGGCGGCGGCGCTCTCTGTGCTCTCGCCCATGACCAGCTCGCTGCTCTTTATCAATGCCGGCGAGGAGGAACGCGCCCGCGTGTGCGGCCTGGTCTACGGCACGATCTCCCTGATGACGGCCGTATTCCCCAGCATCATCGGCCAGATGGCCGAGGTATCGCTGCGCTGGCCGTTTGTTGTGTGCATTGCGCTGTTCACCTTTGCGGCGGCGCTGGTTGTGCCGCTTTCGCGCATGGGCGTGCACACGCAGGACGAATGACCGGAGCAAATTCTTCGTTTTTTCCCAAGACACTTGCGCCGATGCGTGCAATGCGTGTAGAATAGGGCATGGGTATGGGATTTACAAGAGAACGGGCGGTGAGGTCTGTGGCAGGCAAATTTGATCAGATTGAAGCGATGCTGCGCATGGCGCTGGGCAGCGAGCTGCTCTCGCGCTGCGGGGATCTTCCCTACACGGTCAATCAGTCTCTGGTCCGGTTCATGCGCACGGGCGCAACGCTGCCCGAGCTGCTGCGCCAGATCGATTCCGCTGTGTTCAACGCCGTCTATACCGGCACCGGCGGCACCATGGTCGTCACCCTGGCAAACGGGCGGCGTGTCCGCCTGACCAGCGCGTTCATCAGCGATCTGGCCGACAGGCTGCTTGCCATTGCCTACAGCTCGCTGCCTGCAAGCCCGGGCGTGCAGGATGCGCTGTATGATTTTTCGCGCGAGGGCTCCTTTGCCGCGATGCGCGAGCTCGTGCGCCGCTTCCCGATGGACGGGGAGGAACGCGCCTATTACCTGCAGGTGCTGCGAGAAAACGGGCAGGAGAAATAAGCGGGCAACCCCGCTGCGCTTCGTCCGTCGCCTATACGACGCTGCGAAGGGGCGCTCCGATGTTCTGCAGGGAAAGTGATGCGAGGCTTTTCAGTGCTCAAGAATTAAGAATTTCCGAGGATTTATATACATGGCTAAAATCATTGCAATCACCAATCAGAAGGGCGGCGTCGGCAAGACGACCACCAGCGTGAATCTTTCGGCCTGCGTGGCTGCGCAGGGCAAGCGCGTGCTGGTCGTGGACGCCGATCCGCAGGGCAATACATCCAGCGGTCTGGGCGTGCGCGTGAAGGAAACGACGCCCACGATCTACGAGGTTATGGCCGGCGAAGCAGAACTGAAAAACGCGCTGGCCAAAACGCAGGTGCCCACGCTCTTTGTGCTCCCGGCGGATATCCGTCTGGCGGGCGCTGAGATCGAGCTGGCGGGCATGGATGCGCGCGAGCGCGTGCTCGGCGAGGCGCTGGATGCGGCCCGCGACGATTTCGACTATATCTTCATCGACTGCCCGCCGTCGCTGGGCCTGATCACGCTCAATGCGCTGTGCGCAGCGGACGGCGTGCTCATCCCGATCCAGTGCGAATACTATGCGCTGGAGGGTGTCAGCGCCCTGATGGGCACGATTCAGAAGGTGCAGAAGATCAACCGCAGGCTCTCCATTCAGGGCGTTGTGCTCACCATGCTCGACGCGCGCACGAATCTGGGTCTGCAGGTCGCGCAGGAGGTGCGCAAGGTCTTCAAGGGCAAGGTTTACAACACTGTCGTGCCGCGCAACGTGCGTCTGGGCGAAGCGCCCAGCCACGGCCTGCCGATTCACCTGTATGACCCGCGCTCGCTGGGCGCGCAGAGCTATCAGGCGCTGGCAAAGGAGTTTTTGGCTCGCTGAGCCGGCCGGTGTCTGTACCCGATTCTGACAGGGCTTTTACGGAAATGCGAAATATAGTGCCCGAAGCCGAATGTGGGATACGGTTTTGGACTTTTGAGAGGATATCATTATGGCAAAGAAAATGGGTCTTGGCAGGGGTCTGAGCGCGATTCTGCCGGATGTGGAAGAGGTTGTCGAGTCCGTCGGACAGCAGCTGCCGGCGTCTGTTGTTCCAGCAGATGCGGTGGTGGAGCTGCCGCTGGGCGATATCGATCCCAACCGCGACCAGCCGCGCAAAAAATTCGACGATGAGGCGCTTGCGCAGCTGGCGGATTCCATCCGTCACAGCGGCGTGCTTTCGCCGATTCTCGTCGCCCGTGAGGGCGGCCGCTATACGATCATCGCCGGCGAGCGCCGCTGGCGCGCCGCGCGGCTGGCCGGCATCGGCACGATCCCGGCGATTGTGCGCGAGTGGGACGAGATCAAGCGTCAGGAGGCGGCGCTGGTTGAAAATATCCAGCGCGAGAATCTCAATCCCATTGAAGAGGCGCAGGGCATCTATGTCCTGATGAACGAATGTGCGCTGACGCAGGAGGCCGTGGCCGAGCGCCTTGGCCGCAGCCGTCCGGCTGTGGCGAATCTGCTGCGCCTGCTGGGCCTGCCCGCGCCGATTCAGCAGGCGGTTATCGAGGGTGCGATCTCCGCGGGTCATGCGCGCGTGCTGGCGGGCATTGCCGATAAGAAGCTGCAGGCAACGCTCTTTGCCAAGACGGTGCAGGGCGGCTGGTCTGTGCGCCAGCTGGAGGCCGCCGCCAAGCAGGCGACGCAGGAGCGCAGGGAGAAGCCCAAGACGGCGCCGCTGCCGGTGGAATATGAGGAGCTGACCGAGCGCCTGCGCAGCGTGACGGGGCTGAAGGTATCGCTTTCCGGCACGGAGCATAAGGGCAAGATCGTGCTTGAATACGGCAGTCAGGAAGAACTCCAGCGCCTGTGGGATATGCTGGGCGAATAAATTATTTAAGGGGTGGGGGGGG
>JAFWXL010000024.1 GCA_017545905.1 Clostridia bacterium | reverse complement strand
TGCGCGCGCCCAGGGTGGTGCGCGTGTTCTGCCGGTGGATGGGGCTTGGTGGGAAACATTGAAAACATAAAAACACCCGGATTCCTGAATCAGGAACCCGGGTGTCCTCATGTCAATATGGACAATTACAGAGCGCGCTCGACCTTGCCGCTGCGCAGGCAACGGGTGCAGACGTTCATGTGACGAACGGTGCCGCCGACGGTCACGCGAACACGCTGGGTGTTCGGCAGCCAAACACGGTTGCTCTTGCGGTTAGAGTGGCTGACGTTGTGGCCGCTCATAGCGCCCTTCTGGCAAACTTCACAAATCTTTCCCATGATCACACCTCCTTCTGGTGCGTAAACAGTCATAACACAGTTATTTTAGCACCTGAATCCCGATTTGACAAGTGTTTTTTTCATTTTGTTTTGAATAAAATCAAAAAAACTGCACTCAAAATTGCATGACGGGGAGAAAACTGTGATTCAACATTAGTTTTTTTTGAGGAATCCTTGTAAAATCGTAAGCTTTCTTGTATACTGTAAAATGATCCATTGAGATTTCGGGTCAGTATGACCCTGCGCAAGGAGGGTTTTTTCATGGAATGCAAAATCAACAACGATCTCGGTCAGATTACGATTACTGAAGATGTCCTGCTGAAAGTGGCGGGTTATGCTGCGCTGGAGTGCTATGGCATCGTAGCGATGTCTTCCAAGCGCGCCAAGGATGGTTTTGTCGAGTGGCTCGGCAGAGAGAACCTTACCAAGGGCGTTCGCGTCAACGTGACGGAGGGCGGTATCGACATCGATCTGTATATCATCGTTGAATACGGTATCTCCATTGTTGAAGTCTGCAAGATTATCAAATCTCAGGTCTGTTATAAGATTGAGAACATGACGGGCGCAAAAGTGCGCAGAGTGAATATTTCGGTTGAGGGTATCCGCGTCTGATCCCTGACGTAAACTGGAGGCGAATTTTTTGTCACAGCAAGCTATTGACGGGTTGCTCCTGAAAGAGATGATTATCGCGGGAGCGAGCCTGCTTGAACAGAACCGTGAGGCGATTGACGCGCTGAACGTGTTCCCCGTGCCGGATGGCGACACGGGCACCAATATGTCACTGACGATGAAGTCGACGGTCAAGGAGATTGCCGCTCAGGATATTCCCAGTGCGGCCAAGCTCTCCGGCATGGCCGCACGCGGCGCGCTCAAGGGCGCCCGCGGCAACTCCGGCGTCATCCTGTCCCAGATTCTGCGAGGTTTCTCGCGCGGCATTGAGGGCTGCGATACCATCGACGCCGAGACATTTGTCAAGGGTCTGCGTTCCGGCGCAGACACAGCTTACAAGGCGGTCATGAAGCCCAAGGAAGGCACAATTCTCACTGTTATCCGCGTGATCGCTGAGGATACGCAGCGCTATGTTGCCAAGAAGCCGCGTACTGTGGGCGAGGTTCTTGATAAGATGATCCGCAGCGGCGAAGCGATTCTGGAGAAGACTCCGGATATGCTTCCTGCGCTCAAGCAGGCGGGTGTTGTCGACTCTGGCGGACAGGGCCTGCTCACCGTGCTCAAGGGCTGGCGCGCTGCGTATAACGGCGAGAAGGTCGAGGAGACCGTTGCCGGCGTAGGCGAAGCTGCCACGTTTGAATTTGAGGATGATCACGATTCTCTTGAGGAGCTGACGTTCAAGTATTGTACTGAATTCATCATTCAGGATATGAATGACGGCGTCACGGAGGACGATATCAATAAGTTCCGCACGCGTCTGGGACGTATCGGCGACAGCGTTGTCTGTGTTGGTGATTTTGAGTTTGTCAAGGTGCACGTGCATACCAATGATCCCGGCAAGGCCATTCAGTGGGCCTGCGCGATGGGTGATCTGGTGAACCTGAAGATTGACAACATGGCTGAGGAACGCAAGGAGCGCATGGCCAAGGCGGAGGCTGCCCAGAAGGAAGCGGAGAAGAAGCTCCTTGAAGAGGAAGCTGCCAAGCAGGAGGAGCCCAAGAAGCCCTACGGCATGGTGGCCGTGTCTCTGGGCGAAGGATTCTCGAGCATCTTTACCGATCTTGGTGTGGATCATATCGTCGAGGGCGGACAGACCATGAATCCGAGCATCGAGGATATCCTTGACGCCATCAACGGTGTGGGCGCGCAGACCGTTTTCGTTCTGCCCAATAACTCCAACGTGATTCTTGCCGCGTCTCAGGCTGCCGAGCTGGCGGACGGCGTGAATGTCGTTGTTCTGCCGACCAAGAACGTTGCCATGGGTATTGGCGCGGTCATCGCGTTCAATCCGGAGGGCAGCGCAGAGGAGAACCGCGAGGAGATGACGGCGGCAGCCGAGCAGGTCAAAACCGGCCAGATCACCTTCGCTGTCCGTGATACCGTGTTTGAGGACAAGGAGATCAAGGAAGGCGATATCATCGGCATCCACAACGGCCGCATCGAGACCGTCGGCAGCAGCATTCACGATATTGCGCTGGATCTTGTCGGTCATGTCGTCGAAGACGGAGATTCGCTGATCACCATCTACTACGGTCAGGATACGACGGAGGAAGACGCACAGTCGCTGGGCGCCGAGGTTGCGGAGCGCTTTGGCGATCTGGATGTTGAAGTGCAGTATGGCGGTCAGCCGCTGTATTACTATCTGATTTCCGCGGAGTAAGCAGTTTTTGCCGCGCCTTTACCGGCGCGGCTTTTTCTTTCGGAGGGATTGTATGCGAGAATTGTCGCAGATCAAAGGATTCGGTCCCAAGCGGCTTGAAGCGCTTGAAAAGCGGGGGATTCAGTCTTCACAGGATCTTCTGGAGCGCCTGCCTGCCGGGTATCGCGATACGACGCATCCGCTTTCTCCTGTGCAGATGACCGAAGGCGCAGCGGCCTGCTTTGAAGGCTTTGTCGCCGGCAAGCCGACGCTGCACCGTGTACGCGGTAAGCAGTGGGTTTCGGCAACCATCGCAGATGAATACGGAAAGATCCGCTGCATGTGGTTCAATCAGACGTGGATGAAAGACAGGCTCTATGATACGCAGCATGTAACGCTCTATGGACGCTGTGTGCGCAAGAAGAGCGGTCTGTTTGTGATCAATCCGACGATGGAGGAGCCGGGCAGCATGATACCTGTGTATGCGCCGGTGCCGGGTGTCGGCCAGAAAGCGCTGCGTGATGCAGTGCGGCTGCTGCTGGATGAGTATGATGCCGACGACGTGCTTCCGCCGTCCTTTGTGCTGCGTCATGGACTAATGAATCGCAAAGATGCGCTGGAAGAGGCGCATTTTCCTACTGATTACGACAGGCTTTCGCTTGCAAAGGAACGCCTTGCCTTTGAAGAACTCCTGCTTTTTCAGGCGGGTATTAGCGGTGCTTCTGGTATGAGACGGGATGCGTGGCCGCTTGATATTGATTCAATCTGGATAGATGAATTCTATGAAACCCTGCCGTTTCCGCCGACACAGGCGCAGCGAAGGGCGGTTGCAGAGATTGCTGACGATCTTCAAAAGGATAAAGCGATGGCGCGCATGGTGCAGGGCGACGTTGGCTGTGGCAAGACGCTGATTGCGTTTTGCGCGCTGTATTTGTGTGTGCGTGCAGGCGGGCAGGGCGCACTGATGGCGCCGACGGAGATCCTCGCTGTTCAGCATTTCAGGAGCGCAGTCGAGATGCTTGCGCCGCTGGGCGTTGCCTGCGGGCTGGTTACGGGCAAGATGACGGCGGCAGAACGCAGACGTGCAAGAGAAGCTATGAAAACAGGCGAGTGGCAGGTGATCATCGGCACGCATGCGTTGATCTCGGAGGGCGTCGAGTTTGCTGATCTCCGCCTCGTCATCACCGATGAGCAGCATCGCTTTGGCGTGCGTCAGCGCACGATGCTTGAGGGCAAGGGCTATTCGCCGCATGTGATGGTGATGTCGGCCACGCCGATTCCGCGCTCACTTTCTCTTGTGCTCTACGGTGATCTGGATATTTCCATCGTCGATGAGTTGCCGCCGGGCAGAACGCCGGTGGCGACGCGCATTGTGCCCGAGGATAAGCGGGAAGGGCTTTACAGCTTCATTCGTGCGCAGGCGGCGGCGGGTTTTCAGACGTATGTTGTTTGTCCGCTGGTTGGCGAGGATGAACTGGACGATCCGGATATCCGCAGCGCCGCGCAGGTTCAGCGCGAACTTGAACAGGCGCTTAAGCCGCTTTCGGTTGCTCTTGTGCATGGCCGCATGAAAAAGCAGGATAAAGAAGCGGTACTTGAACAGTTTTATGCGGGCGAAATCAACGTTCTTGTTGCCACGACGGTGATTGAGGTCGGCGTCAATGTGCCGCGCGCCACGGTGATGGTCATTGAAGGGGCAGAGCGGTTTGGCCTTGCGCAGCTTCATCAGCTCCGCGGACGCGTGGGCAGGGGAGCACAGCAGAGCTGGTGCTTCCTGATGGCGCAGCCCAATGAGCGGCTCAGGACGCTCGTCGCTACAAACGACGGCTTTGTCGTTGCGCAGAAGGATCTGGAGCTGCGCGGTGCAGGCGAGTTTTTCGGTACAAGGCAGCATGGTGAACCGCAGATGCCGGCACTGATGCTTTCCTCGGATTCCAGGCTGCTGGCCCGTACACGGGAGGCGTTTCTGGAAATAGCCAGAAACCCTGCATATCATGATGAATACATGGTTATTCTGAAAACGGCACAGGAAAGATTTGAAAGATCCGGCAGGGGATTTGCCAGGAATTGACGCGATTAACATATATTTCACAAGGAATCTGGATTTTTCCGATGCAGGAGAACAGATTGTGAATGAATGGAATAAGTGGAATCCTATACATCAAATTTGAAGAAAAACATTGCCAAATGAATAAAAAAGCTTTATAATTGAATATGTGCGGCCTGTAACACGGTCGCTACATTTGACTTTTCCCTGCAGTCTGGAATCAGAATTTGCAGGAGTATATTACCTTTGAAGGAGGACTGGGCAGCATGAAGTACGTTTACCTCTTTAAGGAAGGCGACGCAAGCATGCGCAATACGCTCGGCGGTAAGGGCGCGAACCTCGCGGAAATGACCAAGATTGGCCTTCCGGTTCCCCAGGGTTTCACCATTTCCACCGAAGCCTGCACGAAGTACTATGAGGACGGCCGCCGCATCAACGATGACATTCAGGCCGAAATCATGGAAAACATCGCGAAGATGGAAGAAATCACCGGCAAGAAGTTCGGCGATCTGGAGAATCCTCTCCTGGTTTCTGTCCGTTCCGGCGCCCGTGCGTCCATGCCGGGCATGATGGATACCATTCTCAACCTGGGCCTCAATGAGGAAGTTGTCAACGTCATGGCGACCAAGTCCGGCAATCCGCGTTGGGCATGGGACTGCTATCGCCGTTTCATTCAGATGTACTCCGACGTCGTTATGGAGGTCGGCAAGAAGTACTTCGAGAAGCTCATTGATGAGATGAAGGAAGCCAAGGGCGTCACGCAGGACGTCGATCTGACCGCTGAGGATCTTCAGGAGCTGTGTGCACAGTTTAAGGCTGAGTACAAGGCCAAGATCGGCGCCGACTTCCCGACCGACCCGAAGGAGCAGCTCTTCGGTGCTGTTCAGGCTGTTTTCCGCAGCTGGGACAACCCGCGCGCCAATATCTACCGCATGGACAACGATATCCCGTATTCCTGGGGCACCGCTGTCAACGTCCAGATGATGGCATTTGGCAACATGGGCGATACTTCCGGCACCGGTGTTGCGTTCACCCGTAATCCGGCCACCGGTGAAAAGGGCCTGATGGGTGAGTTCCTGATGAACGCTCAGGGCGAGGACGTCGTCGCCGGCGTGCGCACCCCGATGCCCATCGCGCAGATGAAGGAGATTCTGCCGGAGGTTTACGAGCAGTTCCTGAATATCTGCAACACCCTGGAGAACCACTACCGCGATATGCAGGATATGGAGTTCACCATCGAGGACAAGAAGCTCTACATGCTGCAGACCCGTAACGGCAAGCGTACTGCTGCCGCCGCCATCAAGATTGCCTGCGATCTGATCGACGAGGGAATGATCACCGAAGAGCAGGCGCTGATGCAGATCGACGCCAAGTCTCTGGATATGCTGCTGCACCCGCAGTTCGACGCTGCTGCCCTGAAGAAGGCGACTCCGGTCGGCAAAGCCATCGCGGCTTCCCCGGGCGCAGCCGCCGGCAAGATCGTCTTCACTGCTGAGGATGCTGCTGAGCGCGGCAAGGCTGGCGAGAAGGTTGTTCTTGTCCGTCTGGAGACCTCTCCGGAAGATATCGAGGGCATGAAGTACGCGCAGGGCATCCTGACTGTGCGTGGCGGCCAGACCTCTCACGCTGCCGTTGTTGCCCGCGGCATGGGCACCTGCTGCGTTTCCGGCTGCGGCGACATCAAGATGGATGAGGAGAACAAGGTCTTCACCCTCGCCGGCCGTACTTACCACGAGAACGACGAGATCTCCCTGGACGGTTCCACTGGCTGCATCTATGGCGAGCTGATCCCGACCGTTCCGGCTAACGTTGCTTCTGGTTACTTCGGCCGCATTATGGAGCTGGCTGACAAGTATAAGACGCTGGGTGTTCGCACCAACGCCGATTCTCCGGCCGATGCCAAGCAGGCTGTTGCCTTTGGCGCGCAGGGTATCGGTCTGTGCCGTACCGAGCATATGTTCTTCGATCCGACCCGTATTGGCGCTTTCCGCGAGATGATCTGCGCGGAGACTGTCGAGGAGCGCGAGGCCGCGCTGGCCAAGATTGAGCCGATGCAGCAGGCTGATTTCGAGGGCATGTTCGAGGCTCTTGAAGGTTATCCGATGACCGTCCGCTTCCTGGATCCGCCGCTGCATGAGTTCGTGCCGACCGAAGAGGCCGACATTAAGGCGCTGGCCGAGGCGCAGGGCAAGTCTGTTGCATATATCAAGCAGGTCATCAACGACCTCCACGAGTTTAACCCGATGATGGGTCACCGCGGCTGCCGTCTGACTGTCACTTATCCGGAAATCGCTGCGATGCAGACCCGTGCTGTCATCAAGGCTGCTCTGGCTGTTCAGGCCCGCCATGCCGACTGGAGCGTTGTGCCGGAGATCATGATTCCGCTGCCGGGCGAGGTCAAGGAGATGAAGTTCGTCAAGGACATCGTCGTCAAGACCGCCGACGAGCTGATCGCCGCTTCCGGTATCGCCCTCAAGTATGAGGTCGGCACCATGATGGAGATCCCGCGCGCCTGCCTGACCGCTGATCAGATCGCGGGCGAGGCTGAGTTCTTCTGCTTCGGCACCAACGACCTGACCCAGATGACCTTCGGCTTCAGCCGTGACGACGCGGGCAAGTTCCTGCCGGCTTACTACGCGGGCAAGATCTACGAGTCCGATCCGTTCGCCCGTCTTGATACCACTGGCGTCGGCTCTCTGATGAAGATGGCCGTGAAGATGGGTAAGGAAGTCCGTCCGAACATCCACTGCGGTATCTGCGGTGAGCACGGCGGCGATCCGTCCTCCATCGAGTTCTGCCACAAGATCGGCCTGAACTACGTGTCCTGCTCTCCGTACCGTGTGCCGATCGCCCGCCTCAGCGCTGCCCAGGCTGCGATCAAGGACAAGAAGGGTCAGCTGTAAGACACAGGAGTCGGCTGCCGACACAGTTCCAATGGTTTTAAGAGATGCGGTTTATACCGCATCTCTTTTTCTGTGAAGAATCTTCACTTTGAGTGCTGCGTATGTCTGCGCAATGCATTCCGCTTTTGAAATGGATACAGCACAGCCTACTTTGCTCTTTTTCTTTTGCGCATTTTGTGATATAATACTCTGTAACCTTGTCGAAGAAGAGAAACTATGGTGAAACGGCGGAGATTTTGCAGGAAACTGCCTGTCTGTTTCGTCTTTTTCTGCAGAGATATGATTCGAATGATAGGAGGCGGTTTCATGCGATCGAACAGGCCGAATTATTCCAGCACGCCTGCCGGTTCATCCAGAGCGCTTGATCAGAAGCCCAGGCCCAAAAGACCGAAGAAGGAATGGAATCAGCTGCTGCTGATGCTGTTTTTCGTGTTTTTACCGGTACTGGGGCTGCTGGCCATCTTTTTCCAGCCTATCCGCTGGGTTTTCTTGATTCTGACGGTAGTTTGTCTCGGCCTGATGTGGTTTGTGCACGCGTTCCTTTTCCCGGGACGGATGATTCTTACTGCTGTGTACGGACTGCTGATGGTTTTCACACTTGTTACGGCGCTGAGCGAAAGCGGCAGCCGAAGGCAGATCAATGGTCCGACAGGGCCATTTGCCGGTGTGACGACAACAGCTGCTCCGACGCAGATACCGCAGTATATTCAGCCGTACGATCCGTCTTATGGTATGGTTATGGATGATACCTATACCGATGGCATGGCTGGCGTGCAGGAAGTTGGCATGAGCGGCGGCAGCGTGGATGAATCCGGACAGGATCTGGGCGTGACCGACACGGGCGCTACCGGTTATGTATCCGATACGAAGTCCGGCGCAGAAATTGCGCTTGAAAACTTCATGGATAAGTGGTACAAGGGAATCATTGCCGATATGGTAGCGCATACGCCACCCAGCTGGCGCGAGGCTCAGGCAGATTCCGCGCAGCAGCAGCTCTTCTGGAAATTTGCCCAGAAGCCGCTGAGCGATTGGCGGCAGATGTCCGCGCCCTCCGGCACGGATGCGAGCACAGCGCGCACGATTACCGTGGAGGCAGATATCAATTACGGCGGTGAATTGCGCACGTATAAGTATGACGCGATTGCGCTGTTTGAAAGCGAAGAATGGTATATCGATCCGGACTCGCTCTCCAGTGGTATTCTTCAGGTTGCGTCCACCCCGACGCCTGATCCGAATGTGACGCCTACTCCGACGCCGGTACCGACGCCGACTCCGACGCCCGGACCGAAGACAAAGCTCTATTACAACAAGGACGGCGGAAAGATGTACCATGCCGATGCGTATTGCCCGTCTGTGGCGGACAAGTATCTGCCGCTCTCCGGCAGCTTCACGTATAAGGACATCAACAAGAGTCCGTATACGAGGCTGGTGCCGTGCGAAAAGTGCAATGCGCCGCATAGATAAAGAGAAACTGAGCAAAATGAGTAAAGCAAAACGAGCACCCGTTCACAAGGGTGCTCGTTTCCGTTTGCAGCTTACAGAATGGACATGAAAAACATTTCGTATGCGTCATCAAAGCCGAAACAGTCGTAAGGCATGGGATTGCCGCCGTTGGTGGATTTCATCTGGTTGCAGCAGAATTCCTCGCCGTCGGAAATGATATCGCCCAGAGACAGCGCGTAACCGTGCGTCTGCGCAAAATCGCAAAGAGCAAGCAGCGGATCTTCCGCCTTTCGCGTTAGAAGAAGCGCTTCACGGAAGGCAGCGTCTGCAAGCGCGCGTTCGCGCATAGCGATCAGAATATCATTCATACTGTATCCTCCCTGAGCAGTGTGCCTCCGGCAGCAAAGTGTTTTTCTCCGCTTTGTGAGGCGACGAGGAATGTAAAGCGATCGTCTGCCAGCGACAGGGTCATGGCAAGCGGATCGTCCGTGCGGATTTCCTTTTCATAGCTGGCAATGAGATCGGCGATGTAGTGATCCCTGAGCAGCTCATTGCCCAGCATGTCGCAAAGATAAGCGATGTAGCGTGTATTGTTCACATGGCCGTTGATGTCGTAGTCGGAATATACGGGCGCACGATCAATGATGCGCGACGCCTGACCGGGCTGCGGCAGGCGCGTGGGCAGATCAATCGGCGCAGGGATATCGGTGGTATCCGGGAACGGAAGATCAACGCCCTTCGGACTGACGATCTTGCGCTGATTCGTATCAAGCATGACCCACAGCGCGCCGGCGGAGGCGATCGGCGTTCCGTCTTCAAGGGTGAAGGTATGATAGCGGGGACAGAAGAAGCGGTTGCTCATGCCGGGCCATGTTGTGTGAACGATGGTTTCGCCGCAGTGCGGCGCGCGCTCAAAACGCACATGAATGCGCGCCAGAACGAAAAACAGGCCGCGAGCCATCATGGCGTCATAGCCGAGTCCCAACTGACAAGCGTGGTTCTCGCCACCTTCCTGCATGGCGATAAAGAGCGCAGCGGGGCGCATGCGCCTGTTGACGTCGCAGTCCGTTGCACGGACGACAAAGGTTTCAGTATGGGTTTTGTTCATGATTTGCCTCCGATTTCTGCCGGAAAATGATTGCAGATATTGAAGCAAGCATATCATACTTCGCTTTTCTTGACAAGAGCAGGCAGATGGATTAAAATTGATTAGATAATGGTAGCTTATGCTGATTTGACCGAAAGCGTATTCCGGAATGAGAATCCGGAGCGTAATGCTGCGTTTTGCGGAGGAGATATCGTGAATAAAAAATGGATCATCAGATGTGCTGCGCTTTGTGCCTGTGCGGTGCTTATGGGCGGTCAGGCGTCTGTGGCACAGGAGTGGAAGCTGGGCGATTATATCTATGTGCCTGCCATGCAGATGGCGCCGGTTACCGGTTCAATCAGCCTGCGCGTGGAAGGATTGGCGATTGGCGCTGACAGCGACGAGCCGGTGACGGAGTATTCGCTCCCGGGCGCAGAATTTGGCGTCTATGTCTTTTCTGGAACAGGAGAGCTTACCCCGTGGGCTAATCCGCTCTATCCCAGCGAGCAGATGCGGATTCGTACGGGTGAGGCGGAAACGTACTTCAGCCTCCCGCAGGGCGCTGAATACTATCTGAAGCAGGAGAGCGCGCCGAACGGCTATATTTTCGATGACGAAATGCTGATCCCTGTGACAGATGGTGAAATTGTCGTCCAAAATGCAATGGCGGGACAGCTGGTGATCAGCGCCGTCGACTCGCTGGGAACCCCGATCAGCGGCGTGGAGATCCTCGTTGATGGTGAGGATGGAAACAGCCATGTGCTTGTGACCAACGAGAGCGGCGAAGCGATGCTTCAGGCGCAGGGCAATCAAGGATTTACAATTCGCGAGGGCGCGCTGCCCGAAGGTGTGTTTGCTGCGCTTTCTGTGACCGGCGGACAGGATGGACAGCAGAGCGCCTATGCACAGGTGAGCCCTGCCAGACGCACGCGCGTAGTATTTGAGCATCCGGCGTCTGGTTCTGTGCAGCTGGATATGAAGCTCAGCGTAATCGATGAACATGCCGAGCAGATATCGATGCCCCTTCGTGATGTGCGTCTGGATATTCTCGGTGATTCTGGCATCAGTCTGCTGACCGATGAGCAGGGACGGGCCAGTGCGTCGCTGCTTGAGGGCGTTTATGACGTCCGTTTGAGCTATGAGGGAAATCTTGATGTGATCCTGCCGCTGAGCGAAGGGCAGATGATCGTCAGCAGCGGCTCAACAACTGTGATTGAACTGAGCGCAAGTGAAAGCACCGGTCGCATTGTTATTGCAGCGCATGCCGAAAAAGCGCTCGAAGGCGGCAGTGTGCTGCTGGTCAGCGAAGAGACGGGCCGAAAATACGGTCCGTATGCGATGGATGCAGATGGTCTTGTGGTTTCCGCGCCGCTTGAGACCGGCGCATACCGCATTTCTGCATTTGAACTGGCAGGCGGCGTCCAGTTTGGTTCGATTGTCTGCGACGGCATGGAAGCAAAGAACCCCGATGAGCTGCTGCTGGAGGTTGCTTCCGGCAAGCTCACGCAGGCGGACGTTCAGCTCCTGACGCAGGAAAAGCAGATGTTCGGCCTTGTGGCCGAATCCGTGGACGAGCACGGAGCACTCGTTCAGAATGCGATCGCCGATCCGGTTTCGCTCGTTCTCAGGGATGAGCAGGGGCAGGAAGTGGCCGTGGTGGATTCACTGCTTGGCATCGTGACGATTGAAGCGCTTAGCGGCCGGTACACGCTGCAGATGGATGAATCTGACGCGCAGAAGCTGGGGATTCAGAGCGTATCTGCCGTATTTGACATGCCGTCCGATGAGGAGACGATCCGCTTTGCGGCAGAGAGCACGAGGCTTGTTCTTTCTTCTGTTGATGAAAACGGAAAGCCTGCTCCCGGCGGCGCATATCAGCTTACCGACAGCATTGGCGCGCGTTTTGAAGTGATCTGCGACGAAGACGGCATGGCGGTCACGCCGCTGCTGGCTCCGGGCGAGGTTGTGATCGAGACGCTGGATGCACCTGCCGGATATGCGTCTGCCCCTGCGGCGGAAGCGATGGCTATGGCTGGTCAGGCGGCTTCTATTCAGATTTGTCATGAAAGCCTGGGCGTTGCGTCGGTGTCTGTCAGCGTCAAGAGTCTGGATGAATACGGTCAGGCTGTGTATACGCCAGTTCAGGGGGCGCAGGTTCATCTCTTCCATGTTTCAGCGAATGGACAAGAGACGGACACGGGCATTGTGCTCGTGACGGACGATATGGGATTGGCGCAGGTCAGCCTTGAGGCGGGCGAATATGCTGCGGCTGTGGAGGAACAAACCCTTGCGCAGAGCTGGAGCGGTGCGCAGCCGGTATATCTGAGCGTGCGCAATACGCAGCTTTCCGAGGCGGAAATCATCTGCAGGGATGCGCTCGGCGGCGTGGAGGTTCACCTGACCGGCGGAGAATTGTCCGATGAGGAAAAGGCGCAGGTGCGCTTTGAGATTGTCGATGCTGACGGAAGCGTCAGCGAGCTGCAGGCAAAAGACGGCGTATTCTATGCCGGCGGCCTGTTTGCAGGCGAATATGTGCTGCGTCAGACGCAGATTCCGCATGGATATACGATTGCTGCCCAGCGCAGGCTGGCGCTTGAAGGCGGCGAGGTGACGGTGGTTGATGTTCCGCTGGAGGAATACGCACTGCTGAGCGTTTCGAAGACGGGTCTCACATTTGATCATCAGCTCAACACGTATGTCGTGCCACTTTCCGGCGAATATGGCGTTTATACGCTTGAAAACGGTGAGATGCAGCCGTATCCGGATGCCGTGCAGCAGAAAACGCTCTGGGCCAATGTCACGCCTCAGGAAATTGCGCTGGGCAAGGTTGGCAGTGTGAAGCTGCCTGCGGCGATTGATGGGACTATATATTATCTGCGAGAGCTGACGCAGGCTCCGGGCTTTGCGCCCGATGACAGCTATTATGAAATCTGCCTTTATGCCGGAAGGGAAGCGACTCTCAGCTGTGCTGTTTCCAGCGACAGGGGTTTCTTTATGCTTGATGCAGCAGATACCGTCTCCGGCGAGCATATACCGGGCGGTACCTTCGAGCTGCTGGATAAGCAGTCCGGAGAAGCTGTTCTCACCTTTGAAATGGGCGAGGAGGCGTATCAGAACCCGATGGCTGTGCCGGTGGGCGAGTATATCCTTCGCCAGACAAAGGCTGCGCCGGGCTATGCGCTGAGCGAACCGTACGAGACGGATGTTACCGTAGAGCCGTATCTCAGCGAAGGCGGAAAGACCAACTATGTCCGGATGACAGCACCGTCGGTGCCGACCGAGACGGAGATGGAGCTGTTTGCAGATATTTATGCGGCGCAGGAGCAGGGGCTTTCTCTGCTTTGCGTGGATACTGCTCAGGTGACGCAGGCTTTGCTTGCGCCTGTGCTGACCATCAGAGTTGATGCAGTCGGCAGTGAAAGAAGCGATATTGCCAGTGTTGTGATTGCCGGAACGGGCGATGATGCAGGTACGCAGTACCAGGCACGCATCGAATACTGTCTGGATGGCGGCGGATGGCAGCATTCTGATGCGCGCATGACCGGCGTGCTGTCAGGACCGACTGCAGTCAGCCTTGATGATGTGCGTGATGATATCCGTGCAGTGCGGATTACCTACATAGACGCTGCGACGCAGGAGGAGTGTTCCGGGCAGGGCTTTGTGCCGGGGCAGGTAACGCTCAATATCGAGGCCAGTGCGCAGGGCAATGTGAATATGCAGGCTGAAGCGGTATTCAGCGGTCAGTTTGCCTATCTGACCGAGCTCGGCGGCAGGATGCAACGTATGGAGCGCACAGCCAATGCACAGCTTCCCTTTACCGTGCGGGCTGATGGTCTGTTTGAAACAGTCAGCGCTGGCAGAGATGGAAAAATTAGCGGTATTGCATTCTTTGATGAGGATGCAGACGGTGTGATGGACGGCAGCGAACGCAGCCGCTACGCTGGTCTGACAGTGACGCTGCAAACGCTTTCTGGCGAAGTGCTCGATACAGTGCGTACCGATTCGGACGGCAGATATACCTTTGGCGCGCTTTCCGGCGGAGAATACAGGGTTCAGTTTGATGCGGGTGAGAGCGTGGTCTTCTCCGATGGAGAGGTTTTCAGCGAGCATGTGATCAGCGGCGTTGAGGATACGCGCTATGGCACCAGCGAAAAGATTGTCATTGACGGCGAACACACGGATTACCTGGTGAATGTCGGATGTATCTTTGCCTCCGAAGTCACAGGCAGCGTGCTTGAAAGCATTGAGGATGGTCAGAAAGCAGGGTTTACCGGGCTGACGGTTGAAATGCGCGCTGTTCACGCTGATGAGGACGAAGAGCCTCTTGTCGTGCTGAGCGGCGGAATGGGCGAATTCAGCTTCAACAGACTGCTGCCCGGTGAATACGAGATCACCATGAAGATTCCGCAGGGCTATCTGTGCCGCGAGGCAGAGAACTCTGTTATCTCGCGTTTGATTCACCTCGGCTCCGGCGAGAGCCTTTCCTTTGACGCGCTTCTGCTTGAAAAGGAAGCCTCTGTGCGCGGTATCGTGCGCGTGGATGACGACGGAGACGGTGTGATTGAGGACGGCGCCAATATCCTTGAAGGCGTCCGCGTTTCGCTGCTTGCTGCCAATGG
Source organism: Clostridia bacterium (assembly GCA_017545905.1). Classification (GTDB taxonomy): domain Bacteria; phylum Bacillota; class Clostridia; order Christensenellales; family Aristaeellaceae; genus Ventricola. Next base: position 9,480 of record JAFWXL010000024.1, on the reverse strand, counting down.
CGCGCATACCGAGGTGATTGCCCAGACGCAGACTGACGCATACGGCGAATATGCGTTTGAACACCTGTATCCGGGTGAATACAGCGTTCTCTTTGAGCTGGAGGGCGATTGGGCCTTCACGCGATACGGGGAGAACTCGCAGGTATACGGCGCCGTCTCTCAGAGCGGCTCCACACGCACGTTTGTCCTTGAACCGGGCGATACGAAACTGGACGTCGACGCGGGCGTTACGATTCCTGCCAGACTGACGGTCGGTGTATTTGAAGATGCGCAGTATGATGGCTTGAAGGGCGTTTATGAGAAAATGCTTTCCGGCGTCGGTGTCTCGCTGATACGCATCGAAAACGGTCAGGACGCCGAAGCGGTGACTTATGCGACCGCAGAAAACGGAATGGTTGTGTTTGAGGGCGTGAGTCCGGGCGAGTATGTAATTGCCTACGAGCTGCCGGGACTCTGGAGAACCACCAAACAGGTTCAGTCCGAAAGCTATCCTGTGAGCTGCGTGCCTCAGAGCATGCTCAGCACTGGCCGCAGCGAGCCGTTTATTCTGGATATGAACAGGAGAGAGGAACAGCTGTTTATCGGCGCGATGCTCTCCGGCTCCATTGCAGGCATTGTCTACTATGACGACGATGCAGACGCCAAACGGGACGAAAACGAGGCGGCGTGTACGGAGGTGATGGTGGAGCTTCTGGGTTCCAGCCAGCAGGTGATTGCCTCTGCTGTACCGGATGCCGAGGGCGGCTATGCGTTTGACGGTCTCGCTCCGGCACGCTACACAGTGCGCTTTACCGCCCAAGAGGGCTGCGGTTTCTCCGGTACAGAGCGCACGGCGGTCCGCGGCGGCGTGCTCGAAAGCGAAAGCAACGTTTCTTCTACGCGCGCGATTACGGTGACCGGGGGCCAGTGTGCATCCGCTGCAGATGCCGGTGTGGTCCGCCTGTCCTCCGTATCCGGCAAGCTCTGGGAGGACCAGAATGCCGACAGGCTTTACGACGGGCAAGAGACGCCGATGGCCGGAGTGAGCGTTCATCTGATGGATGGAGCCGGCAGGAATATTCTGCATACCACTACGACGGATGAGCTTGGCGGGTTTGTCTTTGATCATCTGAAGCCGGCAACCTATAAGATCCGGATGGATGCGCCTGAGGAATATGTCTTCTCCGGCGCTCTTGCCGGCAGTCCGCTCGGGCTTGAAGATGAGCGCGACGGAAGGGGTTATTCGGCTGCGTTTATGCTGCTTGGCGGCGTTGAAGTGCAGAATGTGAGCTTCGGCCTTCTGACGCAGGGTACGATTGGCGGCTTTGTGTGGGAAGACAGCGACTTTGACGGCTATATGGGCGGCGAAGAACCGGGCCTGCGCGGCATGGATGTGACGCTGCTGGATGAAAACGGAAATGAGATTGCATCCAGACAGACGCTGCGCAGCGGCGAGTTTGTCTTTGATCAGCTGATGCCGGGTAATTATGCGCTGCGTGTGGCGCTGCCGGAAGGCTATGCCTTTACGACCGACAGCGCAGAGTCGTATGCTCCGCATGATGCGGTACTTCATGCTGTCATTGAGCTGGGGACGCTTGAGATGGGCGGCGAGATTTCGGATGTGCGTATCGGCATGCTGAAAGAGGCCTCGATCGGCGGCATGGTCTGGCTGGATCAGGATGACGATGGCCGCAGGCAGAATGGCGATCAGGGGATTTCCGGCGTCCGCGCAAGGATCGAAATGACAAGCGGCGCAGATGCAGGAAAAGCCTATGAAACGCTGACCGATGAAAATGGCGTATATCGCTTTGACGGCATGATGCCGGGTGAAGCAGTGATGACGTTTGAGCTCGCGGACGGCTACGCTTTTGCACGTCGGGTATCCGGTACGCGCCGCGTATCAAGTGTTGAAAAGGCGGATGCGCTGACTGCATCCACGGAGCCCTTTGTAATTGGCTGCGGGGAAAACAGAGCAGACATGGACGTCGGCGTTGTCGGCGTCGGCACGATCAGCGGTTATGTCTGGGAAGATGAGACGTATGACGGCCGCTTCGGCAAGGGCGAATCCGGCGTTTTGGGTGCAACGATGGAACTGGTTGATGTGCTGAGTGGAGAGGTTGTCGCGTCAGTGGCGACCGATGAAACCGGTGCATATCTGTTTGACTTTGTGCGCAGAGGCGAATACAGGCTGAATGTATCGCTTCCGGATCGAAGAATATTCACCCGTGAGGGAGACAGTATTATCGCAGCCATTGATGCGGATAGCGCTCAGAGCGTTACCATGTCGCTTGCCATGGGCGAGAGTCTGGAGAACCTGAACGTCGGAACGATCGTTCCTGCCTCTATGTCGGGGCGTGTCGTGATCGATGAGAATGAAGACGGCGTCTTCTCTGAGGATGAAGCAGGACTTCATGGAGCAGTCGTAACGGCGATGCAGGGCGGTACCGTCTTTGCAACGACCCATGCAGATGAAAACGGCGTGTTCTCCTTTGACATGCTGCGCCCCGGTACGTATCGTCTGCGTTATGTGCTTGGCGATGAGACACTGTTTGCACAAAACGCACATCTGAATATGACGAATGCTGACGCCATAGACGCTGAAACCGGAGAATATGCGCTTTCCATGGGTGAGCGCATCGGTGTTGATGCGGTTGGCGTCGTGCATGCGGCGAAGATTGCCGGCACGGCATGGATGGATGAGAATGTCAATGCTTCCATGGACAGTGCGGAGCCTGCGCTTTCCGGCGTGACAGCACAGCTCATCAGAAGCGATGGCACGGTACTTGAGCAGCAGACAACGGGCAGCGATGGTACCTATTCGTTTGAGCGCCTGCGCAGCGGAGACTATCGCGTTCGGTTCGCGATTCCCCAAGGGGTCCTCTTTACCGATTATACCGGTAAACCGGCAGATTCCTGCGTGCCGGTGACAGCTGGAAGTGAAGGTGAGACAGAGGTTTTCCGCCTTGTGATGGGCGAGCAGCGCCTTGATATGAACGTGGGCGGCATTCTTCCGGGAATGATCGGCGATACGGTCTGGTTCGACAAGGATGGAAACGGCCTGCAGGATTATAAGGAGCCACTGATTTCCGGTGTGAGCCTCACGCTGCTGTCTGTCTCCGCTGACGGACAGATGACTGAGGTGAGCACAATGCACAGCGATAAGTATGGCTATTATGCGTTCGAATCGCTGCGCCCGGGTACGTATGTGCTTCGCATGAATCCGCAGGAAGGAGATTCTCTCACGTTCTGTTTCGGCGCGCCGCTGGGAGAGATCGACAGCGATATCAATCCCGATACGGGCATGAGCGCACAGATCGCGCTGCAGTCCGGTCAGTCGCTTCGCAATATCGATGTCGGTCTGACAGAACACGCTGAATAAACAAGAAAAGGAGCGATACAGACCAAAGGTCTGTATCGCTCCTTTTGTATGGAAAGCATCGTCAGGCGATGGGAGAAAAAAAGCCCTCCCGAACAGGAGGGCTTCAGATGCTGAAAGCAGCATGCACGATATCAGAGCTGAACCTGACCGGCGATGGCCGCAGCGGCGTCTGCCATAACCGGGTTGTCCACGGTTTCGATCATGCCGCGGTCGCAGAGATTTGCGACTGCGGGATCAAACGGCAGCTGTGCGAGCACCGGAAGGCTGAGCTCGGCGGCTTCCTGCGCGATGCGGGACTTGCCGAAAATCTCAATCTTTTTGCCGCAGTCCGGGCACAGGGCATAGGACATATTCTCGACCAGGCCGAGGACCGGAATATTCATCATGCCAGCCATGTTGACAGCCTTGCGCACGATCATGCTGACCAGATCCTGCGGAGTGGAGACGACCACAACGCCGTCAAGAGGAATGCTCTGGAAGACCGTGAGCGGCACGTCGCCTGTTCCGGGCGGCATATCAATGACCATGACGTCCATCTCGCCCCATGCAACTTCCTCCCAGAACTGCTTGACTGCGCCGGCGATTACCGGGCCGCGCCACACGACGGGCGTGTCGTCGTTTTCAAGAAGGAGATTGATCGACATCACCTTAATACCGGTCTTGGTTTCGCACGGATAGATGAGCTCGCCGTCGCCCATGGCCTTTTCAGTAACGCCGAACATCTTCGGGATGGACGGGCCGGTGATGTCAGCATCGAGCACGCCGACGCGATAGCCCATGCGCGAGAGCATGACAGCCAGCTCGCCGGACACCAGAGACTTGCCGACGCCGCCTTTGCCGCTGACTACGCCGATGACCTTGCGCACTTTGGGCTGGGCCTTGGGCGCTTCTTCAGCGCTGTGGTTTGCATTTTTGTTGTGGCTGCAGCCGGCGCATGCAGGCTTGGTGCCGCATTCGCTGGGCGCGCAGCCCTGCTGAACTTCCTCAGACACGGAAATTACTCCTTTCGATCGGGCAAAAACTCTGTTATAATGGCTGTAACAGGTTTTGCCTGAGAGATACATCTAATATGATATCACGAAATGAAAAAAAAGCAAGGGTGCATCCATGATGAAAAAAGCGACGATTCAAAGTATTTTGGTGCGCGCATGCGCATGTGTGCTGCTTTTGTGCGCCGTAAGTGCGAATGCACTGGCATACAATGCCCAGACGGCGGCAGACTGGCTGCAGCAGTTCGCGAAGGCGCTTCAAGGATTTGTCCCGGTGAATGATCCGGCAATGACGGCGGATCCAGCGCGTGCCGGTCAGCGTCTATTGGAGTATGAATTTGGCACGGTGCTTGTCAGAGGAGAAGGCGTGCAAATGTCAGATATCCTGGAAATCGACATTCGCAGCCCGCAGGTGAAGGATTGCCGCAATGTTTGCGTGGGTATGCCGCTGGAAGAGACGCTGGAAAGCCGTCTGCCGGAGTACAGCGCATCACCGCTGTATGTGCTGGGCACGCAGGAAGCGGGATACGGCTGGAGCTGGGCATATCTATCCGAAAACGGCGTCTATGGTGTGGAATACATCGCTTACGGCGGTGAAGGCGCCTCGATGAAGGAGTATACGTTGACCTATGTCATCGAAAGCGGCGTTATCACGGCAATTCGCATGAAAATCGCCGATGCGCTTCTTGCTCAGGCACAGGAAGGCCTGGAAACGGCGGAGGAAATCGCGTCCCGTCAGGACAGTGAAGTGCTCATTGCAAAAAACAATGCGCCGATGCTGACGCAGGAAAACATGCTGGTCATGGGCGGAGAGGCGCTGGGCGTGCCTGTTGCGCAGCTTGTTGCAAGGCTTGGTGAGCCGCAAAGCGTGCAGACGCTTCCGCAGGGAACTGGCCGCGTGCTTGTCTATGACGGTGCAGTGGTCACGCTTGGATTCAATGAATACACGGGCGAAGAGCTTGTTCGCGCGCTCAGCGTGAACAGCGCTGCCATTGAAGGGCCGAACAGACTGAAGGTCGGTATGGACGTCGGAACGGCGGGATCGCTGTTTCGGGCAGATTCCGATCTTTATGCCCGCGGAGGTACGCTGTATCTGGAGGGGGAGGCGCTCGGAGAGGCCCCGTACGGCGAGCTGATGGCGCTGGATCAAGGCGAACTGATGCTGCGCTATGCCTGCCTGCTTGAAAATGGTGATACGGCGATGCTTCAGGCAGTGATACAGGACGATGTGATAACCTACTGGCATCTGATGTATGCCGATGATGTGCAGGGTGGTGTTTGAGATGGAATATGATCAGGAGCGTTTTGTCCTGCGCAATGCGCGCCATCTGGCGGCAGATTATATGATGCGCAGCATCCGCGAGGGAGATGCGGTTATTGACGCCACCATGGGCAATGGGAAGGATACGCTCTTTTTGTGCGGGCTGGTCGGCAAAAACGGTCATGTATATGCGTTTGACGTGCAGGCAGAGGCGGTTGAGCGTACGCGGGAGCGAGTGCGGGAAGCTGGTTATGCAGAGCGCACGACGCTGCTACTGGCTGGACATGAGACGATGGGCGATCATGTGCGGGGGCCTGTGCAGGCGGTGATGTTCAATCTGGGCTGGCTGCCGGGCGCTGAGCACGCGGTGACAACCAAGACGGATACGACCCTCAAGGCGGTGGATGCGGCGCTTGAACTGATCGCCCCGGGCGGCATTGTGACGGTGTGCGTTTATCCGGGACATGAGGAAGGGATGAGGGAGCTTGAGGCGCTCAGGACGTATGTTTCTGAGCTGAGCGTGCGCACGTTCAATGTGCTTTATCACAGCTTTGTAAATGCTTCTTTACAGACTCCGAGACTGTTTCTGATACAGAGAAACAAATAGTTTCAGGGGAATTTGTTAAGGTTTTCACTTTTTTACGGAATTTGCAAAAATGAAGCAGGAATAAGGAGAATTCTGTTGAATTTAGAAAAACGGGATAAATTGTATCCGGGCTTTTATGGGCTTTCTTTTGAATGCCCAGAAAGCGGATCTATATGATTACGGAGGCGATAGTGGAATGAGCACCCTTCAGGATCTCAATCAGGTGCTCTCGCGCAAGCAGGACATTCTTGAGAATGCCGCTGGCGTCGAGAAGATCAAGAAGAGCGGCAAGCTCACCGCGCGCGAGCGCGTTGATCTGCTGCTCGACGACGGCAGCTTCATGGAGCAGGCGATGCTTCTGAGCGATGCCGGCGTCGTGACCGGCTCCGGCACGGTTGAAGGCCGTCCGGTGTATGTGGTCGCACAGGACTTCGCCGTGATGGATGGCGCTGTCGGCAGCAAGCAGGCAAAGAAGGTCGTTAAGGTCCTCGAGCTTGCCCGCAAGACCGGCACCCCCGTTGTCCTCATGTGCGACAGCAATGGTGCGCGTGTGGGCGAAGGCGCTGCTGCGCTGGAAGCCTATGCTGACATCTTTGCGCATATGGCCCGTCTGTCCGGCGTGGTGCCGATGATCGCGATGGTTCTCGGTCCGTGCGTCGGCGCTGCGGCGATGATGGCTGAGCTGGCCGATCTGACGATCGTTGCCGGCAACGGCGCGCTGCTTGAGGCCGGCCCGACGGTTATCTCTGCCACCATGGGCAAGGACGTCATGAAGGCGACCGAACTGGGCGGCGCGAAGATCGCTGTTGAAAACGGCGCTGCGCATTTTGCCTGCGAGGCTGAGGAGGAAGCGTTTGCAACCGCCAAGAAGCTGCTGGGCATGCTGCCGGCGAACAATCTGGAAGACGCTCCCTTCTCCATGGAAGAGGATATGAACCGCAAGCTGACCGGCCTTTCTGCCGGCGCGGAGGGCAAGGCTGTTATCGAAGCGATGGCCGACGCCGGCTCTGTGCTTGAGGTTGGCGCGGGCTACACCGGCGCTGTGACCGCCTTTGCGAAGCTGGCTGGCCGCACCGTGGCGTTTGCCTACACCGGCAAGGGCGATACCTGCGACAAGCGCATGGAAAAGATTGCCCGCTTTGTCCGCTTTGCGGATTGCTACAACATTCCGGTCATTTCTCTGGTGGACTCCACTGGACTTGAGATCTTCAAGACCGTTGACCGTCAGCTGAACGTCGTGAAGGCGGCTTCCAAGCTGGTTTACGCTTACAGCGAGGCGACGACTGTGAAGGTTACCGTGGTGATCGGCAATGCGATCGGCGCCGCGTATGTCGCTATGGGCGGCAGCGCCAATGCCGATGCGACCTATGCATGGCCGGGCACCTGCATCAGCCCGCTGACCGGCGAAGCTGCGATCGCGATCTGGGGCAAGGACGAAATCAACAACAGCAAGGGCGACGCGCTTGCCGCGCGCAAGGAGCTGGCTGCCAAGTATGAAGCTGAGGTTGCCGATGGCGTAAATGCCGCTGTCGAGGGCCTGGTGGACGACGTCATCGATCCGGCCGATACCCGCAAGATGGTCATCGCCGCGCTCGAACTGATGAGCAGCAAGCGTGATTCCAATCCGCCCAAGAAGCATGGCAACATGCCGCTGTAATAGGGGAGGATAAAAAGACATGTTTTCGATTCTGACTTATGGTCTGTCCGTTGCCCTGGTGGGCATGGGTACCGTTTTCTGCGGTCTGGTGATCCTCATTGGTGTCATCAAGGGCATGGAGAAGGTGCTGCCGAAGATTGCTGCGCGCGACTTCAGCTTCAACTTCAAGAATGTCGCTGCGCCGAAGGCTGCCAAGACTGACGCGCCGACCATCGTGATCCAGACTGCCAACGTCAATGACGACGCCGTCGTCGCCGCGATCTCCGCTGCGCTGATGACCGTCATCGAAGAGGAAGCCAAGGAGAATCCGGCCAAGGCGAAGAGCACCTTCGTGGTCCGCTCTATCCGCCGCATGGGCACTCCGGCGTGGAACCGCGCCGGCCGCGAGGAGCAGGTTTACTCCCGCATGTAATCGACTTTTGTCAACTGTAACTTAAAAACAAAATAACAATTAATCAAGAAGACTATCTTAGGAGGAAATCCATTATGCGTAATTTTGTCATTACCGTCAACGGTGTTGCTTATCAGGTTGCTGTTGAAGAAGTCGCTGCCGGCGCTGTTCCCGCTCCGGTTGCTGCCCCGGCCCCGGTCGCCGCTCCGGCCCCGGTTGCCGCTCCGGCTCCGGTTGCCGCTCCGGCCCCGGTCGCTGCTCCGGCTCCGGTTGCTGCTCCGGCCCCGGCTGCTGCTCCGGCTCCGGTCGCTGGCGGTGAGAAGATCAATGCTCCGATGCCGGGTAACATCCTCGATGTGAAGGTTGCCGCCGGCCAGATGGTCAAGAAGGGCGACGTTCTGGTCATCCTCGAGGCCATGAAGATGGAGAATGAAATCATGGCTCCGCGCGACGGTAAGGTCGCTCAGGTTGCCTGCACCAAGGGCGCGACCGTCAACACCGGCGACGCTCTGGTCGTGCTCGAGTAATCATCGGCTAAGCAAAGGGGTTATACGCTGTGAAAAAGATTCTGAGTGTCCTCGCGCTCGTGCTGTGCTGCATGCTGTTCGTGCTGCCGGTTTGCGCTGAGGAGAATGCAGCTGCAGAGCCGGCTGCCGAGGTCGCGGAGACCCGTGCGTTTGCCACGCTGGTCAGCGATCCTGCTGAACTGATTCCCGTTTATGTCGACGAAGAGGCTGAGGGCGCCATCGGTTCCATTGAGCAGGCGATCGACGACTTCACCATCGGCGGCACCGTCGCCGGTATCGTGAAGGATTCTGGTATCTACAGCATCCTCACCGGCAACTGGAAGGCGCTGGTGATGATTCTGATCTCCTTCGTTCTGCTGTATCTGGCCATTGTCAAGCAGTTCGAGCCGCTGCTGCTCATGCCGATCGCTTTCGGTATGCTGCTGACCAACCTGCCGCTGGCAGGCATCATGGACGAGCCGATCTACGAGATCATCTCCAATCCGGTGTACCATGGCAAGGCCGGCGTGCCGATCTACAACGGCGAGACGCTGGTCGGCTATCAGTACGTGAAGCAGAACGGCGGTCTGCTGTACTATCTGTATCAGGGCGTCAAGCTGGGCATCTTCCCGCCGCTCATCTTCATGGGCGTCGGCGCGATGACCGACTTCGCTCCGCTGATTGCCAACCCGATCTCCCTGCTGCTGGGCGCTGCTGCGCAGCTGGGCATCT
>JAFWXL010000023.1 GCA_017545905.1 Clostridia bacterium | reverse complement strand
GACATTGTCCCCAGACCCCTGTTACGTTCCGCGCGGTTTTACGATATTTTTCTTTCCCTTTCCTTTCAAAAATGCTATACTGATCAAAACGAGAGAAACATGAGGAACAGCTATGCTCATTGACGTATATGATTTCGACGGCACGATCTACGACGGCGATTCGACGGCGGATTTCGTGCTCTTCTGTCTGCCGCGCCATCCGGAGCTGGTTTTCGGCTTGCCGCGCCTCGCGCTTGCCGCGCTGCGTCTGGCGGTGAAAAACTACAGCCTCACACAGTTCAAGACCGTGCTCTTTGGCGAAATGAGCAAACGCTTCAGCCTTGAAAAAGAGGCCGAAACCTTCTGGCTCAGCGAGAAGACCCGCAGTAAGCTCGGCGCATGGTTTGATGAGACGCCGCGCGATATTCCGATTGTCATTGCGTCCGCTTCGCCGGAGTTTGAGCTGAAGCATGCGGCAAAGATTCTGGGCGTGGAGCGCCTCATCGGCACGCAGTGCGACATGGTCACCGGCGCGCTCACGGGAAAAAACTGCAAGGGCGCGCAGAAGATCGAGCGCATCCGCGAGGTTTTCGGTGAATTTGAGGTGCGCGCCATGTACACCGACGACGCGAAGGCTGACGGTCCGCTGCTGGCCATCGCAAGGGAAAAATACATCGTCACCCACGGCAGGGTTGAAAAGCAGGCTTAACCGATTCAGACATACAAGGAGAGGGAAGTACATGAAAAAGATGGAAAACATGGGCGGCTTCTTTGTCGCCGCGATCACCCCGTTTGATGCAGAGGGCCAGTTCAATCCCAAGGCGCTGCACGCGCTCATGGACAGAACCATCGGTCAGGGCGCCGCAGGCTTCCTCATCGGCGGCTCCAGCGCGGAATGCCCGCTGCTCTCCCACAAGGAGCGCATTGACGGCCTGATGGTTGCCGCGAACTATGCCGGCCGCGAAAAGACGAAGCTCATGGCCTCTGTCGCCTCCATCTCCACCGACGAGGCGCTGGAATTTGCCAGGGCCGCCGAGACGCTCAAATACGACGCGATGATCTCTACCGTGCCCTATTACTACAAATTCGGCATGAAGCAGATCGCGGAATACTTCGTGAAGCTGCGCGCCCACGCCGACATTCCGCTTTTCCTGTATAATTTCCCGGGCAATACCGGCATCGAGGTCGACATCGACAACGAGTACATCAAGGGCATCCTCACCGACGGCACCATCGCCGGCATCAAGCAGACCAGCCTGAATCTCTATCAGATGGAGCGCATCAAAAACCTCAACGATCAGCTGGTCATCTACGGCGGCTTTGACGAGGTCTACATCGGCGCGCGCATGCTCGGCGCGGACGGCGCGATCGGCTCCACGTTCAATTTCACGCTGCCGCTGTTTACGAAGCTGGAGGCGGCGTATTCTGCCAAGGATTACGAGCTTGCCCAGAAGCTGCAGCGTCAGGCGAACAACATCATGCAGGCGCTGGTTTCCTGTTCCCTTTTCCCGTCCATCAAGCACATGCTCAAGGTGCAGGGGCTGGATGTGGGCGGCTGCCGCGCGCCGTTCCCGGCGCTCAGCGATGCGCAGAAGGCGTACATCGAGAAGGTCGTCAGCGAGAACATGTGAGGGGACGTTAGGGCTGCCGCCCTAAGACCCGCCTGAGGGATATATCCCTCAGACTCCCATTTTCGCTTCGCGGCGGTTTGAAGAAAGTGTATATGAAAAACGGAGCCGGAAATATCCGGTTCCGTTTTTGTATTTGCGGTCAGGCAGTTTTCGAGCGCCTTTCGCGCGTACGATGCCCTTGGAAGCAAGGCGAAGCGCAGCGGCAGCGGGCACTGCCCGCTTATAAGCAGAACATGAAGAAGCGGAGCACCTCGTAGTAGGCGTCGGAGGAGAAGAGCACGCTGCGCGCGCCCGTCTGACGGACGCCCGGATAGAAGCTGGCGCGGCGCGCCTTGAAATGCTTGACGAACTCGACTTCCACGTCAAACTTGTTGGGCATCTCGATCTTGAAGCGGTCCGGATTGGCAATGCCCTCGCGCACGGCCTTTTCGGCCGTCTCGCGATAGCGGCGCACGGCTTCGGCCGGATGGATGGAGATGGTGCCGTTGCCGCGGCCCTGCTGCACGGGCACGGTGTGGATGTTCGGATTGAGCCGTTTGGCCTGCTCGCATACGCCCAGATCGCCGGCGACCATCAGAAGCGGCACATCGTACATCGCGCAGACGAGGGCATTGATTACCAGCTCGCTGCACTGAATGCCGTTGATCTTGATGGAGCAGTTCTGCGTGTTTATGGTGTGCGCAAGGGGGCTGGTGTCGAAATTGGACGGGGAGTGATAGCCGGTGAAGATCGCGCCGGCGAAGCTGGAGTCGATGCCCGACATCATCGAATGGATGTCGCTGCCCCAGCCGCGGAAGATCTGGATCTTCTCCGGCAGCCCGGCGGGCAGCAGATTGCGCGCGCTGTCGTGCGCATCCTTGATCAGGATGTCGTCGCAGCCGCCGGCAAGCGCGCCCTCGCACGCAGCGGCGACCTCGGCGGTCATCTGGCGGCGGAAGGGCTCGTATTCGGCCTTGCCCAGCTCGGTCTCGTCCCAGTGGCAGATGCCGCAGGTACCCTCAATATCCGAGGAAATGAAAATACGGTCAAGCATATGGTATACCCTTACTTTCTATGATCACTGTTTGCATACATCCACCCAGCCGGCGCATTCGCTGGCGCGCTCGAGCTCCCCGATGGTCAGATATACCGCGCTGGCAGGCGTGCCGGCGGCGGGATATACATGGTCAAACCGCCGCAGCGATTCATCCAGATAGACCAAAATGCCCTCGTTGACGCCGAAGGGGCATACGCCGCCCACGCCGTGGCCGATGAGCGGCTCGACCTTCTCGGCGGAGAGCATCTTAGCCTTCATGGCAAAGCGCTGCTTGAATTTGGCGTTGTCGATGCGCGCGTCGCCGGCGGCGATGACGAGGATGGCGCTTTCGCCGCTTTCAAAGGAGAGCGACTTGGCGATGCGCGCCGGCTCGCAGCCAAGCGCCTCGGCGGCCAGCGCAACGGTCGCGCTGGATACGGTGAATTCCTGTATTCTTTCTTCGAGCCCGTGCCTGCGAAGGTGGGCTCTGGCTCGTTCGATGCTCATGGGTTCTCCATTCTGTTGGGGTGCGTTTCAATATAGACGCTTCGCGTCCGCTGAAACGCGGGGAAATAAGAAAATTGCGCTTCGCGATGGGGACGTTGGGGCCGCAGGCCCCAAACCCCGCCTGGGGATTTCTTCCCCAGACCCCATCATTTGGGTATGCGATTATTGCTGCTTATGCGATTTCAAGAGCAATCTCCATCATCTTGGTGAAGCCGACCTGACGCTCCTGCGCGGGCAGCGATTCTTCCCTGAAGATGTGATCGGAGATCGTGCAGATCGCCAGCGCGTTCTTGCCCGCGCGCGCGGCGTTGAGATAGAGCGCAGCGGATTCCATTTCGACGGCGAGCACGCCCAGATTCTTGAGCTTACCGGCGCTTCCGGCTTCGTCGTAGAAGATATCGGAGGAATACAGCGCGCCGACATTGGGCTCAACGCCCATCCTGCGCGCAGCGGCGACAGCGGCGTCGAGCAGCTTGAACGAGCAGCACGGAGCCACGTTGCCGTCGAAGAACTGGCGGCCGAAGTTGGAATTGGTGTAGGCGCTCATGCCCATGACCACGTCGCGCAGCTTCACGTTGTCGCCGATGCCGCCGGCGGTGCCCACGCGGATGATATTCTCCACGCCGTAGAAGTTGAACAGCTCGTAGGAGTAGATGCCAATGGACGGCATGCCCATGCCCGAGGCCATGACGGACACGCGCTTTCCCTTGTAATAACCGGTGTAGCCCTGAACGCCGCGGACATTGTTGACCAGCACGGCGTCCTCAAGGAACGTCTCGGCAATGAACTTGGCGCGCAGCGGATCGCCCGGCATGAGCACGGTGCGGGCGAAGTCGCCTTCTTTTGCGGTGATATGGGGAGTCGGAATATTGGGATTGGACATGGAAGCAGCCCCTTTCTCGTTTCAGGATTATGTTTATTATACCCTGTGCGGCAGGAATTGACAATTCCCGAAAACTGCCGTAAACTAAAGGACGATGAAAATGCTCAAAATGGGGCAGGATGCGGAAGTGAGGCGTGCGGCATGAGAATCGTCGTATTGGATGGTCAGGGCGGCGGCGTGGGCCGGGCGCTTATCGGCGCAATCGTGCCGATTCTGCCCGAGGGGGCGGAGCTTTTGTGCGTGGGTACCAATGCCATGGCGACCGCAGCCATGCTCAAGGCCGGCGCGCAGCGCGGCGCGACGGGCGAAAACTCCGTGCGCTGGGCGGCGGAGAATGCCGATGTGCTGGTTGCGCCCATCGCGCTGGTGCTCAAGGACTCGATGATGGGCGAGGTGACGGGCGGAATGGCCGCCGCCGTGGGCGCGAGCCGCGCGGTGCGCATTCTTGTGCCGACTGAGCGCTGCCGCACGCATGTCGCCGGCGCGGGCAGGATGAGCCTGCAGGAGCTGATTGCCGATGCGGCGCGTCAGGCGGTGCAGGCTGCTGCAGACACCCGTGCTTGACGGGGCGGAGCTCTTGCCGTATAATGGTAAACGATTGAAAAGGAGGCTGATCCACGTGATCGTCGATCGCATCGAAGAACAGGAGCGCTACTACGCGCTGCATAAGGATATGGAACTGGCTTTTGCCTTCCTGGCGGAGGCCGCAGATCTGGAAGAGGGCCGTTACGAGCTGGAGAACGGCCTGTTTGCCTCGGTTTCCGAGGGCGATACCCGTCAGATTGACGGCATTGATCTGGAAGCGCACAGGGAATATATCGACCTGCAGTACTGCATCTCCGGCGGCGAGCGCATGGCATGGGCGCATATTCAGGAGCTGAACAAGACCACCGAGGAGCCGGAGCGCGACTGCTACTTCTACACCGGCAAGTCCACCGCGATGTCCGTGCGCCCGGGCATGTTCTATATCATGTTCCCCAGCGACGGTCACAAGGCCGGCTGCCATAATGAATTCCCCAAGCACTACCGCAAGGTCGTCGTGAAGATCCCGGTTCAGAAGTAACGCTACAAAAGCCGCAGGTTTCTTGCGGCTTTTTCTTATCATAAACGTTTTCAGATAAACATGCTTTCAACCGCGCGAAGCGAAGAAAGGGGTCCGGGGGAAGAATTCCCCGGGCAGGGGTTTGGGGATGAAATCCCCAACGGATCTCCCGTTTGTGAAGGAGGATGTTCTATTGTACGATATCGCCGTCGTCGGCGCGGGCCCTGCGGGCTACAGCGCCGCCATCAACGCCAGAAAGCGCGAAAAATCCGTGATCGTCATCGGCCAGAACACGGGCTGGCTTGCGCGCGCGGAAAGGATCGATAATTATCCCGGCATGCCCGGCGTGTCGGGTCAGCAGATGCTTGACGCCATGGCTGCGCAGGCGAAGAATATGGGCGCCGAGCTCAGGGGCGGCGTGGTGCATCAGATGATTGACATGGGCGGCAGCTTTGCCCTGTCGCTGGGCGCGGACTTTGTGGAGGCGAGGAAGGTCATCCTCGCCTCCGGCGCAAAGCAGCCTAAACGCCTGCCCGGCGAGGAGCGCCTGCTCGGGCGCGGGGTCAGCTACTGCGGCACCTGCGACGGCATGCTCTACCGCGGCAGGCATGCGGCGGTCATCGGCGCGGGACCGGAGGCCGTGAGCGAAGCGAACTTCCTGATGAGCCTGTGCGCGTCCGTTACGTATTTCGGAAAGGCTGACGCCGAACTGGACAGCCGCATCAAAGTCCGCGATGAAAGGGTGACTGAAATCACCGGCGGCATGCGCGCGCAGGGCCTGATTGCCGGCGGCGAGGAGCTGCCCTTTGACGGCGTATTCATCTTCCGGGAGGTGATGGCGCTTTCCTCGCTGCTTCCGGGGCTTGAGATGGACGGCGCGTTCATCCGGGTGGACAGGGGGATGCGCACCAGCGTTCCCGGTGTATTTGCCGCAGGCGACTGCACGGGCCTGCCGCTTCAGGTGGCCAAGGCCGTGGGCGAGGGCTGCATCGCGGCGCTTACCGCTGCGCAGGAAATCGGATAATGCCTGGAAATGCTGAAAAATCATGGTAATTTCAGGATTCTAGTTGCCGCAGAGATTGGCATTATGTTATAATCAATATACAATAGTTGAATATTTCGCCGTGAGAGGGGAGGGAGAGCAGTTGCGTACCATCGAACCCGGGAAGGCTATGGTGGAGATCATCGCATGGCCGGAGGACAGACCGTGGCCTGGCCGGTATCAGACGTCCAGCCAGATTGAAGGGACCCTTTGCACGCTCACGCTTTCGCCGGACGTCTTCCACAATGCGGCCAAGGCCAACACGGCCTATCGCCGCTTTGCCCAGAAGATCCGCAAAGAAGGCATGGAGCCGCCCAATGTGGTTTTCCGCGACATGCTTTCCCGCGCCTCGCGCAATATATTCTGTATCCTCACCACGACGGAGTCCGTCTTCAATTCTTCCTGCTCCATCGGGAAGATGTACGTGGTGGAGAGCGGTATCGACGACCGCAGGCGGCTGTGCGCCGTGCGGGCATTCGACAACACTTTCGAAGAAAAAGAGGCCCTATGAACGATCTGCCCAAGGCATATATAGACCAGATGAAACGCCTGCTCGGTGAAGCAGGCTTTTTTGCGTACGAAAAATCCCTTTCCCAGCCCGTCACCCGCGCGCTGCGGGTCAATCTGCTGCTGCGCCCGGACGGCACGCTGCCCTGCGATGTCGAGGGCACGGGCGAGCGCGTGCCGTGGGCAAAGGGCTGCTATTTTGTGGACGGCGATGCGCGCCCGGGCCTTTCGCCCCTGCATGAGGGCGGGCTGTTTTACCTGCAGGAGCCCAGCGCCCTGTCGGCTGTCAGCGTGCTTGATCCCAGGCCGGGCGAGCGCGTGCTTGACCTGTGCGCCGCGCCCGGCGGCAAGAGCACGCAGATTGCCGCCCTGATGCAGGGGGAAGGGCTGCTGGTGTGTAATGAGCCTGTTTCCTCCCGTGCGCAGATTCTCTCGCGCAATATTGAGCGCATGGGCGTGCGCAATGCCGTGGTCACATCGGCCATGCCTGCGCAGCTCGCGCCGCATTTTGAGGCATACTTTGACCGTATTCTCGTCGACGCGCCGTGCTCGGGCGAGGGCATGTTCAGGCGGCAGCCGGAGGCCCGGGACGAGTGGAGCGAAAACAGCCCGCGCGGCTGCGCCGACCGTGCGATGGAGATCCTGAGCGAAGCGGCGAGGATGCTCGCCCCCGGCGGCACGCTGGTCTATTCCACCTGTACATTCAATGACACGGAGAACGAGGGCGTGCTTTCGCGCTTCACGCAGGAGCACCCGGAGTTTTCAGCGCAGGCCTTCAGCCTGCCGGGGCTGCCCGGCGGCGAAAAGGGCTGGGCGCACCTGTATCCGCACGAGATCCGCGGCGAGGGGCATTTTGTGTCGCTGCTGCGCAAGTCGACGGATGCGCCCGGCGCACCGGAAGTGAGCGATGAGAAGCCGCAGCGCGCAAAGAAGCCCGCGCGCGGCAAGGATAGCCCCAAAAAGAAGCCTGAGCCCATGATCGCCATGCCGGATGTGCTGGCAAAGGGATTCGCCTTTGAAAAGCTGCACATGGCGGGCGGCAGCCTGTGGGCGCTGCCGCAGGGGCTGGACGATATATCCCGGCTGGACGGCCTTCGCGTGCTGCGCACGGGGCTGCTGCTGGCGCACATGGAAGGAAAGCGCGCCGAGCCGGACCATGCGCTGGCGATGGCGCTGCGCCCCGAAGAGGCGGCGCGAACCTGCGAATTGACGCAGGAGCAGGCGCTTTTGTATCAGGCCGGCGAGGCGCTGGAGCTGGGCGATCTTGAGCCCGGATACACGCTGCTGACGCTCTGCGGCGTTTCGCTGGGCTTTGGCAAGCAGGCCGGCGGCGTTATGAAAAACCATTATCCAAAGGGACTGCGCCGCAGATAAGGGGGATGGCGCTTTCCCTTTTTCTCGTGTATAATAGAAGATGGGAGGGAGTGTGCAGATGTTCACGCCAAATGCATGGGGCATGTTTTCCATGCCCACGCTTGAGACAAAGCGCCTCATCCTTCGCAGGATCACCATGCGTGATGCGAAGGATATTTTTGCGTACAGCAGGGACGAAGAGGTGGCGCGCCATGTGCTCTGGAGCGCGCAGAAGGATATTTCCGAGGCGAAGGAATACTGCCGCTTTATGATGCGCCGCTATCGCTATGATCAGCCGTCTTCGTGGGGAATCATCGAAAAGGCGAGCAATCAGCTGGTGGGCACCATCGGCTATATGGATTACAACGAGGACAACGCCACGGTTGAGGTCGGCTATTCGCTTACGCGCCGCCTGTGGAACGGCGGCTACATGACCGAGGCGCTCGCGCGCGTGATTGCCTATACGTTTGAGGCCATGGACATCAACCGCATCGAGGCGCAGCACGAGCTGGAAAACCCGTCCTCGGGCCGCGTGATGCAGAAATGCGGCATGCGCAAAGAGGGCGTCATGCGCCAGCGGCTCTACAACAAGGGCCGCTATGTGGACGTGGCGATGTATTCGATTCTGAAAGAAGACTATGAGAGGGAAATTCGCGATGATCAGACTGATTGCCGCTGATATGGATGGGACGCTGCTTGACAGCGAAAAGTGCGTTCCCGGGGAGCTGGAGCAGGTCGTCAGGGCGCTTGGGGAAAAGGGCATCCGGTTTGTGATCGCCAGCGGACGGCAGGTCGCCTCGCTCATGCGGGATATGGGCACGCTTGCACGCGAGCTGACCTATATCGCCGAAAACGGCGCGGTGATTGTGGATCGGGGCCAGCAGATTTTTGTCGATCCCATGGACAAAGCCGATGTGCGCCGCGTGCTGGAAAACACGCGCGGGGAGAAGGGCATGCACCCCGTGCTCTGCTGCCCGGACAAGGCGGTCATCGAGGAAAGCGCGCCGCTGGAATTCCGCCGCAATGTGAAGATGTATTACGAGAGCACGCAGATCGTGCCCGATCTGCTGGCGGCGCTTGAAGATATCGACGCCGTGTGCAAGCTCGCCTATTATGACGAAGGCGACGCCGAGCACCACGAGTATCCGATCCTTGACAGGCTGTTTTCCGGCGATCTGTCAGTCATCCTCTCCAGCTACAGCTGGGTGGATATCATGAAGCCGGGCACGCATAAGGGCCGGGGCATGCGCACGCTGCAGGAGCTGCTGGGCATTTCGCCGCAGGAGTGCATGGCATTCGGCGATTATTTCAACGATATCGAGCTGCTTGAGAGCGTCGGGGAGAGCTATGCCATGGGCAATGCGCTTGACGAGGTCAAGGCGGTTGCACGGCATACCGCGCCGTCCAACGATGAAAACGGCGTGATGCGCGTGGTGAAGCAGCGGTTTGCGCTGTGAGGACGAAGGGACGTTTGGGGACGCTGTCCCCAAACCCCTGCAAGGGATTTCATCTCCTCGCTCGACGCTCGTCGGTCAGGGCAGCTCTGACAGCCCACAGCGCTGTCATTCACTCCTGCCCCAGTTCGGAAAACCGAACCCCTTGACCCTTCTTCGAGGTCGCTTGCATAGTCGCGCAAGCGCTCCTTGCCGCTCCCGACGTTCCGCCTGCCTGTTTCCGTCACTGGCGGCGGCAGGCTCCAGTCTCGCGGCGGCTTGAAGGACTATATAAACCTTCCCCTTTGGGGAAGGTGGATCGCCGAAGGCGAGACGGATGAGGTCCCGCCCGCAGGCGGTGCCCGAGGAATTCAAAAACTATGAAGAGCATTACAGTTGATAAAAGCTGGGACGGGCGAAAGCTCACCCGTTTTCTGCAAAAGACGATGCCATCTGCATCCATGGGCCAGATCCGCAAATTCCTGCGTCTGGGACGCATCAAGGTGAGCGGCAAAAAAGGCACGGAGGAGACCATTCTGGCAGAAAATGCCGTCGTGGATATGTACGTTGAGGACGAATACTTTGCTGAAGTGGAGCGGGAGGATCCGTTCTATTCCAGAATCCGCCCGAAGCTGACCATTCTTTACGAGGATGAGCACGTCATGCTGCTGGACAAGCGCGCAGGGCTCATCTGCCATCCCGACGAGGGCGAAAAGGTGCATACCCTGCTCACCTATGCGCAGGCATATCTGTACCAGAAGGGCGAATGGAATCCGAAGACGGACTTTGCGCCCGCGCTGTGCAACCGCATCGACCGCTTCACTGCGGGCATCGTGATTCTCGCCAAGACGCAGGAGGCTCTGCGCGCGATGGACGCCAAGATCCGCACGCATGAGGTGCAGAAATACTATCTGTGCGTCGTGCATGGAAAGATGAAATATCCGGACGGCACGCTGCGCCACTTCCTCATGAAGAAGCCGGAGCAGAAGAAGGTGACCGTCCTTCGCAAAAACGAGCCGGGCAGCAAGGAGGCGATCACCTATTATCAGGCGATCGACGAGGTAAGCGGGCTTACGCTGTGCGAATGCCTGCTGGGCACGGGGCGCACGCATCAGATCCGCGCGCAGTTTGCCGCCATCGGCCATCCGCTGCTGGGCGACAATCAGTATGGAAACGCGAAGCAGAACGAGAAATACGGCCGGGTGAACGGACAGGCGCTGTGCGCCTACCGGCTGATCTTTGATTTTGAAGGCGACGCGGGATGCCTTGCCGGCCTGAACGGCCGCACGGTGCAGGTACGCAGCGTTCCCTTTGTTGGCGAGTACTTTCCGGACGTGGTCATTCCCGCGCCGTGAGATGACGAAAGGGGAATCGGGTGATGAACCGAAGAGTCGGCTCTGAGCTTGACAGAAAATGGGATGAAGCCAAATCAGCTGCGCTGACGCTGGCGCTGGCGGCTGCATTTGCGCTGGTTTTCTATACCTGCAATACGCCGCTTGGCGCGTGGATCGGCAGCGACAATGCCATGTACCTGACGATGGGCACGGCTCTGGCCAAGGGCCGCGCGCCCTACAGCGGGATCTTCGATCACAAGGGGCCGCTGCTTTTTATCCTGCAGATGCTGCCCCAGCTCTTTACAGGCGGCTATTCCACGATGGCGGTATTTGTGCAGGAGGTGCTCTTCCTGTGGGCTGGGCTGCTGGTGCTCGCGCGCATGGCGCGCCGCCTCGGCGTCAGGACGCTGGCGGTGCAGCTTGTGTATCTTGCTGTCTATGCGCCCACGCTGGACGGCGCGAACCTCACTGAGGAATACGCCAATCTCTTCACGCTCATCGGTCTTGACACGATGCTTGCTGTTTTCGGCGAGGGCCTGAGCAGAGACGGAGAGAAGAAGCTCTTCATGCCTGCGTTTGTGATGGGCGCAATGGCGATGCTCTGCTTCCTCACCCGCGCCAACAATGCCCTGCCGCTTGCCGGTGCGGTATGCGCGCTTGCTGCGTATCTGCTCTTCATCAGGCGCTTTGCGGGCTTTGGCCGCTGTGCGGCGGGCTTTGCGCTGGGCATGACGGCGGCGGCGCTGCCGGTGATTGCGTGGCTGGCGGCGCACGGCGCGCTGGAGGACGCCTTCTACGGCGCGATCGTGCACAATTTCATGTACGCTGAAACGCAGGGGCAGAGCCGTGTGCATACGCTGCTCTTTGAACCGTACGGTCATCTGGCGATGCTCATGGCGGTGCTTGCCTGCATGGGCGCGCTGCTGAGCGCCGTGCGCACGAAGCGCTGGCCGCTTGCCATGGCGATGGTAACGGGCGCAGCCTTTGGCGGCTTTGCGGGATTCATTTCCCACAAGTTTTACAATCATTATCTGATGCTCGGCGTGCCGATGGCGGCGCTGGGCGCGGCGCAGGTGCTGGCGTTCATCCGAGAGCGCTTCTCCCGCCGGTTTGAAAAGGTCTGTCTGGCGGTATCGGCTGTCTGTGTGCTGGCGCTGGTGATCATGGGTGTGCCGGTGAATGCCCAGCGGGAACGGGACCGGTTGGCTTATAAAACGATGGCGCCGGACGCTGCTGCGCTCTATGAGCAGGTGCCCGAAGCGGACAGGGATCATTTTCTGGCCTACCGCGTGGAGCCCAAGTGGTATGTGGCGGCGCAGGCGCTGCCCTGCATGCGTTTTTACTTCCTGCAGGAGATTCTCGCCGACGCCGATCCGGCTGTGATGGACGAGATTGTTGAGGAATTCAACACAGATCCGCCGCGCTGGGTGGTGCTCTTCTATAATCGCCCCTTCAGCCCGCCCTACGATGCGCGCGTGCAGGAGATCTTTGATACGCGCTATGAATTCGTGGATGCGCGGGGCGAGTATCAGCTGCTGCGGCTCAAGGAGGCACCATGAAAATCAGAAAGATCATGCATGCGCTTCTGCTTGCGGGCATGGGGCTGATGATCCCGTGCTATGCGTTTACCGTGCTCAACGTGACGCTTTCTCCTTGGCCGCTTTATGACAGAAACCGCGTGCTGCTCACTGTGCTGACGATTGTGTGCACGGCGGCGCTGCTGCTGGCGATGCGCGCGCTTGACAAGCACGAGCGATTCTTTGAAAAGCATGAAAAGCGTATGCTGCTTGCTGCTGCGGCGTTTTACTTTGTCGTGCAGATGATGATGGGTCATGTGCTGCGCTTTGTGCCCATCACCGATGCGGAGCAGTGCTTCACTGCGGCGCAGCTGATCGTGGATACGGGGACATTCGGTAATGCCGAGCGTCCGTGCCTCTATTTTTCGCGCTATCCGTTTAATCTCGGATATGTCTATCTGCTGTCCGGCATATTCCGCTTCTTTGGCGCGCTGGGCTGGGACGACCGGTTTATGCAGGCCGTGCTGGTGTGCACAGCGCTCTTTACGGTCGGTCTTGTATGCGCGGCGCGCATATGCCGCAGGCTCGGTGGGGTGAAGGCGCAGATGAGGCTGCTGCTGCTGTTTGCCTCCTGCCTGCCGTTTCTTTACTGCACAACCCAGCTGTATACCGATGCGTTCTCCGTGGCCTTTCCGGCGATGACGGTGTATGCTTTCCTGCGCATGAAGGAGGCGGGAACTCCGCGCGGGCGCCTGCTGTGGCTGCTGGCCTTTGCGCTTACGACGGCTGCGGGCGCGCAGATCAAGTTCACGGCGGTGATTGCGGCGATTGCCTGCGTGATTGCGTTGGTGTTTGAGATGCGGGGCCGTATGGCGCTGAGCGCAACGGCGCTGCTGGTGATCGTGTTCCTTGGCGCCAACGCGCTGACGGATGCGGAGACGGCGAAGCATCTGTCCCGCGAGGATCTGGCAAAGAACGAGCTGCCCCGGCTCCATCACATTGCGATGGGCCTGCCGATTCATGAGGACGAGGGTTACGGCCAGTATGGACAAGGCGGCTGGCTGGTTTTCTCCACCTCCTTTGACGATCCGAAGGAGCGCGATGCGGCTCTGCTGACCGAGATCATTGATCGCGTTTACTATCTGCGCTATCCCAACAGGCTGCTCAACATGATGTCCCGCAAGAATCTCTCGACCTTCGGCGACGGCACGTTCCGTTTTCATGACATGATTGCCGGAGACGACTATACGCCGGATCATGCGGTCAAGCAGGTGATCTTCCCCACGGGCAGGCTGTATACGGCCTATTACTACCTGTGCACGGCGCTGTTCATGGCGCAGATGATCGTGGCGGGCATGGCCTGCGTGCAGGCGCTGCGCCGCAGGGAAACGGCGGGCGCGCCGGTATTCATCGCGCTGGTGGGCATCTTTCTGGTGTTGTGCGCGTGGGAGACGCGCGCCAGGTATTTCTTCCAGTTTGAGATGGTGCTCCTGTGCGCGGGCGCGCTGCTGAACAGCCATAAAAAGCACGGATAAACATTCTGAATGTACGCCTTTGCCGCATGGCAAGGGCGTATTTTTTGCCGGGCGCTTTTGCTTAAGGGCAGGAATCCATTTGCAGGTGCAGAATTATAATTAGGTTACTCAATTACGATGTTGTGAGGGGAAGATCATGACAGAGGAAATGCTGGAAATGCTGCGGCGCATCACGCCGCAGGAGGAATATACAGCCGGTCTTGCGCTTTACAGGGCCGGCGGCGTACATGCCATGGAAGAGGAAAACGGCATGCTGCGCTATGTGGTGGACGACAATCCCCGGCGCGTGGTGCGCGTGGCGGCCGGCGCAAAGCTGTCTGGCCGCTGCTCGTGCGATTTCTTCGGCAATGTGCACAGGCCGTGCCGCCATCTCGCCGCTGCGATGATGCAGGCGATGTCGTCCGGCTCGATTGAGGAGGTACGCAGAAAGCGCGCCAGAGAAAATGCCGCCAAGCTCATGGGCACGGTCACCGGCGCGCTGCCGATGGAAACGCCCCTTGAGATGGAGGTGACGCTCCAGCTCATCGGCAGTCAGCCCGTGCGCGTTGCGCTGCGCGTGGGTCAGGAGCGCATGTACGTCGTCAAGTCGATGGCGCAGTTCCTGCAGGCGCTGCAGAGCAGGGAAACCATGGCCTTCGGCAAGGGATTTGTGCTGGAGCCGGAGTGGATGGGCTTTACGGGCGTGAACGAAAAGATCATCCGCGTGCTGCAGGATGCGGCGTATATCTGCCAGCTGGAGGGAAAGCTGGTGCAGACCGGCCTTGAGGCCAAGTGGCTGCCCATCGACAGGCGCTATATGCCCCGGTTGATGCAGCTGCTGATGGCCAAGCCGTTTAAGATCTCCTTCGGCGAGGAAGTTGTGCATGTGCCCTGCGTGTTTGACGCGCAGGCGGAGCTGCTCTTTGGCGTGACGGGAAGTGGGCGCGAGCTGGAAATCCGTGCCCAGATGCCCAAATCGCTTCGTCCGCTGGACAGCGAGTGCCGCTATGTCTTCTGCGAGGGCGACGTGCTGCGCCTGCCCGCCGGTCAGCGGGAGATTGTGCGCGTGATGCTGGAGAGCGGCCGGGACGGCGAGGCGGCGTTCAGGTTTGATGCGCAGCAGAGCGCCAATGTGATTTCCCAGCTGCTGCCTACGCTCGAGCGCGCGGGCAAGGTGACCATCGACGGCGCGCTGGCGCAGCGCATCGTGCGAAAGGAGCTTTCGGTCAAGGCATATTTTGACCGCGATGAGCGTACGGTGCTCTCAAAGATCGCATTCTGCTACGGCGATGACGAGATTGATCCGTTTGCGCCGGCTGTGTCCGGAGAGCAGGAGGACGAGCGCGTGCTGATGCTGCGCGATGCGGACGGAGAGCGCGGGGTGCTGGATCTGCTGGCAAGGGCGGGCTTTCACATGCAGAGGGGGCGCGTGGTCCTCGCCGGTCAGGAGCCGATTTACCGCTTCCTGACTGAGGGCATCTACGAGATGCAGAAGATTGCGGAGGTCTACTGCTCCGATGAATTCAGAAAGCTGACGCCGAGAAAGCCGCACTTCACCGGCATGCTGCGCATGCAGGAGGGCGCGCTGCGGCTGGAGCTTACCGAAAACGGCGAGCCCGCGCCGGAGGTGCTTGCGATCCTGCAGGCGCTGCGCGACAATAAAAAGTATTTCAGGCTGAAGGACGGTTCCTTCCTCGACCTGACGGATATGGAGCAGTGGCGCGAGCTGGCGGACGCCGCTGCCGGCGCGCGGCAGGATGAGAGCGCCGAGGGCGAGACGGGACGCGGGCTGCTGGAGATCCAGTCCTTCCGCGCGGCATACATGATGAGCCTGCTGGAGGGCGGACGCCTGCCGGTGAACGCGGACGAATCGGTTCAGACATTTGTGGCAGGCATGGATGCGGACGGCGAGCCCTGCCCCGAGCCGCTTGGCAGCATGCTGCGCCCGTATCAGATGCGCGGCTTCATGTGGATGCAGGCGCTGGACAGGCTGAACATGGGCGGCATTCTCGCCGACGACATGGGCCTTGGCAAGACGCTGCAGGTGATTTCGCTGCTGCTGTGGGCCAAGCGCCGCGGCGGCGACGCGCGCCCGGCGATCGTGGTGGCGCCTACGTCGCTGGTGTATAACTGGATGGCGGAGATCAGGCGCTTTGCGCCGGAGCTGCGTGTGGCGGCAGGCGAGGGAAACCAGAGCGCCCGCGCTCAGACGATCGCAAGGCTTGCATCCCCGGATTGCGATATCGACGTCTACCTGACGAGCTATCCGCTGATCCGGCGCGATATCGGCAGGCTTTCGGCAGTGGAATTCCGGTTTGCGATTCTGGATGAGGCGCAGTACATCAAAAACGCCATGAGTGTGGGCGCAAATGCAGTCAAGCAGCTCAGGGCGAAGACGCGCTTTGCGCTTACCGGCACGCCGATGGAGAATCACCCGGGCGAGCTGTGGTCGATCTTCGACTTTGTGCTGCCGGGCTATCTGCTCTCCTTTGCGCAGTTCATGCACAGGTTTGGCACGGGCGAGGAGAGCGGCGTGCTCAGGCGGCGCATCCGTCCGTTCCTGCTGCGAAGACTAAAAGGCGATGTGCTCAGGGAACTGCCGGAGAAGAACGAGATCGAGATGATGGCCGATATGACCGAGGAGCAGCGCAAGGTCTATCAGGCGAGCCTTTTGCGCCTGCGCCCGCAGGTGGATACGCTGCTTGAGCGCAGGAACCGCATCGAGGTGCTCGCCGCGATCACCGAGCTGCGCCAGATCTGCGGTCATCCGTCGCTGGTGCTGCCCAATTATGCGGCTTCGAGCGGAAAAATGGATATGCTGCTGGATATCCTGCCCGGCGCGCTGGAGGCGGGACACCGAGCGCTCATCTTCTCCCAGTTCACGCGCATGCTCAGAATCCTGCAGCGCAGGCTGGAGGCCGAGGGCATCGAATGCATGTATCTGGACGGCGAAACGCCGCCCAAGCGCCGCGTCGAGATGGTCGATCAGTTCAACGGCGGAAAAGGCCAGGTCTTCCTGATCTCGCTCAAGGCGGGCGGCTCGGGCCTCAATCTTGTCGGCGCGGATACGGTCATCCACTTTGATCCGTGGTGGAATCCCGCCGCAGAGGATCAGGCGACCGACCGCGCGCACCGCATCGGCCAGAAGAACACGGTCAATGTCATCCGGCTCATTACGCGCGGGAGCATCGAGGAGCAGGTGGTCAAACTCGGCGCGCGCAAGCGGGAGCTGTTCGATCAGATGATCACCGCCGGCGAGGCGATGCCCACGCAGCTGTCGCAGGAAGATATCCGGGCGCTGTTTGAGTGACCCCCTCGGCTACGGCTTGCATCGTGCTGTTGACGCTCTATGCATTCCTATCGTATAATGAACCAAATGACAAAATGAGGTTGATCGATGAAGCATATCATATGGGATTTCAACGGTACGATGCTTTGCGACGCGCAGCTGGGCGTGGACTGCGACAACCATGTCTTTGACACGCTGGGCCTTCCGCGGATCACGCTGGAGGATTACCGGGCGCATATGACCATGCCCGTGCGCGATTTCTATACTGCGCTGGGCGTGGATCTGAACGTGTACAAATACGAGACGATTTCAAGAATCTGGCTGGATATGTTTAATGAGCATGCCGTGTCCGTGGGGCTTGTGCCCGGCACGCTGGAGGCCGTCAGGCGGCTGAAGGAACTGGGCTTCACGCAGTCGATTCTCTCTGCATCGTATGAAAAGTCGCTGCTGGAGCAGTGCAGCGCGCTGGGGCTTTCGCCGTATATGCACGTGATTGGCGGCCTTGGCGACGAGAGTGCGCAGAAAAAGACCGATATCGGCAGGCGGCAGCTGGAGCAGCTCGGCCTTCAGGGCGGGGACTGCGTGCTGGTGGGCGATATGGTCGCCGACAGCGAGCTGGCCGATGCGCTTGGCACGCACTGCGTGCTGGTGCCGTGGGGGCACAACAGCGAAGAGCGGCTCCGGAAAACGGGCAGGCGCGTGGCGCGCAGCTTTGAGGAGCTGGAAGCGCTGCTGCTGCAGCTTTGATGAATAAGGAGGGAGGCGCCGTGGCACAGAAGGTCACATCGATTCATGCGGGCCACAGGGAGCGCATCCGCGAGCGCCTGCGCACGGCGGGGCTGAGCGCGTTTTCCGAGCATGAGGTGCTCGAACTGCTGCTGACCTATGCCATTCCCAGGCAGGACGTCAATCCGATTGCGCATGAACTGCTCAATTCATTCGGCAGCCTGAGCGCCGTGCTGGATGCGGACGAAAACGAGCTGCTTCGCGTGAAGGGCATGGGCAGAAATGCGGCGCTGCTGCTGACGATGATGCCGCAGCTGATGAGCCGCTATCAGATGAGCGCGCTGGGCGAGAAGCCCGTGATCACCAAGCTGGCGGACGCGAAGGCATACTGCGCGCCGCTGTTCATCGGCACGGGCGAAGAGCAGATCTATATGATCTGCCTGGATCAGGCGGGGCATGTGCTCCACCGAACGCTGCTGCATACCGGCACGGTCGATCAGGTGATGCTCCATCCCAGAACGGTGGTGGAGACGGCGCTGCGCCATCATGCGCATACCGTGCTCCTTGCGCACAATCATCCCAGCGGCACGGCGCAGCCATCACAGGCAGACGTGGATGTGACGGGCAGAATCAGCACGGCGCTGCATATGATTGGCATCCGGCTGGTGGATCATCTGGTTTTCGCGGGTTCGCAGGCGTTTTCCATGGTGCGCGAATGCATGATCGAAAGCAGACCTGACCTGTGCTATGTGCGCAACATGGCGGCCGACAGCACAAGGACGCTGCGCGAGGATCAGTACGAATGGATTTCCATGCCCGTTCAGGAGACATAATCCGATCAGGAGATAAATAAGGAGAGAATGCGTTGAACAATCGTGGCGTGAGGAGGCTTGTGATGGGCTTGGCTGCGCTGGCTATTCTGGGCGTGATCTGCATCGCGGGGCTGATGGGCTTTGTGTATTACATGGAAACGCATCTGCCGCCGGTGGGCGACAGCGACGTGATCATCGTGCTGGGCGCGCAGGTCAGAGAGGACGGAACACCCAGCGTGGCGCTGGAGCGCAGGCTCACGGCAGCGCTTGAGAGCTATCAGGCAGACCGGCAGCTGATCATTGTCTGCGGCGCGCAGGGAACCAACGAGCCCCGCGCCGAGGGCGACGTGATGCGCGACTGGCTTCTTGCGCGCGGCGTGCCGGAGGGCGACGTCGTCGCGGAGACGGCCTCGTTCAACACGCGGGAAAACCTGACTTATGCCAGGGCGATCATGGAGCATCGCGGCCTTGAAAAGGCGCTGGTGGTCACCAGCGATTATCACGTGGCGCGTGCGCTTGCGCTGTGCAGGCAGGTTGGCATTGACGCGGCGGGCAAGGGCAGCCCATCCAAGCCTGAATACTTCATCAAGAATCATTTCAGAGAGGGGCTCAGCTGGATCAAGTTCTGGCTGGAAAGCGCGCTATGAACAAAGAGAGACTGGTAAGCGGTCTGGATGCGATGGGGATCGCCTATGATCAGACGGCGATTGAGCGCTTTGAGGCGTTCCACGCGATTCTGGACGAATACAATCAGAAGATGGACCTGACGGCGGTGCTCGACGAGGACGAGCGCATCGACAGGCATGATCTGGACAGCGCCGCGCCGCTGGCGAAGGGGCTGCTGCTGCCCCGTGCGAAGGTGATTGACGTGGGCACGGGCGCGGGCTTCCCAGGCATGCCGCTGCTGATCCTCAGACCGGATCTGGAGATGACGTTTCTGGATGCGCTGAGCAAGCGCATCACCTTTTTACAGGATGCGCTGCGCCGCCTTGGCCTGACGGCCACGACGCTGCATGCGCGCGCGGAGGATGCGGGCCGCATGCCGGAGCACAGGGAGATGTACGATGCTGCGGTATCGCGCGCAGTGGCGTCCAGCGCGGTGCTGCAGGAGCTGATGCTGCCCTTTGTGAGAACCGGCGGCGCGGCAATTGCGTGGAAGGGCCCGGGCGTGCAGGAGGAGATGACGGCGGCAAGGCGCGCGGCATTCGTGCTTGGCGGCACGGTGCGCGGCATTGAGCCGGCGCCCGTTCCGCGCAGGGATGACTGGGCGCATTGCCTGCTCATCACCGACAAGACCGGAAAGACCCCAAAAACGTATCCGCGCAAGGCGGGCACGCCCAATAAAAAGCCGCTGGCGTGACAGAATACAGAAATTTTTTCCCTCATTTCTTTTTGCGAAGCAGTGCACACTGTCAGCAAAGGAGATGAGGGCTTTTATGTTTGATCAGGCTTTGCATTCCCCGCTGCGTTTCTTTCTGGCGGCGGCGGTGCTGGCGGCGATCCTCTGCCTGTTTCCCGCACCGGGGAATGCGCCGCAGCAGGCGCAGGTGATTGCGCAGGAGGCGACGCCCATGCCTGCCATGGAGCAGAGCGTCGGCGCGGATCTGTCCGAGCGGACAGCGGCGGATGGATATCTGCACAGGACGCTGTACTATGCGCCCTGCGGACACAGCGTGCAGCGAAGGGAAAAACTGCCCGCGAATCTGACAGGGCTTTCGCGCGGGGCGCTGGAGGCGGCGATGGACAGCGTGATCCCCGGCGCGGCGGTGACGGGCTTTTCCTCCGCCGAGGTGGATATTGCGCAGAGCGTGAATATCCCCTGCCCGCTGCACTGGGTGCTGCGCGGCGGAGAGGACGGCATGCTGCTGGTGCTGCAGAACAGGAACGGCGAATCGCTCGAGGCGGTGCGCGAGACGGACGTGCCGTCGGCACGCGCCGGGCAGGAGCAGCAGGAAGCGCTGCTTCAGGGCATGATCTTTGACGATGTGCAGGCGCTGGAGGGATATCTGGAGAGCATCAGCAGCTGAACAGAAACGGGCAAACCGTAAAAACCGACATTTGGAGCAAAAAGGCGTATCATTGAACGGTTATGTGTTGAGATGTTATTTTTCGCCTGATACAATGCGGTCATCAGCAGAAAACAAACCGGCATGCTGCCGGCGGCATCACCGACAAACTGCCGTAAATCTTGAAGCTTTGCATACGAGGCCGATACTTTTCAAAAAGATTTACATAACAAACAGGACAGGCGGCGCGGCGCGCCGGAATACACAAGGAGGATGCAGGATGCGTGTTGTCAAGAAACCGGAGGAGCGCAAGGCGGAAATGGTGGCTGCGGCCTCAAGGCTGTTTGCGCAGCAGGGTTTCGTCAGAACGTCCGTGGCGGAGATTGTCTCGGCAGTGGACGTCGCCAAGGGCTTGTTCTATTATTATTTTACGACCAAGGACGACATGGTGAAGGCGGTCGTCGAGGGATTTACCAGCTACATGGGCGCGGAGGCATACCACATTGCCGCTGGACAGGGTACGGCGCGCGAGAAGGTTGAACGGCTGATGAATCACGAGATGTTCAGCCGATGCTTTACCGAGCCGCTGCTTGCGGATCTGTGCCTGCCCCAGCATGCGGCGCTCTACAGCGACATGTGCGACCGCGTGGTCGATCACATGCGTCCCGCGGTGGAGGTGATCGTCGGGCAGGCCATGCAGGAGCGCGGCATGGAGATGGACGCCGCGCAGGCCAGCAGGATTGCCGGCGTGGGCATGTACGGCCTTCTGATGATGGCGCGCCGCGGTGAAATGAGCATGCGCGGTGCGGCGGAAATGTTTGTGCGCATGACGGATGCGATGATCGACGCCTGACAGGGCCAGCTCCCTTTCATATACAGTGTTCCCCCTCTCCCTTCCGAAAAAACAGAAAAGCCGCTGTGGGTGCAGCGGCTTTTCTGTATGTACATCATAATAGAAATTGTATTGATACGGATACATGAAAAGGGAAAACAAAGATTGACATCTCCTTCACAAAGATATACAATAGACATACTTGCAAGAAGGAGGTTATTATCATGAAGAAGCTTGCATCGATTCTTCTTTCCCTGCTGCTGATCGTCAGCATGATCGCTGGCGCGGCTGCGGATACCTTCGTGGGCGATGATACCGGCATCGGTCCGGTCACCGTCACCCTGACCGTCGAGGACGGCAAGATCACTGAGGCTGCCGTTACCGGCGAAAAGGAAACCCCCGGCTTCGGCTATGAGCCGATCTATGACGGTGTTTACGCGAACGCCATCGTGGAAGCCCAGGGTGCTGACATTGACAACATCTCCGGCGCGACTGTGACCACCAATGCGGTCATCGCTGCGACCGAGGAAGCGATGATCGCCGCCGGCCTGATGGCCGAGGAGGTCGTCGTGGTTGAAGACGTGACCTGTGACGTCGTGGTTGTCGGCGCGGGCGGCGCCGGCATGGCTGCTGCGCTGCAGCTGGCTGACTACGGTGTTGAGAACGTCGTGCTCATCGAGAAGACCGGCTCCACCGGCGGCAATACCTCCCGCGCGACGGGCGGCATGAACGCTGCTGAGAGCAAGTATCAGGGCGAGCGCGAGTGGAAGGACGCCACCACCGCTGCAGTCGAGAAGACCATTGCCAGCGCGAAGGCGAACTATCCGGCTCTGGCTGAGCTGACTGCGACCGTTGAAGCGCAGCTGGAAGAGTACAAGGCCAACCCGGTCGGCTACTTCGACACTGCCGAGCTCTTTGCGCTGGATACCATGGTCGGCGGCAAGGGCATCAACAAGATCGAGCTGGTCATGGCGATGGCTGAGGGCTCTGCCGATGCGATCGACTGGCTGGACACCAAGAATGCGGGCCTGCCGAACGTCGGTTCTCTGGGCGGCGCGTCCGTCATGCGTGCGCACCGCGCCACCGTTGACGGCACTGTCAACGGCAAGACCACGCCGGTTGGCGGCTACCTCGTCAAGCAGCTGACCGCTGCCGTCGACGCGGAGAGCAAGGTCGATATGCGCATCAACACCGCCGCCACTGAGATCATCATGGTGGATGGCAAGGCTGCCGGCGTGAAGGTCACTTCCCCGGACGGCGAATACACCATCAATGCCAAGGCCGTCATTCTGGCCTCCGGCGGCTTCGGCGCTGACCTGGAGCGCGTGGCTGCGTATCAGCCGAGCCTGCAGGGCTTCGTTACCACCAACGCCCCGGGCATCACCGGCGACGGCATTGACATGGCCGTGGCTGTCGGCGCTGCCACCGTCGATATGGAGCAGATCCAGATCCATCCGTCCGTCTACACCGAGACCTCTTCCCTGATTACCGAAGGCATCCGCGGCGACGGCGCGATCCTGGTCAACCAGGCTGGCGTGCGCTTCGTGGATGAGATGGGCACCCGTGACGCCGTTTCCGCTGCTGAGCTCGCTCAGGAGGGCGGCTATGCCTGGACCATCGTCGATCAGAAGATGATGGACGCTTCCGCGACCTATGCCGGCTACTACACCAAGGGCTTCGCGCTCATGGGCAACTCCGTTGAGGAGCTGGCTGCTGCGATGGGCACCGACGCGGCTGTCCTGACCGAAACCCTGAACACCTGGAACGCCGCCGTGGCTGCCCAGAAGGACGAGGCCTTCGGCCGCACCTCCTTCGCTCAGCCGCTGGATACCGCTCCGTTCTACGCTGTGAAGGTTGCCCCGGGCATCCATCACACCATGGGCGGCGTGGCGATCAATACCGCTGCCGAGGTTCTGACCGAGGCCGGCGAGGCGATCCCGGGCCTGTATGCGGCCGGCGAAATCACCGG
The DNA here is from genome assembly GCA_017545905.1 of Clostridia bacterium. Taxonomy (GTDB): domain Bacteria; phylum Bacillota; class Clostridia; order Christensenellales; family Aristaeellaceae; genus Ventricola. Next base: position 3,747 of record JAFWXL010000023.1, on the reverse strand, counting down.
CGGCGTGCACGGCGCGAACCGTCTGGGCGGCAACGCCGTGGCCGACATCATCGTCTACGGCCGCATCGCTGCCAAGAGCGCTGCTGCGTACATCGCGGAGTAATCGGATTTTCACAAGAACAGAGCGTCCTGCAGAGTTTTCTGCAGGACGCTTTATTGCGCAATGAATCTGTAATTTTTCGGTAACAATACAGGGGGAAATGATTGACAAATATGCGAAGAAGGGATTAAAATACACCCTGTATATATGTACGGTTTTCTATTCGGCATGAAAAGAGGGAATAGGAATGAATCAGAAAAACTGGAAGAGGCTCCTGGCGGCGCTTGCGTGCCTGATGCTTGTGTGCTCCTGCGCGCTGGCGGAGAGCACGGAATGCGAAGCGCATGACTGGAGCAATCAGAACGGCTCATGTAAGGTGTGCGGATATATCTGTCAGCATCCGCGCGATATGCAGATATTCAATCCGGAGAAGAGCTGGGAAGAAGAACTGCCCAGCGTGGCAGAGAACGAAGATACGCATACCGATCATTACATCATCCACGATGTATTCGATTGCGCATGCGGCAAGGAATTCGTCCCGCCGGAGTACGAGGGCAGCGCGCCGGGCAAGGCGCATACTTTTTCAAATGGCGTATGTACGGCCTGCAGCTATGTCTGCCAGCATCCGCATAAGAGGCTGACATTTAATGAAGAGAAGAGCTGGGAAGAAGAACTGCCCAGCGTTCCGGAGAATGAGAATACGCATACCGATTATTACATCATCCACGATGTATTCGATTGTGCATGCGGCAAGGAATTCATTCCGCCGGAGGTCGAAGGCAGCGCACCGGGCAAGCCTCATAATTTTGTGGGCGACAAGTGCACTGCCTGCGGCTATGTGAAAGCATGCGCTCACGACTGGACCGAAGCGAGCTGCACGGAGCCCAGGAGCTGCAGTGTGTGCGGCGTTACCGAGGGCGAAGCGCTGGGCCACAAGTGGACCGAAGCGAGCTGCACGGAGCCCAGGAGCTGCAGCGTGTGTGGCGAGACCGAGGGCGAAGCGCTGGGCCATAACTGGGCAGAAAGCGGCACAGAGACGAAGACTGCGTATGAGCCGAACAAGATGCCGGACGGCGCGTGGGATCAGCATGCGCACATCAAGATTGAAACGGTCACGGTGACATATGCCTGCGGCCTGTGCGGCGAAACGAAGACGGAAACCAAGGAGCCGACAAGGACCACGGATGAGCATGTGTTCGACGGGAACGGCCTGTGTGAGAAGGGCTGCGGCTATACGTGCACGCATCCGCACAAGCGGCCGACCGGCAACGAGTCTGACACGCTCAATGATTGCGTGGCGACGGACGACTATACCCACGTTGATTACTATACCAATCACACTGAAATGAATTGCCCCACCTGTGGACAGACGTTCGTTGAGGATGTCGACGGAAAATCTCCGGAGTTGGAGCATGAGTACGAAGATGGCGTGTGCGGCGCCTGCGAGCATGTCTGCGGCCATCCGGCGGCGACGGACGATATCTGCGATGCCTGCGGCATGGAACTGGGCTGCAAGCACACAGGCGAGACCGGCGAGCGCGAGGGCGAGCCTGTGACGACGATCGCGCCGAAGAACGAAACCCATCACAGCGTGACGGTCACGACGACTGTGCTGACCGTCTGCGGCGATTGCAGCCAGGTGCTGGATACGCGCGACGAGGTGACGACCAGCGAACAGGCGCATACGTTTGCTGACGGCGTGTGCTCGGCTGCGGGCTGCGGCTATGTCTGCACGCATCCGGAAAAGGAAAACGACGTCTGCAAGATCTGCGCGAAGGATCTGAGCTGCAAGCATACGGGCGCAACCAGCGAGCGCAGGAGCGAGCCGATCACGACGATCGCGCCGAAGAACGAGACGCATCACAGCGCGACGGTGACGACGACTGTGCTGACCGTTTGTGACGAATGCGGCAAGACGATCGGCACGCGCGACGAGGTGACGACCAGCGAACAGGCGCATGCGTTTGAAAATGGCGTATGCTCGGCTGCGGGCTGCGGTCATGTCTGCGCGCATGGCAAGCGGACGGGCAATATCTGCGATTATTGTGAGATGGAGCTCCCCTGCGAGCACAAGAACCTGAAGGTTGTCCAGGAAAATATCTATAAGCTGGCGGAAGGCAGCCAGTGGACGAGTGACGGCAAGGGCAATCACGTGGCGATGGCGCAGTATGGCACGGAATATGTCTGCGAGGACTGCGACGAGTATGTCTTTATGGGCGGCGAGCTGCAGGAACATGCCCTGCCGTGCGACAACGAAGGCGATACCATTCTCAAGACGGAATACAGCGTGGTCTCCGGCGGAACGATCGATATGGATAAGCTCCACCGCAAGGTTTCGACCTCGATCGCCCTGTGCAGCGTCTGCGAATATGAGATGGGTAAGACTGTCGTCTCGGATATCGAAGAGAGCCACAGCTATACCGATGCGTTTGTCTGCAAGCACTGCGGTCATGCCTGTGCCCATAGCACCAGAAGGCCGACCGACATCACCGATCCGGACAAGCAGTACGATACGCTGGACAAGTGCGTGGCGACGGATGATTATACGCATCTGGATTACTACACCAACTATACCGAAGTGACCTGCCCGGACTGCGGCAAGGTGTATTACGAGGGCACGCCGGGCGTCTCTCCGCAGCTGCCGCACAGCTATACCGACGGCGTGTGCAGTGGATGTGGGCATGTGTGCGCGCATCCGGCATACGATGCGCAGAACAAGTGCGAGGCTTGCGGCACGGCGCGCGTGATACCGACGCCGACCCCGACCCCGACGCCGGCTCCGGTCCCGGATGACGACGATGACGATGATCGCGGCAATGGCGGCGGAAACACCGGCAATTACGTGGCACCTGTCCTTCCGCCTGTGCAGGAAGAGCTGATCGTCGAGCCGGAAGCGACGCCGCAGGCGCCCAAGCCGGTTCAGCCGATGGTCGAAAAGCTGATGGAAGCCGTGACGGCTGCCGAGGAAGCCGGAAGCACCGTGACCGTTGAGGTTGTCGGCGCGCAGGAGGTCATGACCGAGGCAGAATACACCGAGCTCAAGCAGCTCAATGCTCAGGAGCAGGTCCTGGTGACGCTCGCGTCCATCGGCTTTGAGGACGTGGTGACTGCGGCTGTGAGCGCGATGAACAACGTCTCGCTCTCCGAGCAGGCGCAGACGCTGATCTCCAGCGTCAGCGAGCGCATGAGCGCGGCGACGCCGGAGGAAAAGGCGGCGCTGGAAGATAAGCTCAATGAATACTTCCCGGTGCGCGAGATCGAGATGGACGGCCAGAGCTATCCGTATTTCGTCATGGAGATGCAGATCGAGGTGGACGGCGTGATGACCGTTCAGTACTATGGTTTCCGCATGGATGAAAACGGCGAATGGGTCTTCGTGATGCTCAGGGAAGAGGATCTTTAAAACAAATGCGCGCGGTGTGAATGAAAATTCACACCGCGCGTTTTTGCTGCAATCGGGATAGAAAGGTACGTTAGGGCTGCCGCCCTAAAACCTGCCTGAGGGGCATCTTTCTCCTCGCTCGACGCTCGTCGGTCAGGGCAGCTCTGACAGCCCACTGGGCTGTCATTCACTCCTGCCCCAGTTCGGCCTAGCCGAACCCTCAGACTCCCTTCTTTGCTTCGCAAGGTTTTAACTTGCTTCACTTATGCGATGGGCTTTTTATTCGGCGTGCCCGCCTTGCGCGGATAGGTTTTGGGCGTCTTTC
>JAFWXL010000022.1 GCA_017545905.1 Clostridia bacterium | reverse complement strand
GCTGGAGGCCTACATCAACGATCATGCCGATATCGTCTGTCCGACCTGCGGCAAGAAGGATTTTACCGGCATCCGTCAGTTCAACCTGATGTTCAAGACCCACGCGGGCGTGACCGAGAACTCCACCAACGAGATCTATCTGCGTCCGGAGACCGCGCAGGGCATCTTCGTCAACTTCAATAACGTCATGCGCTCCACCCGCAAGAAGATTCCGGCGGGCATTGCGCAGATCGGCAAGTCCTTCCGCAACGAGATCACCCCGGGCAACTTCATCTTCCGCGTGCGCGAGTTCGAGCAGATGGAGCTGGAGTTCTTCTGCAAGCCGGGCACCGATCTGGAGTGGTTTGATTACTGGCGCTCCTTCTGCCGCGACTGGCTGCTGGGCCTTGGCATCAAGGAAGAATCCCTGCGCCTGCGCGACCATGAGCCGGAGAAGCTGGCCTTCTATTCCAAGGCGACGACTGACTTTGAGTTCCTCTTCCCGTTCGGCTGGGGCGAACTCTGGGGCATCGCCGACCGCACCGACTACGACCTCAAGCAGCATCAGGATCACTCCGGCAAGGGCATGGAATACATGGATCCGGTGACGAACGAAAAGTACATCCCGTACTGCATCGAGCCGTCACTGGGCGTGGACCGCATGGTGCTTGCGTTCCTGTGCAATGCCTACGAGGAGCAGGAGCTCGAGGGCGGCGACGTGCGCAACGTGCTGCATTTCCATCCGGCGCTGGCCCCGTTCAAGTGTGCTGTGCTGCCGCTGCAGAAGAACAAGCTGGGCGGCCTGGCCACCGAGGTCTATGAGAAGCTGGCCAAGCACTTCATGGTCGATTACGACGAGACCGGCTCCATCGGCAAGCGCTATCGCCGCCAGGACGAGATCGGCACGCCGTACTGCATCACCGTCGACTTTGATACCCAGGAGACCGGCGTCGTGACCGTCCGCGACCGTGACACCATGGAGCAGGAAAAGGTTCACATTGACGATCTGGTTGCGTATATTGCCAGGAAGATCGAGTATTGATTGATTACAGAAGCTGCCGAGAAACGCGCTGTCAGCGCTGCTGCCCGGCAGCTTCTGTATTTATAAGGCGAAGCTGCAGTGGGAAAGGGGGAATTCCGCATGTTTGAAATGCTGCTTCGGGAACTGACGCTGATCATGGCGCAGGTACATGATTCTCTGATGCGCCTCAACGACGGCTTTGAGCTCAGTCTTGGCGACAAGGACTGGCATTTTATCATCATGGCGCTGCTGGCGATGGTGCTTTTCTTTGCGGTGCATGCCGTCTTCTCCCGGCTGGCCAGATGGAGCATTACGGCGGTGTCGTTCATCTATGTGTTCACCGTGATGACCGTTCTGGGCTTTGCCATTGAAATCGGCCAGCGCATTTCCGGCACGGGCGCGATGGACTTTGGCGATATTGTGGCTGGCCTGTACGGCGTGCTGGCGTTCTTTGCGGTATATACGCTCTGCCGCCTTGCGGCCAATGCTGTCAGCCGTTTGTCTGGCAGGAAAAAGAAAAGATAAGATCGGATAAATCGGATCACAGAGCAAACCGGAGCGGCAGCTTCGGTTTGTTTGTTATGTAAATCTTTTTGAAAAGTATCGGCCTCGTGTGCAAAGCTTCAAGATTTACGGCATTTTGTCGGTGATGCCGCCGGCAGCATGCCGGTTTTTTATGCAATGATCTTTTTACAAAAAAGGTGCAGACGAAACGGGAAAAACGTGCGATAATAGAAAAAAGACAGGAAGGCGGGGGATCACGTCATGAAAAAACTGAGCATAATGCTTCTGTGGCTGCTGCTGTGCATGGCATGCACAGGGGGCGCGGCAGAATACACGTTTGAATTTGATGAGCAGGACTATGCGGTTACTGCCTGCAGCGGAACGGATGCGCAGGTTGTCATGCCGGATGAGATTGACGGCTGCCCGGTGGAGATCATTAATTCGAGCGTGTTTTACGGCAATGCGCAGATTGCGTCGCTTACGCTGCCGCAAACGCTTTTGACGCTGAGCGCAAGCAACATCTACAGCATGGAGGCGCTTGAGCAGATTGTGCTGCCCGATACGCTGACGGCGATTGGCGAATACAACTTTTACTTCTGCCCGCAGCTGACAAGCGTGACGATTCCTTCAAGGGTGTCCTACATCGGCGGTTTCAGCTTCTACAGCTGCGAAAACCTGCGCGAGCTCCGGTTTGAGGGCGAGCCGCCGCACATTCAGCCCGACAGCTTTGTGTATCTGGCGGACGGTGCGGTTGCCTATGTGCCGCAGGATCAGATTGACGAATACCGCGCGGCGCTTCCGGAAGAGATTGAGATTGTCTCCTCTGGAAAGGACGCCGTGCTCCATGATTACACGGCGCCGGAAGACGAATTCACATTCGAAACGGATACCGGTACGATCACGGCCTATCTGGGATTTGGCGTGCGGGTGGACATCCCGGCACAGATTGGCGGCGTGCCGGTGCGCGCCATTGGAGACGAGGCGTTTTACGGTCACCGCTATCTGTACGACGTCACCATCCCGGAGGGCGTTGAAGCCATCGGCGCGCAGGCGTTTGCCAGCGCGTGGAATCTGGGCCACGTGACGCTGCCCTCTACGCTTCGCCATATCGGCGATGGCGCGTTCAGAGGTTATCGCGGCGTTGTGCTGCGTCTGCCGGAGGGCCTGAAGACCATCGGCGCGCAGGCGTTTTACTGGAGCCAGCTGCAGGAAGTTTATTTCCCGGCGGGGATTGAATCGATCGGGGAAGATGCGTTCTACGGTTCTTACGTCAGCTACCTGTACTTTGACGGAAGGCTGCCTGAGATTGCCGCCACGGCGTTTGACGGTGCGTCCATCGCCGACGTGGACCTGAACTGGCGCGCGGATAAGCAGCAGATGCTTGATGCGCAGGCTGCCTTTGATGCGATGGGCCAGACGGCGCGCGTGTGGCGCATGCAGAACCCGAATGTCGACTACATTGGGGATGGACTGGATACCTACGAGGACGGCGTGCTGACCGGCTATACCGGCGCGCAGACGCATGTGCGTCCGTGGGATACCTACGATGATGTGGTGGTCACGGCTGTGGGCGAAGGCGTGTTCAGGGACAACAGGACGATTGTCAGCTTTGCCGTGCCCTACAACGATGCATTTACGGATATCGGCGCCTATGCCTTTGCCGGCAGTACGGTGGAAAGCGTCGATCTGTTTGACTCTGTGACCGTGATCGGCGAGGGTGCGTTCAGCGGCTGCGAAAACCTGACCGAACTGGTGATTCCCGCCTCGGTGACGCAGGCGGGTGCAGGCGCGCTGCAGGGCTGCACAAATCTGAAGAAGCTGACGGTGCTGTGCGATCCGATGATCCTGCCGGAAGGCTTTGCTGCGGGCTGCGATGCGCTGGAGGCGGTTTACGGCCCGGCGGACGCCGACAGGGAGCAGCTTGACTGGCTGGCTCATGCTGCCGGACTGCCGTGGAACAAGACGGCATGCCGTGTGGGCGAGACAATGGAAGAGACCGCCGTCATGCCGTATGAAGAACTGCCGGGCGAAGATTTCTGGTATGACGCGGACATGGCCCGCCTCGATAATTATCAGGGCTATGCGCTCAATCTGGTTCTGCCCAGATCGGTGGACGGGTATGAGATGACCATGATCGGCGGCAGCATGATGCAGCGCGCCTGTCAGGGCGACAATTTCGATATTGAGCTGCCAGTGTGCTCTGTGGTTATCCCGGAAACCTATCGCGAGATCCCGTATTATGCGTTTGCAGACTGCAAGACGCTGGAGACGTTTGTCTGCTATGCGCCGATTGAGACCCTGCCGGAGGGCGTATTCAGCGGCTGCACGAACCTGCGCGAGGTGATTTTTGTCAATGGCGTGCACAATCTGAGCGGGTATGTGTTCGCGGATTGCCCGTCGCTTGAAACGGTGTATCTGGGTGAGCATGTAGGCGAAGTGAGCGAGCTTGCGTTCCTGAACTTCGACGGCAGCGAAGCCTTTGATGCTGACAGGTGCATCACGGACAGCGCGCAGATGCCCGATGTGGATGCGCTGCTGGAGGCAGTAAAGCGCGACCCTATGCCCGAACCGGCGCCGGAACCGGAGGACATGGAACCCATGCCGGTGGGCGAGGAGGGCGCGCCGTACTTTGGCACATGGAAGCTGGTATCCATTGAAGCCGAAGGTGTTATGCTCAGCGCGGCTGAAATGAATATGGTGATGGAGCTGACCTTCCATGAGGAGGGAACGGTATCCATATGGGACGGTGAAATGGAGGATCTGGCGCTGTGGCTGGTTGTCGGTGATGCGGCGGTTGTGGCTGACGAGACGGTGACCATCGACGAAACCGGCGGGTTGATCATGGAAAGCGACGGCCTGAGAATGTGCTTTGTCCGGGAGGAAGCGCAGGCGGCCGCACATGCGCCGCAGTCCGCGAGTGCAGCAGAGCTGGCTCCTTCGCAGACGGGCGAAACGGCTGATCCCAAGGATCGCCTGGAAAGAAAGTATCTGTGCACAACCTATACGGCGATGGGCACGAAGCTGGATGCAGCCACGCTTGGCGCAGAGTATTCTGTGATCTTCCACGAAAACGGAACGGCGGATCTGTGCCTGTCCGGCGTGGTGATGAATGCGCTGCCGTGGGGGCTTGAACAGGTCGCCGTCGGTCTTGAGCGTGTGGAAGCCTTTGTCATCAATTCTTACGGGACGATGCTCAACGCTGTGCTGACTGATACGGGCTTTGACATGGATTACTATGGCGCGATGACGCTCCACTTTGAGCCGGTGGATTAAGGGAATCAGTGTTCATATAAAAATGGAAAATAGGAACGTATGTTCTTGTATTTTCCGCGGAATATGATATAATAAAGCCGACGCGGGTGAATTTGACAAAGACGCCCGCGCGGCTTTTTCTTGTATTTGCGCATCTTCCGTGATACAATAAACTCGCAAATCTATGTATATAAACCTGATGTGACATATATAAAGGAGAAGCAATTTGGCTACGACAGTTGGACTCATTTCTCTGGGCTGCAGCAAGAACCGCGTGGATTCCGAGCAGGCGCTCGGCTTCCTGCGTGCGCGCGGCTATCAGATTGTGGCGGACCCGGCCAAGGCCGAGGTCATCATCGTCAATACCTGCGGCTTCATCCAGCCGGCGAAGGAAGAGGCGATTTCCACCATCTTCGAGATGGCGGAATACAAGCAGACCGGCAAGTGCCGCCTGCTGGTGGCGACGGGCTGCTTTGCCCAGCGCTATCCGGAGGCGATTGAGGCGGAGATGCCCGAGGTCGACGTGATCATGGGCGTCAACGAATATGAAAAGCTGGACAAGGCGATTCAGGAAGCGACCGCGGGCGCGAGGCCTGTGTACGTCGATGACGACGGACAGTTCTTTGAGTTTGGCCGCGTGCTGACCACGCCCAAGTACAGCGCGTATATCCGCATCGGCGAGGGCTGCGACAACTGCTGCTCTTACTGCGCGATTCCGCTGATCCGCGGCGGCTACCGCAGCCGCCCGAAGGTGGATATCATCGCCGAGGTGAAGCGCCTTGTTTCTCAGGGCGTGAAGGAATTCACGCTCATCGCGCAGGACACCACCCGCTACGGCACGGATCTGGGCGGGGCGAGCAAGCTGCCGGAGCTGATTGAGGAGATCGCTGCGATTCCCGGTGTTGAGTGGCTGCGCACGCTGTACTGCTATCCAGAGCGTGTGGACGACAGGCTGCTCGATACCATTGCAAGGCTTCCCAATGTCTGCAATTATCTCGATCTGCCGATGCAGCATATCGCCCAGCACGTGCTCGACGATATGAACCGCACCGACACGAGCGAGCATATCCGCGAAGTCTGTGAGAAATTCAAGGCGCGCGGCATGATGCTGCGCACGACGATGATGGTCGGCTTCCCGGGCGAGACGGACGAGGACTTTGAAGAGCTGATGGACTTTGTTGAAAAGACGAAATTTGACCGCATGGGCGCGTTCACCTTCTCCCCGGAGGAGGGCACCGTTGCTGCGGATATGGAGAATCAGATCGACGAGGAGATCAAGCAGGCGCGCTATGATCAGCTGATGACCCTGCAGCATCAGATTTCCCTTGCGCAGAACAGGGCGCGCGTGGGCACGACCTGCCGCGTGCTGGTGGAGCGCAGGCGCGGAAACCGCTATGTCGGCCGCAGCGAATTCGAAGCGCCGGAGACCGACGGCAGCATCTATTTCGGCTCGGACGAGCCGCTGGAAATCGGCACATTTGTAAACGTGCGCATCACCGGCGCAAAGGCATATGATTTGATGGGAGAGCGCGTATGAAGAAGATCCTTTCGGGCATCATGGAACTGAATCTGCCCAACAAGCTGACGCTGCTGCGCATTGCGCTGGTGCCGGTGTATCTGGTGCTGCTGGCATATGGCTATCACTATATTGCGCTGGCAGTGTTTGCCGTCGCATCCCTGACAGATATGCTCGACGGCAAGATTGCGCGCAAGTATAACCTGATTACCAACTTCGGCAAATTCATGGATCCTATCGCCGACAAGCTGCTCACGCATACGGCGTTTATCATGCTCTGCGCCATGGGCAGGCTGCATGCGGCGGCGTGTATCATCTTCATTGCGCGCGAGTTTGTGGTGTCCGGCCTGCGTCTTGTGGCGGTGGAGCAGGGCCATGTGATTGCCGCCGGCATGAGCGGCAAGGTGAAGACTGTGCTGCAGATGGCGCTGGTGCTGCTGCTGACGGTGATGAGCGGCAATATCCTCACGGATATCGTCATGCTCGCCGCTGCTGCGATGACGCTGTATTCCATGGTGGAATATGTGTGGCAGAACAGGGCTGTTTTGGGTGGAGCGCGCTGAGCGCGCTTTCACTACGCTTCGCCTTGCTTCCAAGACGTTTTCTTCGGACAGAGGGTCCTCGAAAACTACGAAGCAGAAATAAGTCTTTGGCAAACGGAGTTTGCCAATATAAATCTTGCTTTAAGCAGGCGCGAAGCGAAGAAGGGTGCAGGGACAATGTCCCTGCCAGGGGTTCGGGGACGGCGTCCCCGAGAAAGGCGTATCATGATCGCAGAAATCGTTGCCATCGGCACGGAAATCCTGATGGGTCAGATTGTCGATACCGATGCGCAGTACCTCTCGCGCAGACTTCAAAGTCTGGGCATCTCGGTGTATTATCATCAGGCTGTGGGCGATAATCCGCAGCGCATGCGTGATACGCTCGCGCTGGCCCTTTCAAGAAGCGACATCGTGATCACCACCGGCGGCCTGGGACCTACGCAGGATGATATCTCCAAGGAGATCGCGGCAAAGCTGCTGGGGCTTGAGATGCGTTTTGACGAGGACAGCTGGCAGGCCATCCGCGGATACTTTGACAGGCTGGGCAGAAACTGCCCGGAGAATAACCGGCGGCAGGCGATGTTTGCCGAAGGGGCGATGATCCTGCCGAATGCCTGCGGCACGGCGCCGGGCTGCATGATTGAAAGCAATGGCAAGATTGTCATTCAACTGCCGGGTCCGCCGCATGAGATGGCGGATATGTTTGAAAAGCAGGTATACGGCGTGCTGGCTGAGAGAACCGGCGGCTGCATCGCTTCGCGCTATATACGCATCTATGGCCTCGGTGAATCGCAGATTGCGCAGATGTGCGCGAAGTGGATTGAGCAAGGCGGCGAGGTGACCGTCGCGCCTTATTGCTCGCTGGGCGAATGCCAGCTGCGCGTGACCGCGCGCGGTGAAAGCGAGCATGCGGCGCTTGAAAAGGTCTATCCCGTTGTAAAAGAGCTGACGGACGTGCTCGGCGGGAACATCTATGCGGTGCTTGACACGAGCGAGGGCTCCATGGAGGAGGCTGCGGGCCGCGAACTGACGGCGCGCGGCCTTACCGTCGCCACGGCAGAGAGCTGTACGGGCGGATTGGTTGCGGCGCAGCTGGTCAATTATCCGGGCATCTCCTCGGCGCTGGGCGAGGCGCATGTGACCTATGCCAACGAGGCAAAGATCAAATACTGCGGCGTGAAGCCGGAGACGCTTGACCGCTATGGCGCGGTGAGCGAGCAGACGGCGCGCGAGATGGCCGAAGGCCTGAGGGAGAGAAGCGGCGCGGATATCGTGCTTGCCACGACCGGCATTGCCGGCCCGGGCGGCGGCACGAAGGAAAAGCCTGTGGGGCTTGTGTATGTCGCCGTTGCCGACGCGAAGGGCACGCGCGTGGAACGGCTGCAGCTTTCTGGCAGCCGCGACAGAATCCGTCATCTTTCCGCGCTGCGTGCGCTGGATATGATCAGGCGGGCAGCGCTGGGATATACAAATTGAGTTTGGGATTGCATAGAGATAAAGGAGATAAACTATGGCAGCGAAGAAGACCACCAAGGCGGCTCAGACCGCCGTCGAAACCGAAAACAGCGAGAAGAAGCGCGCGCTTGAAATGGCGCTGGCAGGCATCGAAAAGCAGTTCGGCAAGGGCTCCATCATCCGTATGGGCGACCGACCGGTGCAGAATATTGAGGTGATCCCTACCGGCTGCCTGGATCTGGATATGGCGCTGGGCGTGGGCGGTTTGCCGCGCGGCCGCGTGATTGAGATCTACGGACCGGAATCCTCCGGCAAGACGACCGTTGCGCTGCATGTCGTTGCCGAGGCGCAGAAGGCCGGCGGCGTGGCGGCGTTCATCGATGCGGAGCACGCGCTTGATCCGATCTACGCCAAGAAGCTGGGTGTGAATATCGATGAGCTCTACGTCTCTCAGCCGGATACCGGCGAGCAGGCGCTGGAAATCTGCGAGGTGCTGGTGCGCTCGGGCGCGATTGACATCGTGGTCATCGATTCCGTTGCCGCGCTGACGCCGAAGGCCGAAATCGACGGCGAGATGGGCGATGCGTTCGTAGGTCTGCAGGCGAGACTGATGAGCCAGGCGCTGCGCAAGCTGACGGGTATCGTCAATAAAACCAACTGTGTGTGCATCTTCATCAACCAGCTGCGCGAGAAGGTGGGTGTGATGTACGGCAATCCGGAAACGACGCCGGGCGGCCGCGCACTCAAGTTCTATTCCTCTGTGCGTATCGATATCCGCCGCGGCGAGCAGCTCAAGGACGGCAGTACCGTCGTGGGCAACCGCACGAAGGCGAAGATCGTCAAGAACAAGGTCGCGCCGCCGTTCCGCGTGGCGGAGTTTGATATCCTCTATGGCGAGGGCATCAGCAAGGAAGGCAACCTGCTGGACAGCGCTGTGCAGCTGGATATCATTCATAAGTCCGGTGCATGGTTCAGTTACGGTGATCAGCGCATCGGTCAGGGCCGCGAGAATACCCGCAAGTATCTCAAGGAGAACCCGGCAGTCGCCGCGGAGATTGACGCGCTGGTGCGTGCAGAGCTGATGGGCAAGAAGGATATGGAAGCGCCTGTGGCTGAGGCGGAGGATGACATTGACGAGTTCGACGATCTGCCGCTGCTGGGTGCGGACGACGAATAAGCTGTTTTAAACCGCCGCGAAGCAAAGAAGGCGTCTGGGGACGATGTCCCCGGGCAGGTTTTAGGGCGGCAGCCCTAGCGTACTCCCCGATGTAACCCAAGCCGCAGAACCCTCTGCGGCTTCTTTTGTACAGAGAAGACGAGGTGGAGCATATGAATGAAAGCGAAGCGATGGCGGTGCTCGTTTCGGCGCAGCATATCAGCTACGGCCAGCGCGAGCGGGCGCTTGGCGATGCGGGCAGCGCGCTGAAGCTGCTTGCCGATCCGCATGCGCATGAGGCGGCGCTTGGCCGGGAGGGCATAGCTGCACTGCGCGCCGCGCTGAAGCGGGCTGACCGCATGCTCGATAAGCTCTATGAGGCGAACGTGCATCTGATCACAAGCGCAGATGCGCGCTATCCCTCGCTGCTTGCCCATACGGCAAAGCCGCCGCACGTTCTCTTCTGCATGGGTAAAGAAGATCTGGATGATCCGCTGCCTGTTTCCATCGTCGGCACGCGCCGCGCGGACAGCTACGGCTTGCGCCATACCAGAAGGATCGCCAGAGAGCTTGCCGAAAGGGATGCATGTATTGTCTCCGGCCTTGCGCTGGGCGTGGACACAGCAGCGCACCGGGGTGCGCTGGATGCAAATGGGCGCACTGTCGCCGTACTGGGCGGCGCGCTGGACAAGCTCTATCCCGAAAAGAACAGGACGCTCATGGAGCAGATTCTGGAAAGCGGCGGCAGCATCGTGTCGGAGTATCCGCCGGGTACCGCGCCTACGCGCTACAGCTTCGTGCAGCGAAACAGGATCGTCGCGGGCATGAGCCACGGCGTGCTGGTGGCGCAGGCGCCGCACAAGAGCGGCGCGCTCTCTACGGTGAATTTTGCGCTGGAGGAAGGCCGTGAGGTGTTTGCGCTGCCGGGGGACGTCGACCGTTTTGGCTCTCAGCTGCCCAATCAGCTCATTGCCGAAGGTGCGCGTCCTGCTGCATGCGCGTCGGATATCCTGCAGGCAATACAGGGTATGGCGCAAAGAAAGCCGGTGCACGCCGCTGCGCCGCAGCAGATTGCCCTGAAGCCTGCCGTGCCGGTGCGGGCGCTGGATGAACAGGAGCAGCGGGTGTATGACCAGCTGCTGTCCGGCGATCTGGATTTTGACGCACTGAGCGAGCAGACGGGCATTGCCGGCGATGCGCTTGGCAGCGTGCTGATGATGCTTGAGCTCGACGGCGTCATCGTATCGCTGCCGGGTCCGGCTTACAGGCTGGCATGAACAGGAAGATGCATCCGGTAAAACTGAAACAGTATAATGAAGGAATTTTTGCACAAAATCCATCTGCACGCCTTGACAGATTGAAAAATGGCTGGTATCCTTCTTGAGCGTGACACCGTCTGCGCCGCCTGATGAGGGGGCGGACGGAAATGAAGCCGGCAGCCATGCCGGCCCATGGAGGAAGTATCATTGGCAAGCAGTAAGACGGCGCATAAGCTGGTCATCGTGGAGTCGCCCGCCAAGGCGCGCACGATTTCGAAGTTCCTGGGCAGGACGTATAAGGTGGAAGCATCCAACGGTCATGTCCGCGATCTGCCCAAGTCCCAGCTGGGCGTCGATATTGAAAACGATTTTGAACCGAAATATATCACAATCAGAGGCCGCGGCGAGGTGCTCGAGCGCATCCGCAAGGAAGCCAAGGGCGCAAAGTCCATCATTCTGGCGACTGACCCGGACCGTGAGGGCGAGGCGATTTCCTGGCATCTGGCGCACATTCTGGGCATTGATCCCGACAGCGCCTGCCGCGTGGAATTCAACGAGATCACCGAGAAGACGGTCAAGAGCGCGATCAAGCAGCCGCGCCGGATCAACATGGAGCTGGTTGACGCGCAGCAGGCGCGCCGCATGCTCGATCGTCTGGTGGGCTACAAGATCAGCCCGCTGCTGTGGGCAAAGATCAAGAAGGGCCTGTCCGCCGGCCGCGTACAGAGCGTGGCCACGCGCATGATCGTCGACCGTGAGCAGGAGATCGAGACCTTTGAGCCGGAGGAATACTGGCATGTGGAGGCGAAGCTCCATGCCGGCAGCAAGAAGCTGACTGCCAAGCTGCACAGCATGGGCGGCGAGCGCGTGAGCATCTCCAGCGGGGAGCAGGCCAACGACGCCAAGGCGCGCATTGCCGAGGGCGGCTTTGCGATCAGGAGCGTGAAGCGCGGCGAGCGCCGCAGGCATCCGGCTCCGCCGTTCACGACGTCGAATCTGCAGCAGGAGGCCAGCCGCAAGCTTGGCTTCACGACCGCCAAGACCATGCAGGTCGCCCAGCAGCTCTACGAAGGTGTGGATATTGCCGGCCGCGGTACGCTGGGCCTGATTTCCTATATCCGTACCGACAGCGTGCGCCTGTCCGACGAGGCTGTCGCCAGCGTGCGCGAAGCCATTGCGCAGCGCTATGGCGCAGAATTTGTGCCGCAGAAGCCCAACGTCTATAAGGGCCGCAAGAGTGCGCAGGATGCGCACGAGGCGATCCGTCCGTCCAATATTGACCTCAAGCCGGAGGATATCAAGGCGTCGCTCACCCGCGATCAGTTCAACCTTTATAAGCTGGTGTATCTGCGCTTTGTAGCCTGCCAGATGACGGACGCCGTCTATGAGACGCAGCAGATCGAGATCGCAAACGACAAGGGCGTCGTGCTGCGCTCGAGCGCGGAGCGGCTTAAGTTTGCGGGCTTTACGGCGGTGTATGAAGAGGGCCGCGATGAGGGCGCGCAGGACGAGCATGTTGCTTCTGCGCTGACAGATGTGAGCGAGGGCAGCGAAGCCGTCGTCGATGACGTCGAAGCCACGCAGCATTTCACGCAGGCGCCGCCGCGCTATACCGAGGCGTCGCTGGTGCGCGCGCTGGAGGAGAAGGGCATCGGCCGTCCTTCAACCTACGCGCCAACGATCTCCACGATCCTTGCGCGCGGCTATGTTTCCCGCGAGAAAAAGCAGCTCTATCCGACCGAGCTGGGCGTGATGATCACCGATATGATGAAGGAGCACTTCACGGATATCGTGGATATCGCCTTTACGGCTGACATGGAGGAGCGGCTGGACAAAGTTGAAGAGGGTGTGCTGGGCTGGCGCGAGATCCTTCGCGAGTTCTACGGTCCGTTTGCTCAGACGCTGGAGAAGGCGGAGAAGGAGATCGAGAAGATCGAGATCAAGGACGAGGTATCCGACGTCGTTTGCGACAAGTGCGGTGCGATGATGGTCTACAAGTTCGGCCGCTTCGGCCGCTTCCTTGCCTGTCCGAACTTCCCGGAATGCCGCAACACCAAGGCGATTCAGGTGGAGATTGCCGCGCCCTGCCCCGCTTGCGGCGCCAAGCTGCTGGAGAAGACGTCCCGCAAGGGCCGCAAGTTCTACGGCTGCGAGCGCTATCCGGAGTGCGAGTTTGTTTCGTGGGAGATGCCTGTAGAGCAGAAATGCCCCAAGTGCGGCGGCTATATGGTCTTCAAGCGCGGACGCAAAGGCGAGAACTATCATGTCTGTGCCAATGAAACCTGCCGCGAGCGCATCGCTGTGCAGGCGAGCGACGAGGAAGAAGCGTAAAGCGGGCGGCTGATAGCCGCCCGTCTGAAAGGATATATGGAAAATAAAGCTACGGTTATCGGCGCCGGTCTGGCAGGCTGCGAGGCGGCATGGCAGCTGGCCAAACGCGGCGTGCAGGTCACGCTGGTTGAAATGAAGCCGGAAAAGTATACGCCTGCGCATCACAGTGCAGGCTTTGCTGAACTGGTGTGCTCCAATTCCCTGCGCAGCGATCAGCTGACCAATGCTGTCGGCCTGCTCAAGGAAGAGATGCGCCAGCTGGGCAGCCTGATCATGAAAGCGGCGGATGCTACGCGCGTGCCTGCAGGCGGCGCGCTGGCGGTCGATCGAGAGGCCTTTTCCGCATATATCACCAAAGCCATCGAGGAAAACGAAAACATCACCGTGCAGCGCGGGGAGATCACCGATATCCCTGAGGGCAATGTGATCATCGCCACAGGCCCGCTGACCAGCGACGCCCTGGCGGAGAAGATCGCGCAGCTGCCGGGGCTGGATACGCTCAATTTCTTTGATGCGGCGGCCCCGATTGTCTCCGGCGAATCGCTGGACATGAGCAGGATTTTCCGGGCTGGGCGCTATGGCAGGGGCGATGATTATCTCAACTGCCCCTTTACCCGCGAGGAATACATGGCCTTTTACGAGGCGCTGCTCACGGCTGAGAAGGCCGAGGTGCATGGCTTTGACGGCACGCAGGTCTTCGAGGGCTGCATGCCCATCGAGGTGATGGCTGCCCGCGGTGAGATGGTGATGGCCTTTGGCCCGATGAAGCCGGTCGGCCTGACCGATCCGCGAACGGGCCGCGAACCCTTTGCCGCTGTGCAGCTGCGCGCGGAAAACAGCGAGGGTACGATGTACAATCTCGTGGGCTTCCAGACGAGGCTCAAGTGGGGCGAGCAGAAGCGCGTATTCTCGATGATTCCGGGTCTGGAGAATGCGGAGTTCCTGCGCTATGGCGTGATGCATCGCAACACATTCCTGCATTCGCCGGGCTTCCTGAATGAGCGCTACGAGATGATTGCGCGCCCGGGCACATATTTTGCGGGCCAGATGACGGGCGTGGAGGGCTATGTGGAGAGCGCGTCCAGCGGCATGGTTGCGGGCATTTCGCTTGCCCGGCAGATGCTGGGGCTTGAACCGGTGGATTTCACTAGGCTGACGGCGATCGGCGCGCTTTCACATCATGTGGCGTATGCCACGGGCGATTTCCAGCCGATGAATGCGAACTTCGGTCTTTTGGAATCCTGTGAAAAGCGCATCCGCAACAAGCAGGAGCGCTACGGCGCGATCGCGGCACGGTCGCTCAATTTTATTGAGGCGCTGCGCTCCAATCCGCTGGCGTGCGATTTTTATCCGGAAGACGGAGAGAATGCTGACTGACGGAAGATTAAATTGAACAAAGGAATGACGGTGTGATATAATCATGCTGTCATTCTTGATATGGAGGAAAAGAATATGCAGCTGAAGGGTACAACCATTTGTGCTGTTTTGAAAGACGGAAAGATTGCGGTGGCCGGCGACGGTCAGGTGACGATGGGTGAGAAGACGATCTTCAAGTCTACGGCGCGCAAGGTGCGCCGCATTTACGGCGGCAAGGTGGTTACGGGCTTTGCTGGCAGCGTGGCGGATGCGTTTGCGCTGTGCGACCGCTTTGAAGCGAAGCTGGAGCAATACAGCGGCAATCTGGAGCGCGCGGCGGTGGAGCTGGCGCAGGACTGGCGCGCGGACAAGGCGATGCGCAAGCTGGAGGCGATGCTCATTGCTGCCTGCGGCGAGACGATGATGATCATCTCCGGTACGGGCGAGGTGATCACGCCTGATGACGGTATTGCGGCGGTCGGCTCCGGCGGCAACTATGCGATGGCGGCTGCGCGTGCGCTCAAGCAGAATACCGATCTGTCTGCGAAGGAGATCGCCGAAAAGGCGCTGCATATCGCGGCGGATATCTGCATATTCACCAATCACAATGTGATCGTAGAGGAAGCGTAAGGGACGCTGGGGCTGCCGCCCCAGGCCCTGCCTGAGGGACCTTCTTCTCCTCGCTCGACACTCGTCGGTCAGGGCAGCTCTGACAGCCCACCGGGCTGTCATTCACTCCTGCCCCAGTTCGGAGAATCCGAACCCTCAGACTCCCTTCTTCGCTTCGCGCATTATATAAGAGAATTAGAGGGATAAAAATGGAATTGACGCCCAAGCAGATCGTGCGCGAGCTCGATCGATACATCATCGGCCAGGACGAGGCCAAGCGCGCAGTTGCCGTCGCGCTGCGCAATCGCTATCGCAGAGCGCAGCTGCCGCAGGAGATCCGCGACGAAATCGTCCCCAAGAATATCCTGATGGTCGGCCCGACAGGCGTGGGCAAGACAGAGATCGCCCGCCGTTTGGCCAAGCTGGTCGACGCGCCCTTTGTCAAGGTGGAGGCGACGAAGTTTACCGAAGTCGGCTATGTGGGCCGCGATGTCGAGTCTATTATCCGTGATCTCGTCGAGGCGAGCGTACGCATCTGCAAGGAAAAGGCCAGCAAAAAGGTCAAGACCCGCGCGACTGTGCTTGCTGAGGAGCGCATCATCGATATCATCCTGCATCCGAACCGCAAGCCGGTCAATCCCATCGACGTGCTGCTGGGCAATAAGCCCAAGGCGCCCGATCTGCCTGAGAGCGAGCGCCAGCGCCTTGCCACGCGCGCTGATGAGCTGCGCGAACAGCTGCGCCGCGGCGAGCTGGAGGAGATGGAGATCGAGGTCGAGGTGGAAGATACGCCCAAGGATGTGGAGATCAACGGTGCGAGTGTGAATATCGGCTCGATGATGGGCGATATGATACCAAAGAAGACCAAGATGCGCCGCATGAAGGTTGCCGACGCCCGCCGTCTGCTGGTTTCCGAAGAGGAGGGCAAGCTCATCGACATGGACGCTGTCACCGAAGAGGCGCTGCGCCGGGCTGAGCAGGACGGTATCGTCTTCATCGATGAGATCGATAAGGTTGCCGGACGCTCGCACAACGGCCCGGATGTCAGTCGTGAGGGCGTGCAGCGCGATATTCTGCCCATTGTCGAGGGCAGCACGGTGAATACCAAGTATGGTGTGGTGAAGACGGATTACATGCTTTTCATCGCCGCGGGCGCGTTCCATGTGGCCAAGGTGACCGATCTGATCCCTGAACTGCAGGGCCGTTTTCCGGTGCGCGTGAACCTGAAGCCGCTGACAAAAGACGATTTCAAGAAGATCCTGAGCCAGACCGACAATGCGCTCACCCGCCAGTATGAGGCGCTGCTTTCCGTCGATCATGTGCATCTGCACTTTGAGGAATCTGCGCTGGATGCGCTGGCCGAAGCTGCGCAGCGCGCCAACGAAACCAAGGAAGACATCGGCGCGCGCCGCCTGCATACGCTCTTTGAGACGATGCTTGAGGAAATCTCCTTCCATGCCGGCGGCGATATGCCGGACGTGGATGTGGTGGTCAACGGCGAGTATGTCCGCCAGCATCTGGGCGGCGACGCGAAAATGATGGACATGAAGCGGTATATTCTGTAAATATTGGTGCAGCAAAAGAAGTTTCTTGTTTTCCTTTGTGAGAGACGTGAGAATACAAGGGGGAGAAATACGTGCTGCCTGGCTGCGGACCGGGAGGGAAAACGATGCATGCGATGATTATAACGGCATATCAGGCATATGAACCGCTCAGGCGAATGGTGGAGGCGCTGCGCCAGAGAACTCTGTGCTTCATCCATATAGATGCCAAGAGCAGCATCACTGCGCAGCAGATTGCGCAGCTGGATGCATTGGAAAACGTGCATGCAATTTGCCGATACAAGATCAACTGGGGAAGCATTTATCACCTGCATGCGCTGCTGGATCTGTGCCGGATGGCGCTTGAAGATGCGCGCGTGACGCATCTGCATCTGATTTCTGCACAGGATTTTCCGTGTGTAAGCGCGAACGATTTCGAGCGCTTCTTTGAGGGCGATGAACGGGTGCATATGCAGAGCCTGGCAACGGCAGACTACCCTGAACTTGCGCATCGCTACGAGCATTTCCACTTTATGCATTTACTTAACTATCGGGATATGAGCGAAAGCACGCAGAACTGGGTGGGACGCATTGACCGATGGCAGGATATGCTCCATATCCGCCGCAGACTGCCGATTGCGCGAAAGGGGCTTGTCTGGATGTCTATGCCGCGTGCTGCGGCACAGCATGCGGTGAATGCGCGCCAGAATATGCGTATGCTCAGAAAACTCAGATACACATATATACCTGAGGAATTCTACTTCCAGAATGCTTTTGCCGGCACGGCGTGGGAAGAAAAGATTACCGGTTGCGAGCTGCGCTTTTCTGTATGGGATCAGCCGCAGCGCGGTATGCCCGCGCTGCTTGATGCGGACGATCTGGCGGCGATTGATCAAAGCGGATGTGTGTTCTGCCGAAAGGTCAATACCGATACCGGGCTGTATGAAATACTGGAGAGACGGTGGCTGGGCTGATGAAAGAAAAGACTTCATATACATATGCACCGCTGAGATGGTGCGTCGTTCTGCTGGGGCTGCTGGCAGTATTGCTGCTGGCGGCCGGCGTATGTGTGATACACGGCGTCAATGCGGTTTCACTGCGCGGCGTGGCGGATTCTGCTGAATACAGACAAGTGGAAAACACAGGCGGTCAGCTGGTGCTTAGCGCTGCAGATCATGCCCAGGAGCGTACGTATATGCTCTATCGGGATGGAGAGAAGAATTTCGGACTGCATCTGGCTGATCCATGGACGGATCGGGGCATTTTGCATATTGAGGGCACGCTGCTGCGCATTGATCAACAGGTCGGGGAGATTCGTGTGCGCGTGGGTCTGCTCAAAGAGGATAAGGTGATTCTGCTCAATACACAGATGGTTCGTCGTTTTCAGTATGCTGGAAATAACGGTTATGATGATCACTGCGGCTTTGCTGCCGCTGCGATACAGGAGCGCCTGCTTCAGGATGAGGCGCTGTATCAAGTGGTACTGGTGGATGAAACGGACGGAGAAAAACGTATGATTTACACTGGGATGACGCTCGGACTTGTTGAAGGCAGGCTGATGCTGGACCGTGAGAATCTGGCGGAAAGCGAGAAGACGCATGTCGAATAAGAGAAACAGAACATATATCCTCTGTGCAGCTGTGCTGTTTGCGCTCTTTGGCGTACAGATGGTGATGCACATGAATGTGGATAATCTGCTGCTGGACGATTGGGTATTTTTCGCTGTGCTGGAACAGGGAGAGAGCATTCCGGCATGGCTGGCGAACCGATGGGAAACATGGTCCAGCCGTCTGCTGGTTGAGGCGGCGCTCTGTTTGATCACGCATTCGATTTGGGCGTTCCGTGTGCTGGACAGCGCGGTGATGGTGCTCATGGCATGGGCGGTCTGCCGCCTTGCTGGCAGCGAAAAGCGCCCGGGCATGCTTGCGCTGTCTGCGCTGCTGGTGACGACGATCCCGTTTGCCATCGTGCGCAGCACGGGCTGGATGGCGACCAGCCTGAATTATTACTGGCCGCTTACGGCCGCTGCTGTTGCGCTGATCCCGCTGGCAGACGGCCTGTGGAAAAGAAAAACGCCCTGCCTGATGGCCGCCGCTGCGATAATATGCGCTGTCTTTGGTGCGAATCAGGAGCAGATCAGCGCCGTGCTGATGGGCAGTTATCTTGTGTTGGGCGGATATCTTGTGCTCAGAAACAGGCGTATCTGCGCGGTGCATCTGCTGATCTTTGCGATTGCCGTTGTCCAATTGATTCTGCATCTGACTTGTCCGGGCAATGCAGTGCGTGCAGGCGAATCGATCGCGCTGGTCAATCTGCGCGACTATGCGCAGTTCTCGCTGATCGATAAGCTTTCCATCGGCCTGACCAGCACGACGGCGCTTCTGTTTTATACCTATTGCCCGGTGCTTCTGGTCTGCGGCGCGCTGGCAATTGCGACAATCATTGCGCGCAGGCGCGGTGCTGCGGCATATCTGATTGCTATGGCTGCTGCAGCTTTCGTGCTGCGCGCGTATCTGGCGTATTTCACGGCGGCGTTAAGCGGGCTTGCGGGCGGCAATTATCCCTTTGTTGCCATGCGCAGTTATACGCTTCTGCTTGGTCCGGACCATATTGGAATCCCGGTATATATGGTTATGGTGTTCGCGTCGGTGTGTGTGCTGGGGCTGATGGCGCTGGCACTCTACCTGTCCATCGGACACAGACCTATGGCGCTTTGCGCGGTGTTTGCCTATGCGATGGGATTTGCTGCGCGTATGGCGCTTTCCTTCAGCCCGACGGTGGTGGAAAGCGGCGAGCGCACGATGCTGCCGCTGTACGGGGCGATGATGCTGTGCAGCCTGCTTTGCGTGAAGGATTGCACAAAGGATGGCTCGCGGCATTGGCCGCTGGCTGCTGCCATTGCGGTGCTGATTGTTGCTGCAGGCATGAACGTGCTTTCCAGCTTTGCGCTGGCTGCATAATTCGGCATTGACAATAAAGAAAAACCACGCTATAATCTCTTTAATATGTTCTCCCCGTTGAAGAAGAGGAGTACGCGCCAATCACCATCAGAGAGGGCTGCCCATAGGCTGTAAGGCCGCCCGGGAAGGATATGCGCAGAATGTCGCTTCGGAGGGGGCGGGTGAAAGGGCTTTGCCCGTCAGCCTGCACGGGCGCGCCCGATACAGCGCACAGAGGCATGGCTGCCGGGGATGGCATGCCGTGCGAATGAAGGTGGTACCACGCAAGCGCTCTTGCGTCCTTTGGGACGGAGCGCTTGTTTTTTATCTGTTGGGGAGCCGCGAAAGAAGCGTGCTGCAAGCACGGAGCTGCTTGATATTGGTGAAGTGGTTCGGAGGTAGAAAAATGAATTTCGGCGCTGAGATGATGCCCGGCATCACGCTGCTTGTGGTCGGCGCGTTCCTGGGCTTCTTTGCAGACGGCGTATGCAAAAACAAAAAGAACGTGCAGCCCATGCGTATGCTGGGTACGTTTCTGGCCTTCGCCGGTGCAATTTTGGTTTTTATTGCCTGATGCAATTTGCACAGAATGATCCATATGCGCGAAGCGAAGAAGGGGTTTGGGGATGAAATCCCCAGGCAGGTTTGGGCGGCAGCCTAACGTATTCTGTATGCTGCTGCAGATTGATTGAGTATTGAAATCGAGCAAAATATCTTCTGATCATCAGAAAGGGAGTTTTGATTATGGAAATGGAAAAGGTCTATAACCCGCAATCCATCGAGGGCGACCTCTACAAGGAGTGGGAAGAATCCGGCGCGTTTGTTGCCAAGCGTGTGGAGGGCAAGAAGCCCTTCACTATCGTCATGCCGCCGCCCAATATCACCGGCCAGCTGCACATGGGCCATGCGATGGACTGCACCCAGCAGGATGCGCTCATCCGCTATCACCGCATGAAGGGCGATCCGACCCTCTGGCTGCCGGGTACCGACCATGCTGCAATTTCTACCGAGGTCAAGATCGTGGAGGCGATGGCGAAGGAAGGCCTGACGAAGAAGAGTCTTGGCCGCGAAAAGTTCCTGGAGCGCGCCTGGCAGTGGAAGAAGGAATACGGCGGACGCATCGTCCATCAGCAGCGCCGCATGGGCGTCTCCTGCGATTGGAGCCGCGAGCGCTTCACCATGGACGAGGGCTGCTCCAAGGCCGTGCGAGAGCACTTCTGCCGCCTGTATGAGAAGGGCCTGATCTACCGCGGCAACCGCCTGGTCAACTGGTGCCCGATGTGCCAGAGCGCCATCTCTGACGCTGAGGTCGAGCACAAGGAGATGGACGGCAACTTCTGGCATCTGCTCTATCCGGTCAAGGAGACGGGCGAATTCCTGGAGCTGGCGACCACCCGTCCGGAAACCATGCTCGGCGATACCGCCGTGGCGATCAATCCGGACGACCCGCGCTATGCGCATCTGCATGGCTGCCATGTCGTGCTGCCGCTGATCAACAAGGAGATCCCGATCGTCTGCGACGAGCATGCGGACATGGAGAAGGGCACCGGCGTCGTGAAGATCACCCCGGCGCACGACCCGAACGACTACGAGGTTGGCCAGCGCCATGACCTGCCGCTGGTGCGCGTGTTCACCTATGACGGCCATATGACCGGCGCTGCGGACAAGGCTGCCTATGACGAGCTGATGGCTTCCGGCGCGGGCAGCAAGAACGAGGCGGAAGTCCTCGACTGCGGCAAGTACGCCGGCATGACCACCGACGAGGCCCGCAAGGTGATCGTTGCGGATCTTCAGGCGCTGGGCCTGCTCAAGGAAGTGGAGCCGCTCAAGCATGAGGTCGGCGTGTGCTATCGCCACTCCAAGACTGCCATCGAGCCGATGGTTTCCAAGCAGTGGTTCATCGATATGAAGCCCGTGACCATCCCGGCGATCGAGGCGGTCACCTCCGGCAAGACGAAGTTTGTGCCGGAGCGCTTCACCAAGAACTACATGAACTGGATGGAGAACATCCGCGACTGGTGCATCTCCCGTCAGCTCTGGTGGGGCCACCGCATCCCGGTGTGGTATTGCGATGACTGCGGCGAGATGATGGTTCTGCGTGAGGATCCGTGCTGCTGCGCCAAGTGCGGCTCCAAGAATATCCGTCAGGACGAGGACGTGCTGGATACCTGGTTCTCCTCCGCGCTGTGGCCGTTCTCCACGCTCGGCTGGCCGGATAACACCGAGGATCTCAAGTACTTCTATCCGACCGACGTGCTGGTCACCGGCTATGACATCATCACCTTCTGGGTCAGCCGCATGATCACCATGGGCATTGCGGATATGGAGGAGACTCCGTTCCATACCGTGCTGATCCACGGTCTGGTGCGCGATGCGCTGGGCCGCAAGATGAGCAAGTCTCTGGGCAACGGCGTCGATCCGCTGGAGGTCATCGATCAGTATGGCGCGGACGCGCTGCGCTTCAGCCTGTCCATGGGCGTCTCCCCGGGCAACGACATGCGCTTCTCCACCGATAAGGTCGAGGCTGCGCGCAACTTTGCCAATAAGATCTGGAATGCGAGCCGCTTCGTGCTCATGAACCTCGGCGAAACTGCCGAGTACATGGACGGCAAGGAATTCTCCGCTGCCGACAAGTGGATTCTCTCCCGCCTGAACGATACCATCCGCGTGGTGACCGATCACTTCGAGAACTACGATCTGGGCATGGCCGCGCAGAAGATCTATGATTTCGCGTGGACCGAGTTCTGCGACTGGTATATCGAGCTGGCGAAGGTGACCATGAACGGCGAGGACGAGGCCGCCCGCAAGGCGACCTGCGCTGTGCTGCGCTATGTGCTCATTGCGCTGCTCAAGATGCTTCATCCGTTCATGCCGTTTATCACCGACAGCGTGTTCCGTCACGTGCCGGCGACCGAGGGCACCATCATGCTCTCCGATTGGCCGGTGGCGGTCGATGCGTATGATTTCGCCGAGGCTGCCCGCGAGATGGAGGGCGTGATGGACGTCATCCGCGCTGTGCGCAACCTGCGCGCGGAGATGAACGTGGCCGTCGGCAAGCGTGCGCATCTGATGGTGCGCCCGAAGGCCGGCTGGGAGCACGCCATGGAGGGCGCGGAGGAGTACCTCAAGCGTCTGGCATGGGTGAGCGAAATGCAGCTGCTGGGCGCCGATGAGGCTGCGCAGGGCAAGACCGTCTCCGCCGTTTCTGAGGCGGCCGAACTGTTCATCCCGCTGGGTGATCTGGTGGATATCGACAAGGAGATCGCGCGCCTGACCAAGGAGCGCGACAGCATCGAGCGCGATATCCAGCGCGCCGAGGGCAAGCTGAATAACCAGGGCTTCCTGGCCAAGGCACCCGCACAGCTGGTGGAGCAGGAGAAGGCGAAGCTGGAGGTTTCCAAGGACAAGCTCGTCAAGCTCAATGCCCGCATTGCTGATCTGGCCAATATGTGATAAAATATAGCGGACGGATTCTCCCGTCCGCTTTTTGCAAACCGCAGGGAAGGAATGGGCGAAGTGGACAGACTGGAAAAAAGAGACGCCGGCCTCTTGGATAGAAAGATATTTATCTATGCGATGGCCGCTGCGATGATCTGGGGGATGACGCATCTGTATGCGTTCACAAGGCTGATGGTCTCGCATGATTCGCTGGCCGAATTCTATGCAGACGCCAGACTGGAATCGGGCTATACCGGCGTGCAGTGGAAGATTGCGCTGGGCCGGTTTGTGGTTCCCATCTATCAGAAGCTTGTGCGCACAACGACGTCGATGCCGTGGATGATCGGCATGCTTTCCGTGCTTTTTCTGGGACTGACGGTCTATGTTGTCGCCCGCATGTTCCGTATGCGCAGAGGACTGACGGTTTTTCTGACAGCGGGCATTCTGATTGCCAATCCGGCGGTATTCACGACAGCTGCGACGTTTATTCATGATCTGGACAGCGATATGCTCGCTCTTTTGGCGGGCGCGGCGGCAGCATGGTGCTGGCGAGAAGAAAAGCCATGGCTGCTGGCGCTGGGTTCGCTGTGTGTATGTGTGTGCATGGGCATCTATGCCAGCTATCTGTCGGTGACGGTTGTGCTGGTGATATTTGCGTCGATTCTTTCGCTGCTGGAAGGCGAGCGGCCGGGCAAGGTGGTTCTCCGCGGCTTCGTAGCGATTGGCATGATTCTTGCAGGCCTTTTGATTTATGCGCTTGTGGCACGCGTGATGTGTGCTTTGACAGGCGTGCAGCTTGCGTCCGGCGGCTATAACAGCATCGGAAATGCGCTGGAAGAGCAGACGCGCGGCAATCTTCTTAAAAACCTGCTGCGCAGCTACCATGATGTGGGGCATGCGCTGCTGTATGAGCGTTTTGGCCATGGATCTTCGATCAGTGTGCTGGCGGCTTTGACGCTTGGCGGCGGTTTGATTCTGCTGTTTGCAAGGATGATCATCGGGCGAGTTTCGCTCCTTTCGGCGGTTTTGATTCTTGTGCTGCTGGCGCTGCTGCCTGTGGGCATGGATATCGCCATGATCGCCAACAACGGCTATGTGCATGATCTGATGCAGTATGCTTTTATGCTGGCGTATCTGCTTGCGCTGCTGCTGGCAGAACATGAACTGGACACGCCTGTACGTGCACGGCGCGCGGTATGCATGCTGCTGACGGCCTTCATCGGCCTAGGCTGCTGGCAGCAGGTGGTTCATGCCAATCAGATTTATCTGAAAAAGGACCTGGAAAGCCGGTTTACCGCATCGGCCATGACGCGGATCATGACGCAGCTGGAACAGCGCGAGGACTATGTGCGCGGCGAAACGCCGCTGCTGTTTGCCGGTGATTTGGGCTGGCAGACCAAGATGCGCGTGGAACAGGTCCGATACTGGGATTATACGGGCATGGGCAGCAGCACGCCGATTCAGAGCTGGAAGCTCTATGAACCCTATCTGGAATACATGATGGGCATCGAAGTGATCTATGTGGACGGCCAGACGCGCTGGGATATGGTCACAAGCGAGCAGGTGCACGCGATGCCGATCTATCCTGAGGCGGGTTCGATTGAAATGATCGACGGCGTGCTGGTGGTTAAGGTCGGCCCGGTCAATGAGACACGATAAGACGGAAAAAGCGCAAAGCGGTACAGGAGAAGAGCATGACCGAAGCAGAAGCGATTGAAAGAATCCATAGCGTCTATCCCTCCGGCAAGAAAGAGGGCCTGACGAATATGCGCGCGGTCATGGCGCGCCTTGGCAATGCGCAGGATCGCCTTGCGATGGTGCACGTCGCCGGAACGAACGGCAAAGGATCTACCTGCGCGATGCTCGAGCGCGCGCTGCGCGAGGCAGGCTATCGGACGGGATTGTATACCTCGCCGTATATCGAAAAATACAATGAGCGCATCCGCATCAACGGTACGCCCCTCGAAGGAGAAAAGCTCGCTCAGCTGGTTGAGCAGGTCTGGCCTGTCATTGAAGACTGCCGCGAAGAGGGCCTCTGCATTACGGAGTTTGAGCTGGGCACGGTGCTCGCATTCATGGCGTTCGCGCAGGAAAACGTCGATATCGCGATCATCGAAGTCGGCCTCGGCGGAAGGCTCGATCCCACGAACATCATCCGTCCGCTGGTCAGCGTGATCACCAACGTGGGCATGGATCATATGCACTTTCTGGGCGATACCATCGCTCAGATTGCGATGGAGAAGGCCGGAATCATGAAACCCGGTACGCCCGTCGTGCTCGGCTGGCAGGAGGAGAGCGTCCGCGCCGTGCTGCTGGATGCGGCGAAGAAGCTGAATATCCCGGTGCTTGAGCCGAGGGTGCAGCATGTGTGCGAAACGGCGCGCAGCGTCACTTTTGATGCGCAGATGATCGGGGGGACGATCGGCAGCCTGACCGTGTCTCTCATCGGCCGCCATCAGGCGGATAATGCTGCGGCTGCGCTGGGTGCGCTTTCTGTGCTCAAACAGCGCGGCTATGACCGGATCACGGAAGAAAACACCCGCCGGGCGCTGGCAGACGTCCATTGGCCCGGCAGGCTCGAGTATTTCGGCCGCGTGATTCTGGATGGCGCGCATAACGAGCCCGGCGTGAAGGCGCTTTGCGCATATATGGATGCATGGCTGCCCAAAGAGAAGACCGTGCTGCTCACCGGCATGATGGCGGACAAGGATGTTGCCTGTATGACGGCGATGCTTGCACCGCGCGCAGCCTGCGTGGTGGCGGCGCAGCCGGCGATTCCGCGTGCGATGGCGGCGGGGGAGCTGGCCTGTGCTTTTGAACGGCAGGG
This sequence comes from Clostridia bacterium, assembly GCA_017545905.1. Lineage (GTDB taxonomy): Bacteria > Bacillota > Clostridia > Christensenellales > Aristaeellaceae > Ventricola. Next base: position 13,636 of record JAFWXL010000022.1, on the reverse strand, counting down.
CGCGAAGGCTCATGCCGTTGCTGATCCCAGAGAAGCGCTGCAAAAGGCCAGAGAACTTGCAGGCAGCGACGGCACGGTGCTCTGTGCCGGATCGCTGTATCTGATCGGAGAGATCCGGACGCTGCTGCGGCAGGAAAAGGAGTTTAGGAATGTCGTTTGATAAAAAAACCGAGCAGGTAAACAGCCAGATGGCGGCTCAGCAGGATGAGCAATTCAAGCATCTGAGCGTCATGCTGGAGGAGACTGTCGATATGCTGAATGTCCGCGAAGGCGGCGTCTATGTCGACGGCACGCTCGGCGGCGGCGGACACAGTGCGGAAATTCTGCGCCGGCTGAATGGCACAGGCCATCTCTACGGCATCGACCGCGATAATGACGCGCTTGCCGCTGCGACAGCACGCCTTGGCGGCGCGGGCAATTTTACCGCGATCAAGGGTAATTTTCACGACGTCAAAGAGCTGCTTGCCGCGCGCGGCGTCACGAAGATCGACGGCATGATGATCGATCTGGGCGTGAGCTCCTATCAGCTCGATACCGCGGAACGCGGCTTCTCCTATCATGCCGATGCGCCGCTGGATATGCGCATGGATCAGGATCAGATGCTTACGGCGCGCGAGATTGTGAACATGTGGCCTCGCGAGGAGATCATCCGGATTCTGCGCGATTATTCGGAGGAAAAATGGGCGGTGCGCATTGCGGAGATCATCCTTGAGCACCGCGCAAAGAAGCCGCTTGAAACGACGGCGGATCTGGTGGCCTGCGTGGACGCGGCGATTCCCAAAAAAATCCGCATGCAGGACAGCGGCCACAGTGCGCGCAGAACCTTCCAGGCGCTGCGCATCGCGGTCAACGATGAGCTTGAGCCGCTGCACACCGCGCTGGAGGATATGGCGGATCTCCTGAATCCCGGCGGTCAGCTGGCGGTGATCACGTTCCATTCCTTAGAGGATCGCATCGTCAAGCAGACATTCCGCCGTCTGGCCAATCCCTGCACCTGCCCGCCGCGTATTCCCGTGTGCATCTGCGGCAAAAAGCCGGTGGTCAAGGTGCTTGGCGGCGGCGGCGTGAAGCCAAGCAAGGAAGAAATTGCCGTGAATGCCAGAAGCCGCAGCGCGATGCTGCGCGGCTGCGTGAAGCTGTGAGGAACGAGGGAGAGGACGTTGGGCTGCCGCCCAAACCCGCCTGGGGACATTGTCCCCAGACCCCTCCATTTCGCTGCGCAATGCGCAGCGAAGGGAAACATCTTAAAGCTGCCGCGAAGCGAAAAAGGGAGTCTGAGGGATGAAATCCCTCAGGCAGGTCCGGGCGGCAGCCCGGCGTACCCCTGAAAGGAGAAATCTATGGCCCGTCTTTACGTTGTCGCCACGCCGATCGGCAATCTGGGCGACATGACCCCGCGCGCAATCGAGACGCTCAAAAGCGTCGATCTGATTGCGGCGGAGGATACGCGCGTGACGCGCGCGCTGCTCAATCATTTCGGGATTGATACGCCGTGCGTGTCCAATCATCAGCATAACGAGGAGGCGCGCGCCTCGTCCCTGCCGCAGAGGATGCTTGACGAGGAGCTGGACGTCGCGGTGGTGACCGATGCGGGTACGCCCTGTATCAGCGATCCGGGCAGCGTGCTCGCGAGGGAGGCGGCGGCGCTGGGCATCGAGGTGCTCGCCGTGCCGGGCCCGACGGCCATGGCCAGCGCGCTTTCTGTCAGCGGCTTTGATACGCGCGAGTTTGCGTTCTATGGCTTTCTGCCCCGGCAGAAGAAGGAGCTGCGCGAAAAGCTGATTTCCATGAAGCGCAGCGGGAATCCCATCGGCGTGGTGCATGAAAGCCCGCACCGTGTGATCGAGCTCGTGCGCGTGATTGCCGAGACGCTGCCGCTCTGCCGGATCTCCGCCAGCTGTGATCTGACCAAGCTCTATGAAAAGACCATCCGCGGCACGGCCGACGAGGTGCTCGAAATGCTCGAGAGTAATGCCAAAGCGGAGAAAGGCGAATACTGCCTCGTGCTGGATATGAGCGATGTGCAGCTGGATGAGGAAGAGACTGCCAGCAGCGCAAGCCTTGAAGCGCAGCTCTTTGAGGAACTATTAAACGGCTTTGACCTGCGCCAGGCGGCAATGACGCTGACAGAACGCGGACACAAGCGAAACGACGTTTATAAGGCGCGCACGAATGTGCAGCGCTTTCTGGATGACCTGATTGCTGATTACACATTTGAGGAGGAAGAAAGCGATGAATGAGACCATCAAGCTGCTCATGGAGCGCAAGAGCGTACGCCAGTTTGTGCAGGAGCCGATGCCGCGCGAGGACGTAGAGACGATTCTCAATGCCGCCGTTCAGGCGCCCAGCGCGGGCAACATGACCCTGTGGACGATCATCAACGTGACCGACCCGGAGAAGAAAGCGGCGCTCGCCAAGTCCTGCGATAACCAGCCGTTCATCGCGACCGCGCCGCTGGTGCTCGTTTTCTGCGCGGATTACCGCCGCTGGTTCGAGGTATTCAAGACGCTGGATCTGGGCGAGGAGCTGCGCATCCCGGCCGAGGGTGATTTCATGCTCGCCACCGCCGATACCATCATCGCCGCGCATGCGACCGTCGTCGCCGCCGACGCGCTGGGCTATGGCTCCTGCTACATCGGCGATATCATCGAACACTGTGACACCCAGCGCGAGATCCTCGGTTTGCCGGAGTATGTGAAGCCCGTGGCGATGGCCGTGTTTGGAAAGCCGACCCAGAGCCAGGTCGACCGCAAGAAGCCGCCGCGCTTCAATCTTGAAGACGTCGTGCATGAGAACTGCTACAAGAAGGAGCAGGGTGCGGATGAGATGATCCGCATGCTCAAGGAGCGTCAGGGTCTGGATGACGAGGGCTTTGACCGCTGGATCATGGCGTTCACCAAGCGCAAGTGGAACTGCGATTTCAGCCGCGAGATGAGCCGCTCCGCCGCGCAGATGATCAAGGAATGGTGCGAAGGCAAGTAATTCAATAAAACATAAAGCCTGCAGAAATGTAAAATGAGCTTGACATTTCTGCGGGCTTGTTTTATACTATGAATGTAAAGCAAGCTTGACTTTTGCCTGAAGAGGTGACGTATGAAAAACAGACTGGAAGAGCTGCGCAGACAGCGCGGAATCCGCCAGGAGGATCTGGCACAGGCGCTTGGCGTGTCGCGGCAGACGGTGATCTCGCTGGAGAAGGGGAAGTACAACCCATCTCTTGCGTTGGCGTTCCGGCTGTCGCGGTACTTTGGCATGCCGATTGAGGCGATCTTTGATGATTCAGACGAACAGGCATAAGGGAGGACTTTATGAACAGCAAAAAGAGAATGATCGCCAGCATCTGCTGGATTGTGATCGGCGCGGCACTGATGGGGGCGTATTATGCTGGCATGGCGGATGATTACTGGAACGGCATGGGTACAGCATTGTTTGTCGTTGGCGTCCTTCAGATGATCCGCCATATCCGCTATAGGACGGATGAGGCATATCAGGCACGCGTGGATGTGGAAGCCAAGGACGAGCGCAACAGGTTTATTTCAGGAAGAGCGTGGGCCTGGGCAGGTTATGCTTATGTGATGATCGCTGCGGCGGCGAGCATGTTCTTCAGGCTTTCCGGAGATGATCTGATGACGCAGATGGCGGCCAGAAGCGCCTGTCTGGTGATGCTGCTGTACGCTGGAAGCAGCTTCGTTCTTCGCAGGAAGTATTGAAAAGATGAGCGGAATATGATTGGACCCCTCCTTGAAGGAGGGGCTTTTTTGCGCTATAATGATTGTAATGAGATAGATACGACAAACCGGCATCATCGGCAAACTGCTGCACATCTTCGTGCCTGTCCGACGAGGCCGGTAATCAGCAGAAAGATTTCCATGACAAACTCAGGAGGAAAGGAACAGCAATGGTCAAGATCATCCGTGAAGGGCAGTACGAAGAACTGATGCAAAAGGTTGTGGAGCCGGGCCTGGCTGCGATGAGAGAGGAGATCGACATGCCTCTTTCCTCCGGCGGCGCGCTGCACTGCGAGATTTATAACCGTTATGACGCGCAGCGGGCTGTGGTCATCGTGCACGGCTATACGGAGTGCGCGGAGAAATTCCGCGAGCTGGCGTGGTATTTTGTGCAGAACGGCTTCAGCGTGTTTTCCATGGATCAGCGCGGTCACGGCAAGTCTGTGCGCGAGGTGGAGGATCTCTCTGTCACGCACGTGGACAGGTTCTCCGATTATCTGCGTGATCTGGAAGAATTCATGGATCAGATCGTCTATCCGCGCATGGGCGATAAGAAGCTGTGCCTCTTTGGCCATTCGATGGGCGGCGCTGTGGCGGCGTTTGCGCTGATTGAGCATCCGGAGTGGTTCTGCCGCGCGGTGCTCAATGCGCCGATGATCGCGCCGATTACCAAGCCTCTGCCGCGCCTTGGCGCGCTTGCGCTGGGCCGCATGTACTGCGCGATGGGCAAGGGCAAGGAGCGCGCGTTTGTGGGCAAGCCGTTTGATCCTGAGCGCGAAAAGTACGAGACCTCGCACATGACTTCCCGCGTGCGCTTTGATTATTACCAGAGAAAGCGCGTTGCCCGTGCGGAGCTGCAGAACTGCAGCCCGACATACAGCTGGATCCGTGAGGCGGCCGGCGTGACTGAGCCGCTGCTGCACCGCGCGCAGATGATCCGCGTGCCGGTGATGCTCTGCCAGGCGATTCAGGACAGCATCGTGGACCTGAACGCGCAGGAGAAATTCATCGGGAGGGTGCCCGACGGAAAGCTGGTCAGGTTTGATGCGAAGCACGAGCTCTACAGCTCGCACGACGGGGTGCTGGGCGACTATATCAACAAAGTCATTGACTTCTTGAGAGAGGAATAAGCTGATGAAGAAAATCCGATATGCGGTTGTGGGCAATGGCTGGCGCGCGATGTTCTTTGTGCGCGCAGCGCTGAATCTGCCGGAGATCTTTGAATTGACGGGCGTATGGTGCAGAAGCGAGGAGAAGGCGCGCGCGTTTGAAGCGGCGCATGGCGTGAAGGGCTTCTGGGAGCTGGATAAGCTGCTTGAAACGAAGCCGGACTTTGTCGTCTCCTGTCTGACGAAGGCGGCCATGCCGGGCATGATAATGGAACTGCTTTCCCGCGGCGTGCCGGTGCTCAGCGAAACGCCGCTGGCGACGGACGAAAAGACGCTCGGCGAAATGCGTGATCTGCAAAAGCAGACGGGTACGCCGCTGGAGATGGCGGAGCAGTATTTCCTCTATCCGAATCATCAGGCGCGGCGCGCGCTGATTGAGAAGGGCGTCATCGGCGATGTGTGGAACGTGTGGATGTCCATGATGCATGACTATCACGGCATCAGCATGCTGCGCGCATATCTGGGCGAGGAGAGCGAAAATGTGACGATCCGTGCGCGCAAGCTGACCACACCGATCGTGCATACGGGCGGCAGACCGGGTCTTGTTGCCGGCGGCGAAATCGAGAATGAATACCGCGTGCTGGCTCAGTTTGACTTTGGCGGCGGGCGCGTGGGCATGCATGACTTCGCAGGCAGCCAGTATCACAGCGCAATCCGTACGAACCACCTGCGCATTCTGGGTACACGCGGCGAGATCTTCGACGATGAGGTGCGCTGGGTGCAGGCGGATGGCCGGCCGGCGAAAGCAAAACTTGTATATCATCATGACGAGATCACGGGCACGCTGCGCGCGATTGACTTTGACGGTCAGCGTGTATATGAAAACCCGTTCCGCTGGGACGTGGCGATGACGGAAGATGATATCGCTGTCTGCACGGTGATGAAGCGCTTCAGCGAGGCGCTGGCTGGTGCAGAGATGCATTATCCGTATGCCTTCCGCGACAGCTATCTGTCCATCGTGCTGACGGATCTGGCGAATCGGGATGCAGCTGCGACGGTGGATGCACTCAACTGGCACTAAGCCTCTTTGAACCGCCGCGAAGCGAACATGGGGTCAAGGGGCGAAGTCCCTTGTCGGGGTATGGGGCAGAAGCCCCATCGTCTTTCCATGCGCGAAGCGCAGAATAAAGCAAGAATCGTAATTGTCGCCTTCGGCTCCTCTGCGATTCTTGCTTTTTCTTTTTGCGCTTCGCGCATGGGGTACGTTGGGCTGCCGCCCCTTTTCTTCTCTTCGCGGCGGGCTTAAACGGTGATGGCTTCGATGGCCTCCCTCGGCGTCTTGAAGCCGAAAAGCACGTCGATGATCCCGTCGCCGTATCGGTCGATCATCAGAAACGGCAGGAAAATCGCCTGACGCGCGGCGTTCATATCCGGCGTAGATGCGCCTGTATGCACATAGGTTTTGAAACGGATCTCGCCGTCGCTCATGTTCAGCTCAAAATTGCCGTTTCGCAGGTTAAAGTTTGCGCGCGTCAGGTATTCGGCCATCGCCAGACGGTGATCGGTATCGGCGGTAAGAGGGAGCGTTGTGAGGGTGGAGAAGTTGTCCTCGCGTACGATGACGAGCATTTGCGCGCTTTGCATGCGGCAGCGCAGCTTCATGCGGATGGTGAACACGCCGATATTTCCCTTATCCTCAAAGGCGGCGATGACCCCGCTGGCGGAAAGAAGCTCGCGCAGCGTGTCGACGATTTGACTGGAATAGGCCATGATGATCCTCCGTTGATTGTTCTTTATGCAGTATACGCGATCTGTGCGCGTGCTGTCAACGGAAACAAAAGAACGGATATGATCCGTATATGGATAATGGGTACATGAAACATGCAAAAATCATCAGAATAATTGAAAAATAAAAAGAAAATGATTGATATGTAAAAAAGTGCTTGCAAAAATGGACGCGATGTCCTATAATAAGCGAAGCAAAACAATTGGCAGGCCACATGCTGCCGATGACGATATAAGGGGGAAAGAGCCATGTCTTATGTTGATGAGGTCTATGACCGCGTTGTCCGTGAAAACCCCAGCCAGCCGGAATTCCATCAGGCCGTGCGCGAGGTGCTTGATTCTCTGCGCGTGGTTATTGAGCGCAACGAGGAAAAATATCGCCGCGAGGCGCTGCTCGAGCGCATCACCATGCCGGAGCGTCAGCTGCTCTTCCGCGTCCCGTGGGTGGATGACAAGGGCCAGGTGCAGGTGAACAACGCGTTCCGCGTGCAGTTCAACAGCGCCATCGGTCCGTTCAAGGGCGGCATCCGCCTGCATCCGAGCGTCAATCTGGGCATCATCAAGTTCCTGGGCTTTGAGCAGATTTTCAAGAATTCCCTGACCGGTCTGCCCATCGGCGGCGGCAAGGGCGGCAGCGACTTTGATCCCAAGGGCAAGAGCGACCGTGAGGTCATGGCCTTCTGCCAGAGCTTTATGACTGAGCTTTCCAAGTATATCGGTGCGGACGTTGACGTGCCGGCCGGCGATATCGGCACCGGCGCGCGTGAAATCGGCTATATGTACGGTCAGTATAAGCGCCTGACCGGCAAGTACGAAGGCGTGCTCACCGGCAAGGGACTGACCTATGGCGGCAGTCTTGCGCGCAAGGAAGCGACCGGCTATGGTCTGCTGTATCTGACGCAGGAGATGCTCAGGTGCAATGGTCACGAGCTCGCAGGAAAGACCGTCGCCGTCTCCGGTGCGGGTAATGTCGCGATTTACGCGATCCAGAAGGCGCAGCAGCTGGGCGCGAAGGTGGTCACCGCTTCCGATTCCACCGGCTGGGTTTATGATGCGGATGGCATCGACGTTGCGCTGCTCAAGGAAGTCAAGGAGGTGAAGCGCGCCCGCCTGACCGAGTATGCTGCCGCAAGGGCGAACTGTGAGTATCACGAGGGGCGCGGCGTGTTCACCGCCAAGTGCGACGTTGCGCTGCCGTGCGCGACGCAGAACGAACTGCTGCTCGACGACGCGAAGGCGCTTGTGGCCAATGGCTGTATCGCCGTGGCAGAGGGCGCCAACATGCCCACGACCATGGAGGCTACCGAATATCTCATGAGCCACGGCGTGCTCTTTGCCCCGGGCAAGGCGGCCAATGCCGGCGGCGTGGCGACCAGCGCGCTGGAGATGAGCCAGAACTCCATGCGTCTGCACTGGAGCTTTGACGAGGTCGATGAAAAGCTGCAGGGTATCATGGTGAATATCTTCCGCAGCGTGGATGCAGCCGCAAAGGAATACGGCATGCCGGGCAACTATGTTGCCGGCGCAAATATCGCAGGCTTCCTCAAGGTGGCTGAAGCGATGCTGGCGCAGGGCGTGGTGTAATCAGACTGTAAAGAGACGGGAAATGCTGTTCCCGTCTCTTTTTGTTGTTATACCTGCATATGCGGTATTGACAAAATGAAAGCGAATTACAAGACTGATTGTCAACCAATAGATGATAAAATAAGAAAAACACGAACATAAAACCGAAAATATAAGAAAATATGAAAATTAATATTGACAATAATTGTAAACGGGCATATAATGGCACTACACTTTTTGAAAACAAATTTTCAACTGGAGGACATGACTTATGAAGAAGCTCGTTACGTTCGCTCTCGTGCTGATGATGGTGGCTATGACGGCCTGCGCCAGCGCGGCAACCGTCGGTATCTGCCAGCTGGTGCAGCATGCTGCGCTTGATCAGGCTACTCAGGGCTTTAAGGATGCGCTGCTTGAGAAGATGCCCGACGTCGTGTTCGACGAGCAGAATGCCTCCGGCGATGCTGTCAACTGCGCGACGATTACCAATACCTTCGCCTCCAATGGCGTGGACCTGATTATGGCCAACGCGACCCCGGCCCTGCAGGCGGCTGTCGCGGCGACCGGCGATATCCCGATTCTGGCGACCTCCATCACCGAATACGGCGTGGCGCTGGATATCGAGAATTTCACCGGCGTGACCGGCATGAACGTCTCCGGCACCTCCGACCTCGCTCCGCTCAGCGAGCAGGCTGCGATGATCAAGGAGCTTTTCCCGGATGCCAAGAAGGTCGGCCTGCTGTACTGCTCCGCCGAGGCGAACTCCATCTACCAGGTGAAGGTCGTGGGCGAAGAGCTGGTCAAGCTCGGCTATGAGACCGAAGAATTCGCCTTCACCGATTCCAACGACGTTGCTTCCGTCTCTGCGCTGGCTGCCGGCGAGTGCGACGTGATCTACATCCCCACCGATAACACCGCTGCCGCCTACACCGAGACCATCGCCAATGAAGTGATCCCGGCCAAGGTTCCGGTCATCGCCGGCGAAGAGGGCATCTGCTCCGGCTGCGGCGTGGCGACCCTGACCATCAGCTACTACGACATCGGCTATGCAACCGGTCTGATGGCTTACGAGATTCTGGCTAATGGCGCCGACGTCTCCGCGATGCCCATCGAATACGCGCCGCAGTTCGTCAAGAAGTACAATGCGGCGAACATCGAGGCGCTGGGCCTGCCGGTGCCGGAGGGCTACGTCGCCATCGGCGAGTAATCGGATTCGCTTTCAAAACCATAGAGCCAAGGAAGAGCACGCTCTCTTCCTTGGCTTCGTCTGCACTGTATCGATTTGCGCGCAGAACCCTTACCATCACAAAGACTGCAAGGAGAGAGCGTTTTCATGGAGCTTGTCAAGCTGTTCAATGCGCTGCCCGGCGCTGTTTCGCAGGGCATGATCTGGGGCCTGATGGCCATCGGCGTATACATTACCTACCGCATTCTCGATGTATCTGACCTGACCGTTGACGGTTCCATTGCCACCGGCGGCGCCGTGGCGGCGATACTGATCATCAATGGCTGGAACGTTTGGGCTGCGCTGCTGGCTGCGTTTATCGTAGGCATGCTCTGCGGCTTTGTGACGGGCATGCTGCATACGGCCTTCGGCATTCCGGCGATCCTCTCCGGCATTCTCACGCAGCTGGCGCTGTATTCGGTCAATCTTCGTATTCTGGGCAACAAGGCCAACGTTGCGCTGAGCGTCAACAAGTACAGCCTGCTTGTGTCCTCCCGCAATGCGCGTACGCTGGCGTTCAATAATCCGATTCTGATTCTTGCGATCTTCACGGTCTGTCTGATCGGTGTGCTGTACTGGTTCTTCGGCACGGAGCTGGGCTGCTCCATGCGTGCCACCGGCGCAAACCGCCATATGTCCCGCGCGCAGGGGATTAATACGGACATGAATATCGTCCTCAGCCTGATGCTGGCCAATGGCATCGTTGCGCTTGCAGGCGGCCTTCTGGCACAGTTTCAGGGTTTTGCTGATGTGAGCATGGGCCGCGGCGCGATCGTCATCGGTCTGGCTGCGGTGATCATCGGCGAGGTTGTTTTCTCCAGGATATTCCGCAATTTCGGCCTCAAGCTGCTGGCCGTATGCATCGGCGCGATCCTGTATTACATCGTCATTCAGGTCGTGCTCTGGATGGGCCTGAACACCAACGACCTCAAGCTGCTCACAGCAGCGGTCGTGGCCGTCTTCCTGGCGATGCCGCACTGGCGCGCCAAGCTTATGGCCAGGAAAAAGCAGAAGGGAGGCGCCTGATATGCTCAGGATCAATCATATCGCCAAGACATTCAACCCCGGCCTGATCACGGAAAAGACGGCGCTGGTGGACGTACATCTGCATCTGAATCCCGGCGACTTTGCTACGGTCATCGGCGGCAATGGCGCCGGCAAGTCGACGATGCTCAATGCGGTTGCGGGCGTCTTCCCCGTGGACAAGGGCAGCATTGAGATCGACGGCGTGAATGTGACGCATCTGCCGGAGTACAAACGCGCCGGATATCTGGGCCGCGTGTTTCAGGACCCGATGACGGGCACTGCGGCAACGATGAACATCGAGGAGAACATGGCCCTTGCCATGCGCCGCGGGCAGAGGCGCGGCCTGAAGTGGGGCATCAGCAATATGGAGCGCGAAATGTATCGCGAGCAGCTGCACATGCTGGGACTCGGACTTGAGGATCGTATGGCCAGCAAGGTGGGTCTGCTTTCCGGCGGTCAGCGTCAGGCGCTGACGCTGCTGATGGCTGCGATGCGTACGCCCAAGCTGCTGCTGCTGGATGAGCATACCGCTGCGCTGGATCCCAAAACCGCGGCAAAGGTGCTGGAGATCAGCGATAAGATCATCCATGATCAGAAGCTGACAGCGCTGATGATCACCCACAACATGCAGGATGCGATCGATCTGGGCAACCGCCTGATCATGATGCATGAGGGCAGGATTGTGGTCGACGTTGCGGGCGAGGAGAAGAAGAAGCTCACGCGTGCAGACCTGATGGGCTTGTTTGAGAAGGCCGCAGGTAAGCAGCTGAGCAGCGATCGGCTGCTGCTTTCGTAATCAGAGCGATTTGCACCTAAAACTACATAATCAAAAACACAGCCTTGACCGCATTCCTGTGCATAAAAGCTGTGTTTTTTCTGTTGCTGATTTGAATGCTGTGCGCAATGGCCGATCAGCCGTCCTGACGCTGCCGGATTTTCATTTTCTGCCAGCTGATATATCCGTATATGTCGCTGGCCAGAAAAGCAGCGAAGCACACGACAACGGAGATATAGCGGATATCATACACGCTGGCCATGACCCACAGGATGATCAGCACAATGTCATTGGCTGCATAGGCCAATGCAAAAAAAGGGTTTCTTCGGAATGTGAGATACACGGCAATAAAGCTTGTCGTTACGGATAGGGTGCTCGGCACAATGTTGGCGGTGTGAAAGTGCGCCAGAATAAAGTAAAACAGGATGGTGACTGCAGCCGCGCCCAGCCACATGAACAGGGTTTCTTTTTTGCCGATGTCGTTGACCTTTACTTCGGCCCTGTTTCCGTTGTAAGGATTGCGCAGCCACGATATCAGAGCAAAAACGGCCATCGGCATGGTCATGCCCAGATAGGTGATCATTTCGCCGTAGTATTGAAAGCTGAAAGAGATGATTCCGTACAGCAGACTGAACAATACCATGAGGAACTGCCCAAAGGGATTTCCCTTTGCATTAAAGATCAGAGAGGTGACGCCGATCAATGAGGCCAGCAGCGTCAGATAGCTTTCCCGATCAAAGGCGAAAAATGAAGTGATGATCAGCAGCACGGAAACGCTCCATAATGCGATCTCCGATTTGGAAAAATAGTTTTTCATTCCGATTCCTCCAAAATAAATAAGCATCCGTATGCGCATCTTCTAAGACCTAACGATGCGTATACGAATGCTTTTCACATTCTACTACCCGGTGGCAGTTATCTGATATTGAATAATCCATATCATATCACAGAAAAACGCAATATACAAGCCGGTGTGAAGCGGAATGTCCGGCGTGGCGTCAGAATTTCATGATGCTTGCTGCTTTGCGCACAAGACGGTACAGCGGCCCTTCCAGTTCGCGCTGTGCATTTCCCAGCTCCTCGCGGATGCGAATGCCCTGCGGGCAGTGTATTTCGCACTTGCCGCAGCCCACGCACTGGGAGGCGGACGTCGGATTTTTGCGCAGCGCCGTACACATGGCATACTCCACAAAGCCCCAGAAGCGGCTTTCGGAATACTTGCGGTTGTATGCGGCGAACGTGCCGGGGATATCCACGTTCTTCGGGCACGGCATGCAGTAGCCGCAGCCCGTGCATCCGACCTTCATCTTTGCGTTGATGGCCTTGACGACCTGCGAAAGCATCGCTTCGTCTTCCTGCGTGAGCCCGCCCACGGAAACGCTGGAAGCGGTCTGAATATTATCCATGACCATCTCCATGGAATTCATGCCCGAGAGCACGCAGGTGATCTCTTTCTGATTCCACAGCCAGCAGAAGGCCCACTGCGCAGGCGTGCGCTGCGGCTGGTGTGCGGCAAATATCCTTTTCGCTTCCTCCGGCAGGCGGCTGACCAGCTTGCCGCCGCGCAGCGGCTCCATGATCATCACGGGCAGCCCCTTCTGATGCGCATACGCTACGCCGCGGCGGCCTGCCTGCGAGTGCTCGTCCATATAGTTGTACTGCACCAGACAGAAATCCCAGTCATATGCATCCAGCAGCGCGCAGAACGCGTCCGTATTGCCGTGATAGGAGAAGCCAACCTGACGGATCTGACCGCTTTTCTTCTTTTCCTCGAGCCACTCGCTGATGCCCAGCGCCTTGAGGCGCTCCCATGTGGCGCAGTCGGTCAGCATGTGCATGAGGTAGTAATCGATATGATCCGTGCGCAGGCGGCGCAGCTCCTCGTCAAAGAGCTTGTCCAGTCCTTCGCGGCTGCGGATGAGATAATGCGGCAGCTTGGTGGCGATGTTCACGCGGCTGCGCACGTTGTTCTTTTCCAGAATCTCGCCCAGCGCGGCCTCGCTGCCGGGATAGATATAGGCGGTATCGAAGTAATTGACGCCATGTTCGATGGCGGCCATGATCTGCGCTTCGGCGGCGTCCATGTCGATGCGGCCCAGCTTCATGGGCAGGCGCATGCAGCCGAAACCGAGGATGGAAAGAGCGTTGCCATATTTGTCCTTGCGATAGTTCATGATTCCTCCTGAAAGCGGATCGATGATGACAAATGTGATATCCCGTACATTGTATCGCATTTGCACATCCAATTCAAGAAAAAAGAAAAGCCTCTCGCGCAAGCGAGAGGCTCAGACCATCAATAAACTCTCGTAGATTGCGAGAGTTTGTTTTTTTTAATTAGAAAACCAAAAGGAAAGCAGCCTCCGAATGTCGAATTATATAATACAGATGGGAGGCTGAAAGTATGCTGCGCGAAAGAGAAACCAGT
>JAFWXL010000021.1 GCA_017545905.1 Clostridia bacterium | reverse complement strand
GCCCATGGAATTGGTGTAAGCCGTGACTTCGTCAAAGTTCGCAAAGCCGTACTTCTCCAGAACCGGCTGGAGCTGGGGCATACGACCTTCATAGTTTTCAAACAGAGCCATAATTCGTACGCCTCCTTTATTACTCGTTACGCGGATCGATCCACTTCACAGCGCCATCCTCAGCCTTGAAGCGGCCGTAGGTGCCGATGTTCTTCTCGTACGCCTCGTTCGGGGACATGCCCTTCTTGATCGCGTCCATCATCTTGCCCAGGGACAGGAACTGATAGCCGCAAACCTGATCATCCTTGTCCAGCGCCATCTTGAGCACGTAGCCCTCGGTCATCTCGAGGTAACGGGTGCCCTTCGCCTTGGTGCCGTACATGGTGCCGACCATGGAGCGCAGGCCCTTGCCCAGATCCTCCAGACCGGCGCCGATGCGCAGGCCGTCGTCGGAGAACGCGGACTGGGTGCGGCCATAGACGATCTGCAGGAACAGCTCACGCATAGCGGTGTTGATGGCATCGCACACGAGGTCGGTGTTCAGCGCCTCAAGGATGGTCTTGCCCGGCAGAATCTCAGAAGCCATCGCGGCGGAATGGGTCATGCCGGAGCAGCCGATGGTCTCGACCAGGGCTTCTTCGATGACGCCGTTCTTCACGTTCAGAGACAGCTTGCAGGTGCCCTGCTGCGGAGCGCACCAGCCGATGCCATGGGTGTAGCCAGAGATGTCGGTAATCTGCTTCGCCTGAACCCACTTGCCCTCTTCCGGGATCGGGGCCGGGCCATGATTCGGGCCCTTGGCAACGCAGATCATTTCTTCCACTTCACGGGAATACTGCATATTGTTTGTCCTCCTTATCCTGATGAATGGAATGGAAAATTGTTGTGTATATGCAACCGTCTCATTATACCATAACCCCTTGTCAAAAGAAAACACCTTTGTCACAATTTTTCACAATATGGCGAATTTCGGCGTACTTTTTCCATTTTTCCTGCAGTTATATGAAAAAACAGGCTTTCGCGCACAGCGAAAACCCGTCAATCTCTTTACCTGCTTCTTCCCGTATGCATCCAGCGTTCGCCGCGAAGGCGCATAAGAAACAAAATACCGCCCACGATGAGGTCCGCCGCCATACCAATCCACACGCCGTGCAGGCCGATATGCGGCGCCAGCAGCGCCGCCAGCGGCAGGCGCACGCCCCACATGGACACAAAATTGAAAACGCTTGGCATCAGCGTGTCTCCCGCTCCGCGGAAGACGCCGGAGGCGACGATAGACGCTGCGAACATAGGCTCGGCAAACGCCTCGATGCGCAGCACCTGTGCGCCAAGCTCCACAACCGCCGGATCCGGGCTCATCATACCGATCATCTGCGGCGCAAAGGCATACATCAGCGCGCCGCTGAAGGTCATGATGATCATGCCCAGGCCGACTGTCAGCACGCCGAGGCGGCGCGTGAGATCGTCGCGCTTTGCACCGATGCTCTGGCCGATGAGCGTGGAGGCAGCCGCAGATATGCCATAGCCCGGCATATAGCACAGGCTCTCCGCCGTCACACCAAAGGAATTGGCCGCGATCGCCACAGTACCCAGCGGCGCAACAATACGCGTGGCCATGACATAAGCGCTGGACATGATCATGTGCTCCGCGCCAATGGGCAGCGCAATGCGCAGCGCGCGCATCATATAGCGGCGTTCAAACCTGAGCTTCTCTCCCCTGCGCAGGGACAGCATAGGCGAACGCACCAGCAGGAAAAACATCATCAGCAGAGCCGTGACCACCTGCGCAAGCGCTGTGCCCAGCGCCGCTCCCAGCACACCGAGCCCCGCGCCGGGGATATGCACGCCCAGCACCGTCGTACCCGGGAAGATGAGCAGCGCATTGAACACCACATCCAGCAGGCACATCAGCGCCTGCAGAATGCTCGGCACGCGCATATTGCCACTGGCCTGAAGCATACCGCCGGAGAGATTGTTCAGCTGGACAAATGGAATACTGAGCGCATAAACCAGGAAATATGCCGCGGCATCCGCGCAGATTTCGTCCGAGCCGCCCAGCCATGCCGGCAATCTGCCGCTTGCCGCCGCGCCCGCCGCGCCAATCAGCACACCAAAGACAATCGCCAGAACAAAGCCCTGATTCATGATCGAGCGTGCCTTTTTCTCTTCCTTTGCGCCGATATGCTGAGCCACCTGCACGGTAAAACCCGTAATCGATGCGCTGCACAGACCGCTGAGCAGCCAGGTGCTCGACGCCATCAGTCCAATGGACGCAGACTGTGCGCTGCCGAGCCTTCCCACCATCGCGGCGTCGATATACTGCATGATGATGTGCGAAAGCTGCGCCATGATCGCCGGCAAACTGAGCTGCACAATCAGGCGGATCTGATCCCCGCGCGAAAGCTGCGCGCCCTCGCGCAGATCCTTGAGCAAATCTCTGTTCATGTGTTTGAGCATTTCCTTTTATCACAAAATTCCTTATATTTGTATTTCGCGATGCAGTTTCCTTTTCCTTTTATAATCGCGCATATAAAATCAGGCTGCGCAGCCCGAAAGCTGCGCAGCCTTTGTCTTTAGTTGTCTGTATGGCTTTTCAGCAGCCGCTGATTACTTCTGCAGAGCAGCAGACTCACCGGCGATGCGGCCGAACACGACGGTGTCGGTCAGCGCATTGCCGCCCAGACGGTTGGTGCCGTGGATACCACCGGTAACCTCGCCAGCAGCGTACAGGTTATCGATGACTTCGCCGTTCTCGTTGTAAACGCGGGCCATGGTGTCGATGCGCACGCCGCCCATGGTATGATGCACGGTCGGAACACGGGCGCCGGCATAGAACGGGCCATTGTCGATAGCCGGTCCGAACAGGGTGCGGCCGAACTCATCCGGCTGACCCTCGAGGTCGCCGCCGATGCAGTGACGATTGTACTCAGCGATGGTCGCCTTGAGGTTTTCGGCGTCCACGCCCATGAGCGCAGCCAGCTCGTCCAGGGTATCAGCCTTCACAGCGCGGCCAGCCGCAACCAGCTGGTTCGCGGTCTCGCCGAAGTTGTTGAGCTCGTCGCCGGTCGGATAGGTGTCGGAGTCCATGACGATCCACATGAGCGCGTCTTCCTGAGCGAACAGGTCACGGGTCATGTCGTCGCGGCGGCCGCCCTCATCGCCGTAGCGCAGGCCGGACTTGTTGACGAAGATACGGGTATCGACGCCATGCTCGATGTTGCCGGACAGGGAGCCGGTCTTCGGATCGCCCAGCGGGAGGAGCTGGATGTTGCCCATCTGCACGAAGTCAGCCTGCAGAGCCTGCAGCATCTTCACGCCGTCGCCGGTCGCGCCTTCGTGGTTGGTGGAAAGAACCTTCTCGTCCAGGGTGCCCCAGATGGCGTCATAGGCCATACGGAGTTCGACGTTCTTGGAGAAGCCGCCAGTCGCCACGACAACGCTCTTGGCGTTGATGGTGATGGTGTTGCCGGTCTCGCCGGTGGCGATGATGCCGCAGGCAGCGCCCTTCTCGTTGGTCAGGATCTTCTCGGCCTTGGTGTTGAGCATCAGGTCGATCTTGTCAGACTTCTCGATGTACTTGGTGTAGGTATCGAAGAAGCCGGTACCGGCGACCATCGCCGGCTTCCAGGCGCGCGGCCACAGACCGCCGGAGACGGTGAAGACAGCCTCTTCGCCGAGCCACTCCATGCCCAGGGACTTGGTCCACTGGATGCCGTCATAGGCATTCTCAACGAGCGTCATGACCAGCTCCGGATCGCCCTGCCAGTCGCCGCCGTTGAGGGTCTGCCAGTAGTGCCAGTACACAGAGTCGTTCTGCTTCACGGCGAACTCGCTGCGGTCTTCCACAGCGTTGACAGCGCCGCCCGCGAGGATGGTGTTGCCGCCAACCTTGGGCATCTTCTCAACAACGATGACCTTCGCGCCGTTCTGCTCGGCAGAGATGGCAGCGGCCAGGCCGGCGCCGCCGGCGCCGATGACCACGACGTCGGCCTCGAGGGTCTCGTCAGCGGCCTTCTCAACGACGACTTCCTTCTTCTCCATCAGCGCGGTGATGTCCACGCCGCCGTTCTCCAGAGCAGCCTTGACAGCAGCCAGGATCGCGTCAGAAGTCATGGTCGCACCGGCAACGGTGTCGACATTGATGGAGTTCGCAGCCACCATGGCAGCCGGAATCTCCTTGCACGGGAGCTCGCAGATGCCGGGGGTGTCCTTGCACTCATCGACGGTCACAGCCGCGATGGCGCCGTCGTCGGTCAGGGTGACGGTCACGGTGACCGCGTCCTTGCCGCCGATCTGAGAGTCAACCGTCGCAGTGTAGCTGGCATCAGCCACAGCCAGGACGGCGGTCATCATGAGCGCGAGCGCAATGATGACGGAAAGAATCTTCTTCATAAGGTTCTTCCTCCTTCTTTTCTTTGATTGATAGTTAACTATCAATCATCTTTGTTTAGTATACTACCCAAAGGAACTTTGGAAGCAAGAGGAATTTTTGCAGGTTTTCCGCCATTTTCAAGCCTGCAAATGGCGCACTTCCGGCTTAACCGAAGATCATGTACGTGTCGTAATAATGCCGTCTGATACCTTCTGAACAATCCACAAAGATCTGCGTGCCCCACATCATGCCCTTCTGCGCGAAGCGGTGCTCCCTGGCAAAGGCCAGAAGAGGCCTGAAAATCACATCCGGATCGTCATACTGCTCCTCGCCGCACACAACGACGGCATGCAGCGCCATGCCGCCCGAAACAATCCTCACGCCGGGCACATTCTCTTCAAGCCCGAATTCCTGAGCGCGGCTTACGCTGATCACAAGCCCCTGCCGGGCACGATCCATATCCCGATCCCGGCAGATACACACACCCACCGCCGGCATTGCCTCCAGCCACTGCTGCGCAACCTTCTGCTCGCGCTTGTCCAGCGGAATACGCCCGCCAGAGCTGCTCAGCAGAATCAGAACGGGAAAAGTCCTGCGGATATCCACCTCGCCCGGCCTTTCAAGGGCCTCTTCTCCCCGTGCAATCAGCCAGTCAATATCGCGCATCATACCGGTGTATTGGCGCACAATCTGCGCTGCTTCCTCTCTCTTTTCACGCATACGCGCCATGACCTGATCACCCGTCATGCCGCTTGATGAAAACTGCTGCGCGATATCGCGCACAGAAACGCCCATCGCGCGGTATTTCTTTGCGCTGATGAGCCGGTTGATATCCGCCTCCTCATAATACCGCCTGCCGGACTCCACCTTGGGCGTATCGATAATGCCTTCCTTCTCGTAAAAATGCAGCGCTGCCGTCGTCAAACCCAGCACACGGGACACATCTCCGATCGAATAACGCACAGGAGACACCTCCAAATCAAAAGCCACTTTCGATTCTTTCCACAATTTGCAGCGGAAATTAACGGAAGATTCACGCTCGTTACAAATTTCTCAACCAATTTGATTGTACACAGAAAGCGCAAAAAGATCAATGTTTTGCAGACAAATTCTCATCGCTGTGCTATAATATCGTTTGCTCATTTTCCTATGCTTTGGAGGATCGAATGAACCTTTTTGATATTGTGGTTGTCGGTGCGGGCCATGCCGGATGCGAAGCAGCGCTTGCCTGTGCGCGCATGGGCGCGAAAACCTTGCTGCTGACGCTGAACCTCGACGCCATCGCGCTCATGCCCTGCAATCCTGCCATCGGCGGCACGGGCAAAGGCCATCTTGTGCGCGAAATCGACGCGCTGGGCGGCGAGATGGGCCGCGCGATTGACGACACATTCATCCAATCCCGCATGCTCAACACCGGCAAAGGCCCTGCCGTGCATTCCCTGCGCGCGCAGGCGGACAAGCGCGCCTATCAGGACCGAATGAAGCGCGCGCTCTTTGCCGAAAAGAATCTGGAGATCCGACAGGGCGAGTGCGGCGAAATCCTCGCCGAAGGAGACACCGTCACCGGCGTGCGCACGACCACGGGCGCTGTGATTGCCTGCCGCGCAGCCGTCATTTGCTCGGGCGTGTATATGGACAGCCGCATCATCATCGGCGAATGCAGCTGGCAGGGCGGCCCGCAGGGGCTGCTCGCCTCCAGTCATCTCTCTGGCGCGCTGCGCAAGCTGGGCATCTCGCTCAAACGCTTCAAAACCGGCACGCCGCCGCGCATCGACGAAGCCTCTATCGACTTTGACGAGATGGAGCCGCAGCCCGGCGACGATACGATCACCCCGTTCTCTTTCATGACAGACGGCGTGATGGAAAACCGGGCTCAGTGCTATCTGACATATACCAACGAGGAAACGCACCGCATCATCCGCGAAAACATCCATCGCGCGCCCATGTATCAGGGCACGATTAAGGGCACAGGCGCGCGCTATTGCCCCTCAATTGAAGATAAAATCATGCGCTTTGCCGACAAGGACCGCCACCAGCTCTTCCTGGAACCGGAGGGCCTTTCGACCAACGAATGGTATGTGCAGGGCTTGTCCACCTCCCTGCCGGAGGATGTGCAGATCGAAATGCTGCATACCATCCCCGGCCTCAGGCGTGCGCGTGTGCTGCGACTGGCCTACGCGATTGAGTATGAGTGTATCGATCCGCTGCAGCTGCGCGCAGATCTTTCCCTTCGCAGCCACAAGGGCCTGTTCTTCGCCGGACAGATCAACGGCACCAGCGGCTATGAAGAAGCAGGTGCGCAGGGCATTCTCGCAGGCATCAACGCCATGCAGTATATCCGCGGAGAAGAAAGCGTCATCCTCGGCCGGGATCAGGGCTATACCGGCGTGCTTGTGGACGACCTGACAACCAAAGGCACAAACGAACCCTACCGCATGATGACCAGCCGCTGCGAATACCGCCTGCTGCTGCGTCAGGATAACGCCGATCTGCGGCTGACTGAAATCGGTCACCGCGTTGGTCTTGCCTCCGGCGAGCGCCTTGCGCGCATGCAGGAAAAGCGAGAACAGACGGACAGCGCCATCGCGCGACTCAAAAAGACATGGATCGGCAGAAGTGAAGCGCTGGACGCATGGCTCATTGCCCACGGACAGACGGAAGCTGCCGGCAGCGTCTGCGCGGCAGATCTGCTGCGCAGACCGGGCATCTTCTATGCGGATCTGAAGCCAATTGATTCTCATTGGCTTCCCCTTCCCCGCGCTGTTGAGGAGCAGGTCAATATCTTCCTGCGCTATGAGGGCTATCTGGACAAGGAGCGCAAGCAGGTGGAGAGTTTCCGCAGAAATGAGAATCTGCTCCTGCCCCAAAATTATGACTATATGACGCTGGATACCCTGCGCATCGAAGCCCGGCAAAAGCTTACCGCCCAGCAGCCGCGTTCCCTCGGCGAAGCCAGCCGCATCTCCGGCGTATCTCCCGGAGATATCACAGTGCTCATGGTCTGGCTGGAAAAGAGAAACCGCGAACAGCACCTTGCCTGAGCTCCTATCTGCATCAAAACCTGATGGACATTCCCGTCAGGTTTTTTGTTTTTCCCCTTGCATTATACCCCATCAGGGTATATAATAGCCTCATCTAACAAAGAGGTGATTGCATGGAGAACTGCTGCCGCAAGACTAAGGCGCGCTCAGACAAGGAAATCAGAGACCTGATTTCTCGACTTAACCGCATCGAGGGCCAGATCCGCGGCATCAAAGGCATGGTCGAGCGCGACGCATACTGCACGGATATCCTCACGCAGGTCTCCGCCGCCAGCGCTGCGCTGAACAGCTTCACCAAAGTGCTGCTTGCCAATCACATCAAGACCTGCGTCGCGCAGGACATTCGCGATGGCAAAGACGAAACCATCGACGAACTGGTCACAACGCTTCAAAAACTCATGAAATAAGCTCAATTCCAAAGGAGGGATCGTATGGAGCAATACAACGTAACCGGCATGAGCTGCGCCGCATGCAGCGCCCGTGTGGAAAAGGCCGTGAGCGCCGTATCCGGCGTGACAAGCTGTTCTGTGAGCCTGCTGACCAACTCTATGGGCGTGGAAGGCACGGCAAGCGCCGAAGCCGTCATCAAGGCCGTGCAGGACGCCGGCTATGGCGCAAGCCTCAAGGGAGCAGGCAGCGATGCCGCAAGCCATGCTCCCGCCATGGACGAAGACGCCCTCGCCGACCGCGAAACGCCCATCCTCAAGCGCCGCCTGATCGCCTCGCTGGGCTTTGTGCTCGTGCTGATGTATTTCTCCATGGGCGCAATGATGTGGGGATGGCCTGTACCCAGCTTCTTTGAAGGCAATCACATCGCCATGGGTCTTGCACAGCTTCTGCTTGCCGCCATCGTGATGGTCATCAACCAGAAGTTCTTCATCAGCGGCTTCAAGGGGCTCATCCACCGCGCGCCAAACATGGACACGCTGGTCGCGCTGGGCTCCGGCGCGTCGTTCATTTACAGCACCTATGCCCTCTTCGCGATGACAAAAGCACAGCAGCTGGGCAATCATGAAGCTGTGATGAGCTACATGCACGAGTTCTACTTCGAATCCGCCGCGATGATCCTCGCGCTGATCACCGTGGGCAAGATGCTGGAAGCCCGCAGCAAGGGTAAGACCACCGATGCGCTGCGCAGCCTCATGAAGCTCGCGCCCAAGACTGCCGTACTCGTGCGCGATGGTCAGGAAGTGACGGTCGCGATCGATCAGGTGAAAAAGGGCGATATCTTCGTCGTCCGTCCGGGTGAGAATATCCCGGTGGACGGCATAGTCATCGAAGGCGAAAGCGCCGTGAACGAGAGCGCGCTCACAGGCGAAAGCATTCCCGTGGACTAGGCGCCGGGCGACAGGGTATCCGCCGCAACGGTGAACCAGTCCGGCTTCATCCGCTGTGAGGCCACGCGCGTGGGTGAGGATACGACGCTCTCCCAGATCGTCAGGATGGTATCCGACGCCGCCGCGACCAAGGCGCCTATCGCCAAGGTGGCCGACAGGGTTTCCGGCGTGTTCGTTCCCGCAGTCATTTCCATTGCTGTGATCACCACGGCGGTATGGCTGCTCGCCGGACAGACGCTGGGCTTTGCCCTTGCGCGCGGCATCTCCGTGCTGGTCATCAGCTGTCCCTGCGCGCTGGGCCTTGCGACGCCGGTGGCGATCATGGTCGGCAAC
Source organism: Clostridia bacterium (assembly GCA_017545905.1). Lineage (GTDB taxonomy): Bacteria > Bacillota > Clostridia > Christensenellales > Aristaeellaceae > Ventricola. Next base: position 41,126 of record JAFWXL010000021.1, on the reverse strand, counting down.
GGCATGGGCGCGAAGAACGGCATTCTCTTCAAGACCGCCGTCTCGCTGGAGGAAACCGGCAAAACTGAAATCGTCGCGCTGGACAAAACCGGCACGATCACCAGAGGCGAACCGAAGGTCACCGACATTCTGCCGGCGGATGGCGTAAGCGAAAACGACCTGCTCTCCCTCGCCTATGCGCTGGAGCAGCGCAGCGAGCATCCCCTCGCCCGCGCAATCATCCATCGTGCACAGGAAGACGCCCTCGAGGCGCAGGATGTAACCGACTTCCGTGCGCTGCCGGGCAACGGCCTGCGCGCCAGACTGGGCGATACACTTCTGACCGGCGGTTCCATGAAATACATGCAGAGTGCAGCGTCTATTTCCGAAGAAACGCTTGCGCTGTGCGAAGGCCTTGCCAGTCAGGGCAAAACGCCGCTGCTCTTTGCCAGAGGCAAGCAGCTGCTGGGCGTAATCGCCGTGGCAGACGTAATCAAGGAAGACAGTCCCGAAGCAATCCGCGCACTGCAGAACATGGGCATCCGCGTGGTCATGCTCACCGGCGACAACGAGCGCACCGCCCGCGCCATCGGCGCCCAGGCCGGCGTGGACGAGGTCATCGCAGGCGTGCTGCCCGGCGGCAAGGCGCAGGTCATCCGCAAGCTGAAGCTTCAGGGCAAGGTTGCCATGGTCGGCGACGGCATCAACGACGCCCCCGCCCTCACCCGCGCGGACATCGGCATCGCCATCGGCGCGGGCACGGACATCGCCATCGATGCTGCAGACGTCGTGCTCATGCACAGCCGTCTCTCCGACGTGCCGGCAGCAATCCGCATGAGCCGCGCGACGCTCAAAAACATCCATGAGAATCTCTTCTGGGCGTTCTTCTACAACGTCATCGGTATTCCGCTGGCGGCGGGTCTGTGGTATCCCATTTTCGGCCTGAAGCTCAGCCCCATGTTCGGCGCGGCGGCGATGAGCCTGTCGAGCTTCTGCGTGGTCACCAACGCACTGAGACTGAATCTTTTTAAGCTGCACGACGCGGCAAAAGATAAGAAAATCAAGAGAAAATACAAGGAGGTTAAACCCATGACCAAGACGATGAAGATCGAAGGCATGATGTGCAAACACTGTGAGGCCCGCGTGAAGAAGACGCTGGAAGCCATTGACGGCGTGATTGAAGCCGAGGTGAGCCACGAAGCCGGCACCGCCATCGTGACCATGGACAAGCCGGTCGCGGACGACGTGCTGCGACAGGCCATCGAAGCGCAGGATTATCCGGTGCTGGGCATCGAATAAGGAGATACGTCAGGGCTGCCGCCCTGAAACCCGCCTGAGGGATTTCATCCCTCAGACTCCCTTCTTCGCTTCGCGCAGGTTTAAAGCCGCATAGCAAAAGAACGGACGATCACAGATCGCCCGTTCTTGGCATTTGGGGGCATAGGCCGTCCGCAGCTCACAAGATGTGAAATATTCAATCGATGATTGAAAAATCAAACAGAGTATAGTATACTACATTATTATGGATACTAGGGTATATCATACCCACCCAGTATACCGAGGAGGGATTCCCATGGCGGAAGAAATCAAAGAGAGAAGCAATTTTATCTGGGAAGCGATCAAGGCTGACCTGGCCGAAGGCAAGAATAACGGCCGCGTACAGACCCGTTTCCCGCCGGAGCCCAACGGCTATCTGCATATCGGCCATGTGAAAGCGCTGACGGTGGACTTCGCCATGGCGGAAAAGTTCGGCGGCGTCTGTAACCTGCGCTTTGACGATACCAACCCCACCAAGGAAAAGGAAGAATTTGTCGAAGCCATCAAGGATGACATCCATTGGCTTGGCTTTGAATACGGCAGCGTGTATTATGCCAGCGAGCAGTACGATCAGATCTTTGAATATGCCTGCGATCTGATCCGCCGCGGTCTGGCTTACGTGGACGACCTGACCAAGGAAGAGATGCGCGAGTATCGCGGCACGCTCAAGGAGCCGGGCAAGAACTCCCCCTATCGTGACCGCACGCCGGAAGAAAACATGGATCTATTCCTGCGCATGAAGAACGGCGAGTTCCCGGAGGGCAGCCGCACCCTGCGCGCCAAGATCGACATGGCGTCTCCGAACATCAATCTGCGCGATCCGGCGATCTACCGCATCAAGTACGCGACCCATCACCGTACCGGCGACAAGTGGTGCATCTATCCGATGTATGACTTTGCCCATCCGATCGGCGACGCGCTGGAGGGGGTGACCCATAGCCTCTGCTCTCTGGAGTATGAGATCCATCGCCCGCTGTATGACTGGGTCGTCGAGGTCTGCGGCTTTGAACAGAAGCCGCGCCAGATCGAGTTCGCCCGTCTGAACCTGACCAACACCGTCATGAGCAAGCGCAAGCTGCGCTACCTGGTCGAGAACAACATCGTCGCCGGCTGGGATGATCCGCGTATGCCGACCCTTGCGGGTATGCGCCGCCGCGGCTATACCTCCGCTGCCGTGCGCGATTTCATCGATCGCGTCGGCGTGGCGAAGACCGACTCTGTCGTCGATCACCGCATGCTCGAGTTCTGCGTGCGCAACGACCTCAATGAGGTTGCACCTCGCGCCATGGCCGTGCTCGATCCGATCAAGGTCGTCCTGACCAACTATCCGGAGGACAAGACCGAGATCTGCACCATCGAGAACCATCCGAAGAAGCCGGAGATGGGCACGCATGACGTTCCTTTCACCCGCGAGCTCTACATCGAGCGCGAGGACTTCATGGTCGACGCGCCGAAGAAGTACTTCCGCCTCAAGCCGGACGGCGAGGTTCGCCTCAAGGGCGCTTACATCGTCAAGTGCGATTCCTGGGATGTGGACGAAAGCGGCAATGTGACCTGCGTCTACTGCACCGTCGACTTTGACACCAAGTCCGGCATGCCGGGCGCAGATCGCAAGGTCAAGGGTACCATCCACTGGGTCAGTGCGAAGGAAAACATGCCCTTCGAAGCCCGTCTGTACGATGTGCTCTTCCTCGACGAGGATACCACCGACGAGGCTGAGGAGACCGAGGACGAGACCGAGGCCGTTGCCTTTGGCGGCCAGAAGCTCAATCCGGAAAGCCTCACGGTTGTGCGCGGCTATGCCGAGCCGTGGCTGGCTAAGGCGAAGGTCGGCGAGAACTTCCAGTTCATGCGTACAGCCTACTTCAGCAAGGACAAGGATTCCACCGACGAGCTCGAAGTGTTCAACCGCGTCGTGACGCTCAAGGACAGCTTCAAGCTGGACTAAGCGACGGGGATTACGCTGGGCTGCCGCCCAGACCCGCCTGAGGGATTTCTGTCTCCTCGCTCGACGCTCGTCGGTCAGGGCAGCTCTGACAGCCCACCGGGCTGTCATTCACTCCTGCCCCAGTTCGGAGAATCCGAACCCTCAGACTCCCTTCATCGCTTCGCGCCTATAAAAAGCATCTATCCATGGGGCGGCAATAGCCGCCCCTCTCCCAATATCTTAAAACTGCCGCGAAGCGGAGGAAGGGTGCAGGGACAATGTCCCTGCCGGGTGCGGGCAGAGCCCGCGTCGTCCCCAACATCCCCCCGCTTCGCAAGAAAGAGAGAAAGCCATGTCTAACGAAGTCCGTACGCGCTTTGCGCCGAGCCCGACCGGCTATATGCATCTGGGCAATCTGCGCACCGCGCTGTATACCTATCTCTGGGCGCGCCGCAATGGTGGCAAGTTCATCCTGCGCATCGAAGATACCGATCAGGAGCGCGAGGTGAAGGGCGCCGTCGACGTCATCTATAACTCCATGAAGACTGCCGGCCTGATCCACGATGAAGGTCCGGACGTGGGCGGTCCCTGCGGCCCGTATATCCAGTCCGAGCGCAAGAACATGTACCTGCCCTACGCAAAGGAGCTCGTTGAAAAGGGCGGCGCCTACTACTGCTTCTGCACCAAGGAGCGCCTGGACGAGGAGCGCGCCAAGGCCGACGCCAAGGGCGAAACCTTCAAGTACGACAAGCACTGCATGCACCTGAGCAAGGAAGAAATCGAGGCGAAGATCGCCGCCGGCGAGCCCTATGTCATCCGCCAGAACGTGCCGACCACCGGCAAGGCCGGCTTTGACGACGTGATCTACGGCCATGTCGAGGTCGACTGCGACACGCTCGATGACAACGTGCTCATCAAGGCCGACGGCCTGCCGACCTACAACTTTGCCAACGTCATCGACGACCACACCATGGGCATCACCCATGTCATGCGCGGCAACGAATACCTCTCCTCCGCCCCGAAGTACAACCTGCTCTACGAAGCTTTCGGCTGGACCCCGCCGACCTACGTGCACCTGACCCCGGTCATGGTCGAGGGCACGCTGCGTGACAAGAAGACCGGCGTTTATACCTATGAGCTGGATGACAAGGGCAACGTCGTGCTCGATGAAAACGGCGAGCCGAAGAAAGCGATTGTCAAGCGCAAGATGTCCAAGAGCCAGGGCGACCCGTCCTTCGAGGATCTGATGGCCGAGGGTTATCTGGTCGAGGCAATCATCAACTATCTGGTGCTGCTGGGCTGGAGTCCGCGCGGCGAGCGTGAGTTCTACACCCTCAAGGAGCTCGAGGATATCTTCGATCTCGAGGGCCTGTCCAAGAGCCCGTCCTTCTTCGATTTCGGCAAGATGAACTGGTTCAATGCCGAGTACATCCGCAAGCTGACGCCGGAGCAATTCGAAGAGAAGGCCACGCCGTGGCTGGCGAAGGTGCTCGATCCTGCGAAGTTCGACCTCAAGCGCACCTGCGAGCTGCTGCAGGCCCGCACGGAGATGCTCTCCCAGCTGCCGGGCATGGTCGATTTCCTGGCCGAGATGTCGGAGCTGGACGTGAACATGTTCGTCAACAAGAAGAGCAAGTCCACGCTGGAAACCTCCAAGACCGCGCTGGAGTTTGTGAAGCCGATCCTCGAGGGCATCACCGAGTGGACCGAGGCGAACCTGCACGACGTAATCATGGAAGCCATTCCGCAGACCGGCATGAAGAACGCCACCGTTCTCTGGCCGCTGCGCATCGCCGTCACCGGCAAGCAGGCGACTCCGGGCGGCGCATTCGAAATGCTCTATCTGCTGGGCAAGGACGAGGCCATGAAGCGCTTGAACGACGCGATGGCAAAGCTCTGATTCCCGATAGCAAAAAAACCGCGATCTCTGCAAAACAGAGACCGCGGTTTTTTGTTATTCCATTTATGCCACAAACACGGCGATCATGCAGAACACCGCAAGACTCACGATCGTCAGCAGCGAACACACGCCGGAAGCGATCTCCGTCTCCTCCTGCGTCCGGCCCAGCGTCGTGGCGATATAGCTGCCCGGCAACGTGGTGTACATGAGGATTGCCCAGCGCGTTTCGGCTTCCACATGCGGAATCAGCAGCATGATTCCCTGCATGAACAGGCCCGCGCCTGCCAGAAGAATAAAATGAATCGCGCTCAGGCGCATGATCACGCTGCGATTCCTCTCCGACAGGGAAAGGCTGAAGCCGACGCTGAAGAGCATCAGCGCGCTGACAGGCTGCGCAATAAACTCCGTCACGGCCGTAAGCACATCCAGCAGACCCGCCTGATCCAGTATAACCTTCGCCCCGGAGACATTCAGCAGCAGACCTGCAGCACTCATCAGCAGCATCGGCGAGCGCAGCACCTTGCCGGCAATCGCGCCAGGCGTCGGATTTTCTCCGGTGTCCGCTGCAAGGATCGAGAGCGTGGCGATCGACACCGGCGACTGCGCCAGATCCAGCACGCCCATCTTGAACACATGCGCCGCCCCGAACAGCGTCAGATACAGCGGAATGCCCAGCATGCCGCTTTCCTGCGCAGCAAAAAGCATAGGCAGATTGTGATAGGGCATTTTCTTTCTGAGCACGAAGAACGCAAAGAGCATGCTCAGCAGAATGGTCGGAAAAACCATCGCAAAACTGGCCGCCGATTCCGCGCTCATCGCTGCGCCCAGGCAGGAATTGAACAGCACGCACGGAACGCCAAAGTTCATCACGTACTGCTGCAGACCCTTCACTTCTTTGAGCGTCAGCAGGCTTTTTCTGCGCGCCCAGATACCGATAAACACCGCCGCAAAGATTGGCGCAACCACCTGCGCCACAGCGCTCCATTTTTCCATCCCGTATCTCCTGTATGTATCCGGTTATTCCGCGCTGTGCGGCGTCTGCGCCCACTCGGGCAGCCTTTCATGGCTGCGCGTCTTTCCCTTCCACGGGAACGTGATCCTGCAGGAAAAGAGCATCGGCGCATTGGAATCGTCACGCGAGCCGTATTTGTGATCGCCCACAAGCGGAAAACCGCGCGAGGCAAACTGCACGCGGATCTGATGGCTTCTGCCGGTATGCAGGCGGACATGCACGAGCGAGGTTTCGCCCGACGAAAGCCTTCTGTATTCCAGTCTCGCCTTTTTCACGCCGCCACGCATGCGCTTGACCACAAATACCTTGTTCTTTGATGAATCCTTAAATAGCAGATCCTCCCAGTCGCCGCTTTCCTGGGGCATGCCGTGTACCATAGCCACGTATTCCTTGACCATCGCGCCTTCCTGTACGGCCCTGCTCAGCGCTGCGGCAGCCTGCTTCGTGCGTGCATAGACCATCACGCCGCCGACATTGAGATCCAGCCTGTGCACCGGATAGAACGTGCCGCCAAGCTGCTTTTCCAGTTCTGCCGGCACAGCAGCCTGCGATTCCATGCCCACCGGCTTGACAATCACCGCAAGATCCTTGTCGTGAAAGAGTATCTCCATATGTATCCGACTCACTTCATCTCAGGGAGCATCGACGTGCCCTTGAGCGTGTTCTCAATGCCGAAGAAGTCCAGAACCGTTGCGCTCAGATCCGCGTAGGTCTCGCGGACGCCAAGGTTCACGCCGCCCTGCAGCTTCTTTCCCCACACGAGTACCGGCACATGCTCGCGCGTGTGATCCGTGCCTGTATGGCAGGGATCACAGCCATGATCCGCGGTCAGGATCAGCATATCCTCCTCGCCCATAAGCGCCATGATCTGCGGAATCTGGGCGTCGAATGTCTCCAGCGCTTTGGCGTAGCCCTGCACATCACGGCGATGGCCGTAAACCATGTCAAAGTCAACAAGATTGACAAACAGCAGACCGTCGAAATCCTCGCGCATCGCTTCAAACGCAGCCTCCATACACTTGGCATTGCCCGCTGCGTGATTGGATTTGGTGATGCCGCGCAGGCAGAAGATATCCTCGATCTTGCCCACGCCGTAGACGGTTTTTCCGTTTTTCTCCAGCAGATCGCACATGGTCGTCGGCGGAATGGCGCTGAAATCGCGGCGGCCGCCGGTGCGCTTGAATGCGCCTGCCTTATCGCCCACAAACGGGCGCGCAATCACGCGGCCAACCTCCAGATCACCCACAAGCATATCCCGCGCAATCTCACAATAGCGATAGAGCTCCTCCAGCGGCACGACTGCCTCATTCGCTGCGATCTGGAATACGCTGTCCGCAGAGGTATAGACGATCAGCTTGCCGGTGGCAATGTGCTCCTCGCCCAGCTCATCAAGAATCGCCGTGCCGGACGCCGGCTTATTGCCCAGCGTGCCGCGGCCGGTCGCCTGTTCAAAGCGCTCGATGAAATCTGCCGGAAATCCCTGCGGGAATGTCGGGAACGGACGCGCAAGCTGCACGCCCGCGATCTCCCAGTGACCGGTCGTCGTATCCTTGCCCGCCGAAACCTCCTTGAGCTTGCCGTAGCAGCCCTCGGCAGCAACTGCATTCGAAGCAAAGCTGACGCCGTCGATATTGCCCAGACCCAGCTTCATCATATTGGGCAACTGCGGATGGCAGGTATTGATAATGTGCCCCAGCGTATCTGCGCCGGCGTCGCCATAGCTCGCCGCATCTGCAAGCTCACCGATACCCACGCTGTCCAGTACGATCAGAATCGCCTTTTTATTCATATGCATTCTCCTTTCCTCAGGAAGACATCTTTCATCAAATGGCCGGAGCCGATGCAGGTATTATTCCCTCCGGTCTGTTCTTTCAGTCTCTGCTGCTCTTTTGCTCCTTTGCCGCAGCAGGGCATGCCACCGAATCGCGGCGGATCAGCGATGCAGGCATGCGGATCACATAATGGTCCATGTCCCGGTCGCCTCGCTCCATCACCATCTTCAGGTGTTCAAAGGCCACCTGACACATGTCTTTGAAATTCACCGTCGCGCTGGAAAGCGGCGGCGAGAGCAGCACATCGATATCCAGATTGTCATAGCCGACGACGCTGATATCCTCCGGCACACGAAGACCTGCTGCGCGCAGCTCCTCCATCACGCCGGCTGCCATCATGTCGCTGGCAGCAAAGACAGCCGTGGGCAGTTCTCTGGCTGCAAGCAGCGCCCGGGCGGCGGAGCGGCCGCCGTCGAACGTCCAGTTTCCCACAAAATACAGCTCCGGATCCACCGCAAGCCCGTGCTCGGTCATCGCAAAGCGGAATGCCTCCCAGCGCTCCTGCGCATTGCGTGAATCCGGCATGCCGTCCACATAGGCGATCCGGCTGTGATTCATCTCACTGAGATAATCCAGCACCAGACCCAGCATACCCAGATTATCGGGCATGACGGAAAGCAGACGCGGATCGTAATGATTGAGCAGAACAGCAGGCATCTTCATGCGCGTCAGCTCGCGGATAGTGTCCTCGTGATAGGAGCTTACCAGAAACACACCGGAAACCGGATGCTCGCGCACGATATCCGCAAGGCTGGTATGCTCGTCCAGGCCGACATAGCTGAGCAGATACCCGTTTCTGCGGCAGATCTGCTCCGTCTCAAAGAATATGCGCGTATTGCAGGACGATGTATTGTGATAGATATCGTTCTCATTGCGGCGCATGATGAACAGAAGCGTCGACGCCGAATCCTGACTCACCGCTGCCGGCACATCTGAGCCGCTGACAAAGGAACCTCGGCCCATATGTTTGGTGATCAGTCCCTCCTGGGCAAGCATTTCCAGCGATTTGCGGATGGTTACCCGCTTGACGCCGTACTGATCGCAAAGCTCGCGCTCACAGGGGAGCTTCTGCCCCGGGGCAAGCTCATTGCCCATGATCTTCTTTTTCATATCCAGATAGATCCTGCGATACAGCGGAACAAACGGCTTTTCAGGCATCTGCTTCAACTCGCTTTACTTGTATGATCAATATCGTATTCCTTTCTTATTATAAAGCAAAAATCGTGCCTTGTACAGGCACGATTCTTAGATTTGTATGCTTTTTTAAGACAGGTTGATCAGGCCTTCTTCTCCTTGCGGAGGTTGGAGAAGATCGTCCAGGCGATCATCGCCACGCTCAGGATGATAAAGGTCAGCGCGATGGGACGGCGGAAGAAGATCGTCCAGTCGTTGCGGCTGAGCTGCAGCGCACGGTCGAGATTCTTCTCGGCGATCGGTCCAAGGATGACGCCCAGAACGAGCGGCGCGCCCGGGAAGCCGAACTTCTTCATGAAGTAGCCGATAAAGCCGAAAGCAATCGCGACGGCGACATGATACACCTGATTCGCCAGGCAGAACGCGCCGACAATGCACAGCACCATGATGATCGGCATCAGATACTTAACCGGAACCTTGAGCACCTTCGGCGCAATGCGGGTAAACACAATACCAAAGCCCAGCATGATGAACTGAATGACGATCATGCCGGCGAAGATCGCGTACACAATATCCGCACTGTTGGTAAACAGCTGCGGGCCCGGGGTCACGCCGATAAGCGTCAGCGCGCCGAGCATGACGGAGGTGATCGTATCGCCCGGAATGCCGAGGCACAGCATCGGAATCAGCGCGCCGCCGGTCGTACCATTGTTGGAAGCCTCCGGCGCGGCAATGCCCTCGAAGGAGCCATGGCCGAACTTCTCGGGCTGCCTGGAAATCTTCTGCGCCACGTTATAGGCCAGGAAGACCGCAATCGCGCCGCCGGTACCCGGCACGATGCCGATGAACACGCCGATGAGCGCGCCCACGACAGCCGCCAGCAGGAAGCCGCGGATTTCCTTAAAGGTCGGGAAGATGTCGGTCACCGCCTGGTCCTTGACCTCGACGACGTTCTTGCCGCCCTGAACCTGGGTGAAGACCTCGCTGATGGCGAATACGCCGATGAGCACCGCCAGCTGCGGGAAGCCGATCATCATCTTCGTGGAGCCGAAGTTGAAGCGCGCCGCACCAACGAGCGGGTCTGTGCCGACCATGGAGATCAGCAAGCCGCAGGCACCGGCGATCAGGCCCTTGACAACATTCTTGCCGGCAGAGCTGGCCATGATGGAAATGCCAAAGAGCGCCAGCGTGAAATAATCGGCAGAATGGAACTTCAGCGCAACCTTCGCCAGCTGCGGAGAAATGAAAATGAGACAGATGGTAGAGACAATACCACCCACGAAAGAGCCAACCGCCGCCACACCGATCGCCTTGCCGGCCTTGCCCTGCTGGGCCAGCGGATAGCCGTCCAGCAGCGTCGCCGTCGCAGACGGTGTGCCCGGGGTGCGCAGCAGGATCGCGGAGACAGAGCCGCCGAACATCGAGCCGCAGAAGATGCCGCACAGCATGACCAGCGCAGCGGATTTTTCAAGCGTATAGGTCAGCGGCAGCAGCAGGATGATGCCCATAGAGCCGCTCAGACCCGGCAGACAGCCGATCATAACACCGACAACCGTGCCAAAGATCGTAAGCAGGAGGTTTATCGGCTGAAATACGTTGGCAAAGCCTGCCAGCAAATATTCAAACATTCAGATACCCTCCTTTACGCAAAGATTCGTCCGACCGGCAGGAAGATCAGGAAGACCTTCGTGAACAGCAGCCAGATGCATGCAGTCGTAACGATGGCAATGATCAGCATCTTCACGATATTGCGCTCGCCAAACAGATACATCATGCCCAGAAGCAGCAGCGGCGTCAAGATGATGAAGCCAATCTGCGTCACCAGCATCACATACGCCACGGACATCGCCACCGCAGCGGCAAACAGGCTCGCTGCGCGCTTGTCCACATCAAACTTCGGCGCTTCCACGCCGGCAATGAGCGCAGTCGCCGTCTGCGCCAGGCCCAGAAGAGCCAGCACCACGGCAATAAACTTTGGGAAGCCGCTCGGGCCAATGCCCAGCTTCACCTGCTGCAGATTGCCTGCCGCCACAAAGACGACCACGCCCAGCGCCATACAGGCAATGCCGATCACAAGCTCAGAAAACGGTTTTTTCTTTTTCAATCAGGAACACCTCCTGGATTTGCATATTGCTTCCCTGCCCGCTGAAAAGGCCGGCCGTATTCAACGGCCGGCCTCCGCGGGTTTCAGGAAAAGAGCAGTCTCTTCAGATTACTTGCCGTAACGATCGCCGAAGCCCTTGGTCTTGATCAGGTTCTCAAAGCGGATATTCTCGCTCTGCACGAACTCGTTGATCTCTTCCACATTGCGATAACGGGCAACGATAGACAGGGTGTTGCACTTCTCGATGAAGTCCGGATCCTCAACGACCTTCTTGACAACCTCAGCCATCTCAGCGACAACCTCATCCGGGGTGTCCGCCGGAACGGCGATGGAGCGCCACTGCTCGATCACGAGGTTCTCAGTGCCGGCAACGCCGCTGTCCTTGGCCAGCGGGACGTCCGGATAATCGACGAACGGCTTGGAGGCGAAGGACGCCAGGATGCGGATCTGACCAGCAGACACGTTGGACATGCCTTCCGGCGTATTGCAGACCGCAGCGTTGACTTCGTTGGCCAGAACGCCGGTCACGGCAGCGGAGCCGCCGTCATAGGTGATGTGCGCGAATTCGCCGCCGATGGCTTCTTCGAACAGCAGGGCCGCAATGTGGTTGCCGCCGCCGACACCGGCATTGGCCACGGTGACCATGCCCGGGTTCGCCAGAACGTCATCCACGAAATCCTGCAGCGTCTTGTACGGAGAATCCGCCGGCACGATCAGGTAGTTCGCGCTCTCGACGATCTGCGCAACATGCTTGAAGGAGTTCACGTCGTAATCGACGACGCTCATGTGGATCTTGGAGGTGTGCGCATTGGACCAGTGGAGCATCTGGTAGCCGTCGCCGACCGCAGTCTCCTTGAATTCCATAACGCCGGTAACGCCGGAAGCGCCCGCAACGTTCTTGATCACGTACGGCTGACCGGTCACCTTGGTCCAAACCTCGCCGAAGGCGCGGAACGCCAGATCGCCGCCGCCGCCGGCAGCCCACGGCATCGTGCACTCAACAGCCTTCTCCGGATACGCAGCCAGCGCGCTTACGGCGCACAGCATCATGGCCAGAGCCAGTACGAGAGAGATCAGTTTCTTCATGGTACATACTTCCTTTCTTGTATTGGGGTCGATTGCCATTTTCGTGACGCAGTCCCCGGTTTACGGATCGGCCGTCATTTTAATACATGTATTAAAAATCAGCATAGAATCCGGATGCCCGCGCGTACCTGTCATCACTATCTAGGCATAACATATCATAGTAACCATAGAAAGTCAAGAAAAACTAATAAAATATTCTATATAATTTCGCTTGACAACAACGATTGTTTCTTATATTCTTAATACAGGATTATTAACCTGTTTGCATTTTTATATGTATTCAGGTTCACAGCAATGCATTTCATTTCACAACCGGTCTTTTTCCAAATATGAAAGGAGCGATTCTCATGACCTGGCAGGAGGAACTTTCCATCAAACTGGGCCGTCTTGTTTCCATTATGGAAAAGCATGATCTGGACGCAATCTATCTCAAGCGTCAGGACAATTTCGCGTGGCTGACCTGCGGCGGCATCAACTACGTGGGCCTTGGCGAGATGGGCAACTGCGGTCTGCTTGTCACCCGCGGCGGCGAGCTCTATGCGGTGACCAATAAGATTGAGGAAGCCCGTATGCGCGACGAGGAAAAGCTCGAGGAAATGGGCTTTGCCATCCATGCGCAGACCTGGTACGAGAATGCTTTCGAGGGCGAGACGATTAACAGGCTCGTGCCCTCCGGCAAGGTCGGCCGCGATCACGGTGCAGCCAACAATGTCGCCAACGACGTCAAGCTCGCCCGTTTCTCCCTCACCGAGGCGGAAATCGAGCGCTATAAAGAGGGCGGCTATCTGACTGCCAAGGCCATTGAAGAGACCATCTCCAGCGTGCGCCCCGGCGATACAGAATATGAAACCATCGGCCGTCTGGTCGGCATCATCCGCAGCCACGGCATGGACGTCGTTTCCGCCATGTGCGCGGCGGACGAGCGCATCTACAACTACCGCCATCCGGTTCCGACCGGCAAGGCGATCCGCAGCCGCGTACAGCTGGGCGGCAACATGCGCTACAAGGGCCTGATCATCTGCTGCACCCGTCTGCTGAACTTCGTGCCCGTAACCCCGGAGCTGCGCGCACAGTACATGGCCAACGTTGAAATCGACTGCACGCTGATGCTCGCCTCCAAGCCGGGCAACACCTTCGTCTCCGCGCTGGAAGCCGGCCGTGCCGCCTACGAAGCGCGCGGCTACGGCGAGGAATTCAAGAAGCACCATCAGGGCGGCCCGATCGGCTATGCCGGCCGCGATTACCGCGTGGACTTCTCCACCCCGGGCGTTATCGCCGAAAATCAGGCGTTCTGCTGGAACCCGTCCATCACCGGCACCAAGAGCGAGGATACCGTCATTTCCACCAGCAGCGGCATCATCCCGGTCAGCCGTCCGATCATCGCGCCGAAGATCACCGTCGAGATCGGCGGTCACACCTTCGTGCGCCCCGACATCTGGGAATGCTGCTGATCACACCCACGTCATTACGAGATGGAGAGATGAATTATGGACAAGAAAGTACGTTTTGGCCTGATCGGCTGCGGCGCGATCGCCAGGTTCCACGCTGTTTCCATCGGTCAGATCGAGGGCGCCGAGCTCGTCGCCGCGTTTGATCCGTTCAAGCCGGGTCTGGATAAGTTTGTCGCCGAATACGGCGTGAAGGGCTATGACACGCTTGACGCGCTGCTTGCCGATCCGGACGTGGACGCTGTGAGCATCTGCACGCCCAGCGGCCTGCATACCAGCCAGGCTGTCGCCGCGATGAAGGCCGGCAAGCATGTCGTATGCGAAAAGCCGATGAGCCTGACCCTTGCCGAGGCGGATGAGCTGATCGCCGCCGAGAAGGAAACCGGCATGAAGGTCTGCATCATCTCGCAGTATCGTTTTGCCGCGGCAACGCAGGAAGTCAAGCGCGCCATCGACGCCGGCGCGTTCGGCCGCATCACCCATGCGAGCCTTTCCATGCGTTACTACCGCGCCAATTCCTACTATGATTCCGGCGCGTGGCGCGCGACCAAGGCCATGGACGGCGGCGGCGCAATGATGAATCAGGGCATCCACGGCGTGGACGTGTTCCGCTATCTGATGGGCCCGGTGAAGACGATCAACGGTCTGGCCCGCTGCCTGACCCGCGAAAAGGGCGGCAAGCCCCTCGAAGTTGAAGACGCCGCCGCTGCCGTGCTTGAGTTTGAAAACGGCGCGCTGGGCATCATCGAAGGCTCCACCACCTGCTATCCGGGTTATCCGCGCCGCATCGTCATCAGCGGCGACAAGGGCAGCGTCGTTCTGGAAGAAAACAGCATCATGAACTGGGATCTGGGCGACTTTGAATGCCGTCTTCCGGTCGGTGCGCAGGCGAAGAATTCCGGCGCTTCCGATCCGATGGCGATCGACAATTCCGGCCACGTCCTGCAGATCGGCAACCTCGTTCGCTCGGTTCTCAATGGCGAAGAGCTAATGGCCACCGCGTATTCCGGCCGTCTGCCTCTGGAGATCATTCTGGGCATCTATGAATCCTCCGAAACCGGCAGGACTGTCACGCTGTAAGCATCATCCGAAAGCAATTCCTCATCCTGCAAAAAATCCGCATCCGGAAGGATGCGGATTTTGTTATGCAAATCTATCTGCCGGATACCGGTTCCAGCGGCAAAGATTGAGGATTCACATCGATTTGCAGGTGTCGCAGCATACCGATTTCCGTTCATGCGCCCACATGCTTCCCAAGGCGCATATTCTGCACCAGCATCGCAATCACCTGTGCGTTGGTCGGCTTGCCCTTTGCCGGATCGATCGTATTGCCGAAGAGCGAGTATACGCCCTTTGCCCGAGCGGCGTTCATTGTGCTTTCAACCGCATGACGGATCAGCCGCTCCACGCTCCCGGCAGTGGTATTGTGGCGTCGTGCAAGGGGTTCATACAGGTTCCTGCCGATGGAAAACATGCGGGATTCTCCTGCGTAGGCCAGCGCCGCCGCATCACACAGATAGGCAAACCCTTTCAGCGAGGCATGCATGCCCATCTGTCCGAGCAGTTCGCCCGCCATACGGCGGGCCGGAAGCAGCGCATCCCAGTTCACATACTCTTTTCTGCGCCGGATCTCCATGAGAATCTCATCCCTGACCGTCCGTGTGCTCCATGGCATCACGACAGCACACGCGCCCCGCCGGATGAAACCGGCCCGGGAAAACGTCGTTCTCGCGCCGCCAATCACCGCAGGCATGCGCTCATCCAGCTGCTCTTTGAGCCGGTCAATCACAGCCAGCCCGTCTATCTCAGGCAGCACAGCGTCGATCACCAGAATATCCGGCGCAGATTGTCCGCAGGTCTTGAGCGCCTGCGTCCCCGTTGTCACGATGTCAAAGACACAGTTTTCACCATCGTCCAGCTCGCTCATCAGCATCTGCATGCTGCGCCGGCTGCATACTGCGCATAGCACATGAATCGGCATTCTGATCCGCCTGCTTTCTCCCGTCCGCTTACGCCGCAGCCTCCGGCTCCTGCGCGGCGATTGCGTCGCTCTGCTCAAGCATCCACTCGATGTACATACCATAGCCCTGCGTCGGATCGCTGAGATACACGTGTGTCAGCGATCCGATAAGCTTTCCATCCTGTATGATCGGGCTTCCGCTCATGCCCTGCACGATGCCGCCGGTCTTTTCCAGCAGGCGCTCGTCCGTCACGCGCAGAATCATGCCCTTCTGGCTGGGCCTGTTCTGATCAAAGCATCGCAGGATTTCCACGGCATACGCCTGAGGCCCGTCTTCATCCACTGTCGAAATGATCTGGGCCGCGCCTTCATGCGCCTGACGCCTGTCTCCGACGGGCAGTCCCTGCGGATAAAGCCATCCGTCCGTCTGACTGCGCATGACGCCGTATATGCCGTACGTGCAGTTGCGTATAAGCGATCCGATCTGACGGCCCTCTTTGAGAAAACTGCCCTTGAGTTCGCCCGCACGCCCGCTTTCTCCCCGTGTGACCCCCACGACGTCCGCCTCCATAATCGCACCATCGAACACAGAAAGCATCCCGCCCGTATCCGCGTCTACGATCGCATGACCCAGCGCGCCATATGCCATTGTCTGAGGATCGATATATGAGAGCGTGCCCACGCCTGCCGTGCTGTCGCGCACCCACACGCCCAGCCGGCGCCGTCCATCCACGCTGCTCACAGGCGACGCTGCGCTGAGCTCAATCGTCTTTCCGCCGCGCAAAACGGACAGCTTTACGCTGTCCGCATCTGCCTCGATCACCCTGCGGGAAAGCTCCTGCGCGCTGGCAATCCGTTTTCCCTGAACAGACAGGATCACATCGCCCGCGCGCAGCGGCGTTCTGACCGTCTGCCCGCTCACCCGCGAAACCACAAGCACACCCTGCGTCTTGAGCGCCACGCCCACAGCCTGACCGCCCGGAATCAGCATGCGCACATGCTCTGCATCCGCCTGCGCGCTGGATACCTGAACAGCGTCTTTCGTTTCCGTCCACGCATGCAGCGTAAACACGCACAGCGCAGCAAGCGCGAGCATGCTGCAATGTTTTGTCTTCACCATCATCCCATGCCTCCATGAAACAGCTTCATCAGTCAGCATGGGCGCGCCTGCCGCGCGATATTCTTTTATTCCTCCGGCTTATTCTGGGTATCCAGCAATTGCTGGAGCTCCAGCATGAACGACTGAACATCCTTGAACTGGCGGTATACCGATGCAAAGCGGATATATGCCACCTCGTCCAGCGACTTGAGACCTTCCATGATCAGCAGACCAATCTGCTCGCTGGTCACTTCCTGCTCCATCTGGCGGCACACAGTCGTCTCGATGTGATTGACCAGCTTCTCAATTTCTTCAATCGGCACCGGACGCTTTTCGCAGGCCTTGAGAATACCGTTTCTCACCTTTGCGCTGTCAAACGGCTCGCGTCGCTTATCCTTCTTGACAATAAACACCGGCAGCATTTCAATCTTCTCATAGGTGGTAAAGCGGCGCTGGCATCCCTCGCACTCACGGCGGCGGCGGATCGCGCCGTCCTCCGTCGGACGGGAATCAACAACGCGGCTTTCCGTACAATTACAATATATGCATTTCATGGCAGAATTCTACCTCTTTCTTTAGAAATATCCAAATCTCATCCATTGCTTTTATTATTATACGCTTTCCACGGTCAAACGTAAACTTCTTTTTTCACCGCTTGACGCCTTATCTGCATTTCTTGGACGCAATGAGGATCACATCATCGCCGATGCAGGCAATCTGCTGCCACGGGATCGTCGTCTGTCCCTTGTCTCCGTGAAAAAAGCAGCCCACGCCGCCCGGAACAATCAGCGCGCAAAGCTGTCCGGTTGCCGCGTCAAATTCCAGATCGGCCGCTCTGCCCAGCACGCGTCCGTCACCGATACAGATGACGTCCTTTTTTCTCAATTCCGAAAACGTCATGCGCAGCCTCCTCATTCTTTTTAAAATTCTTTCCGCTGTATATGCAGCCGGTCGCAAAATATGACCTGACCTGCCGGGAATATTTCGCCGGGCACGCTGTCATAATTCGTTTATCTTCACATCACGAGGAGGTAAACCGATGGCGACCGGCAAAGTCGAAATCTGCGGCGTGGACACCTCCACGCTTCCCGTCATCTCCAACGAGCGCATGCGCGAGCTCTTTCCCCTGGTGCACAGCGGCGATCAGACTGCGCGCGAGGAATTCATCCGCGGCAACCTCAGACTTGTTCTGAGCATCCTGCAAAGGTTCCATCACCGCTGCGAAAATGTGGACGACCTGTTTCAGGTTGGCTGCATCGGCCTGATCAAGGCGCTGGATAATTTTGACGTCAGCCAGAATGTCCGCTTCTCCACGTATGCCGTCCCGATGATCATCGGCGAAATCCGCCGTTATCTGCGCGACAACAACGCCATCCGCGTCAGCCGTTCGCTGCGCGATATCGCCTACAAAGCGCTGGGCATGCGCGAGAAACTCAGCCGCGAGCTGGGCCGCGAACCCAGCGTTGAGGAGATCGCAGCGAAGCTGGAGCTGGATAAAGAAGACGTGACGCTCGCGCTGGAAGCCATTCAGGACCCGATCAGCCTGTGCGAACCCATCGGCGGAGACAATGCCGATGCGCTGACCATCGGCGATCAGGTGCGCGATGAGAGCATCAGCCAGGAAGGCTGGCTGGAGCACATTGCCATCAGCGAGGCGCTGCGCCGGCTGAGCCAGCGGGAACAGCGGATCATCAGCCTGCGCTTCTTTCAGGGACGCACGCAGATGGAAGTCGCCTCGGAGATCGGTATCAGTCAGGCGCAGGTTTCCCGGCTGGAAAAGGCTGCGCTCAGCCACATGCGAAAGCTAATCTGACGGATGATCCTGCGCATAAACCTCAGCGATTGCCCGGGCGATGACTGGGCAGGCTGCAAGCGCCTCGTCAAGGGTATTTCGGTTATTGCCCACCTCGATGAGCAGCGCACCCGCAGAAACATGCTGGTTGAACCGGCCCGACTTGATCTTGACCTCGCGTGAAACGCCGTTCACCTGAGCGTTCATGCTGTCTGTGATGCGCTGCGCAAGGTCAAGGTTTTTCGGCCAGTCCGGCCGCTCGTCAAAGCCCGAGTTTGTCGCGCCCGTTCCCTTGCCTACGAGCATCATCACATAGGCGATGCCATGTTCCCCGTTCTGTACGGCGTTGGCGCCATTATAAGGGCCGCTGTACGCATCTCGATGGATATCGAAGATATAATCGTACTGTTCTCCGCTGGAAAGCCGTGTTCTGAGCATTTCCAGCGAGCGCGTATAGGCGCTTGACAGATTCGGCGGTTCAAACGCTGTTTTATCGTGAACAACGGTGAATCCCAGCTCCGACAGGCATCTATCCAGTTCCTCGCCGATACGAACCATGTTGTATCGTTCATCCTTCGTGCGCCACGTTTCCGTGGGGACATACTGCGTATCGTCTGTCATTTCATAGGCTTCCCATGTATGCGTGTGATAGAGCAGAATGCGCGGCCTGTACGCTGCATCCTCAGACTCAGCATCTGTTTCTGCCTGCGCAATGACCTCGATGACCAGCGGCTGTCTGTCATTCATCATGCAGCCATACCCAAGCATGCAGCCCGCAAGCAGCATCAGCAGCACGGCAATCGCCGCGTCTCTCTTCCCATGTCCGTGCATCCCGTTTCCTCCTGCTCCATGCTTTGCACGCACGCCGCGCGCCCCGCGGCATATTCTGAAATCGTGAGGAATCTCCCTCACCAACAACCAACCCAAGGAGGCGTGCGCCATGAGCTTCTACTCCTATAAGAACGCACATTCCACCCATTGTCCCTGCAGCGTCAGCGCAAATGAAGTGCTCAGCGGCCTGAATGAAAGGGTCTGCATTCAGGTGCAGCGCGTATACGACAGCTGTCTGTATCAGGAACAGCTCAGCCAGCAGCGCGTCACGCTCGTCAGCTACGGCCTCGTGCCCTGCGGCGGCGAACACAGTGACGCCTGCACACAGCCGGTGATGCCCATTACATTTGAAAGCTGCCGCTCCACGACAACCGAGGGCACCATCCGCAATCTCTCTGTTGAGCGCCTGTGTGACCGCCCGTGCTTTGCCCGCGTGCGCTGCCAGATCGACGTCCCCATCGATATCCTCTTCACCGATGCAAACGGCCGCGAATACATCGGCCGCGGTATCGTCACGATCGACCGCGACGTGCTGCTCTCCATCCCGGACGAATCGATCGTGCCCTATACCATCGAGGCGATGGTCTCCGCCATCTGCGTCTCCGGTACATATGTCGGCAACAACATCTTCGAGCTTGAGGTCTGCGTGACCGCAATTCTCAAGGTACTCGCCAAGGTAGAGATCCTCGTTCCGAGCTACGGATTCTGCGAGGTGCCGCCGTGCGAGGAATTTGCCGACTCCGTATGCGATGAGTTTTTCAGCCTGCCGCTCTTTCCGCAGGCCCAGTGCAGCGATGAGATGCTGCGCGCGCGCAACGTCAGCTGCACCTGCGGTACATATTCCAGCACGACCGGCCTCGGCTGCAATGCGCCGGCGGCCAATGCCTACGCAGGCTTTGGCTGCGCCTGCCGCTGAGCGCACAGCATCGGCAACAGAAAAAGAAGGATCGCAGGCCTGCGGTCCTTCTTTTTTATGTTCGGTTTATCCGTTTTAGACGTTACTGTGTGCTGCCCTGCAGCGTGGTTTTCCTGCCAAAGACATAGCACTGGATCGTATAGTTCCGGCTGGTCGCAGCGGCGTCGCCGGCATGCAGGATCGTCGCAGCGATATCCCCCTGGCTGCCGCTTGCAAGCACATTGGCCTGCACATTGTCCAGCTGAAGCACATCGCCCTCAACCGGCTGCACATCCAGCGAAACCCACTCTGCGGGGAAAAAGCCCCGGTTTGCAAGGCGGACGGTATACGTCAGAAACGTACATTCCTCGGCATCCGGCGCCGCACCGGCACTGAACACGCGCCCTGTAAACGTGCCGTCCGCCACCTGAGCAAGCGCGCCGTCAAAGACGTCCTGCGCGTCGCCAGCCGGCGTGACAGTCACATAAACCTGCTCCACAACGGGAGAAAGCGTCCTGATTCCATAGAGCACAGCGCCCGCGCCCGCGATCGTGACAATCAGCACCGCGATCGCCAGAATCTTCATCACTTTATACACGTCAATCCCCCTGTTGTCCTTCCAGAATCTCGCTCATCTGATCAATCATCTCCGCATCCTTCATGCGGAATTTGAATACCACGCGTCTGGACGCCTCCATATCCACCGTCACACCGTCAGGCATATACACAGGATCGGCATAGGAACGTCCATTGGCGGTGAGAATGTTTTCCAGCATCTTCTTTTCCTGTGCGGTCAGCACCGTCATCTCGCCGCCCAGACAATACTGCGCCACAGCCAGCGCGCGTTCCTGCGAAAGCGCAAGATTGTGCAGATAGGTGCCGGCAGTATCGGTGTGGCCCTCGACGATGATCTCGCCGACATAGCCCTCGTTTTCCTCGCTCATCAGTGTGCGGATATAGACTGGAATAAATGCATTGAGCAGCGCCTTGCCGCTTTCCTTGAGCGTATTCTGGTTGCTGTCAAAGAGGACGGCGCCGGTAAATGCGATCGCACCGGTGTTGCGGTCAACCACAGCGTCAAGCCCCGCGCTGCGAAGCTCATCGCGCAGCTCCTCAATGATGCGCGAGCGCAGACCGATCAGCTTGTCGATCTCCGTTTGCTGGGCTGCCAGCAGCGCCGCCTGTTCCTCGATCTTGCTCTGCTGCAGGGACAGGCTCTGCTGGGCAGCCGTGAGCGCAGTGCGGTTTTCGTCGAGTTCCTGCTGCTGCTGCTGAAGCATCAGGGTGGTTGCGGCAAGAAGCTCTTCCTTGTCCTGAAGCTGCGCCTCCTGGTCCAGCAGGATGCTCTGCTGGGTGGAAAGCTGCGCTTCCTTGGTCTGCAGTTCGATGGTCTTCTTCTGCTGCAGATCCACCAGTTGATAAATCGCCATAAACAGGATCAGCGCAAACGTAAAGAGCATACCGGCCATCATATCGGAATACGAGATCCAATAGCTGCCGTTTTCCCCGCTGCGCCGCCTTTTCTTTCCCGGGCGCATGGGTTACTCCTCCTTCTTATCCGCAGCGTCGATCACATTGCCAAGCTTTTCCATGGATTTCTGCAGCCTGACCAGCGCAGTGACAAATTGATCCACCTGCTCGGCATAGCGCTCGCGGCTCTGGCTGAGCAGCTGCGGCATCACGCGCGTCGTCTCGCGCATGGTATCCAGCGTCTCATTCATCTGGCGGATCGACGTGGTGATGCTCTCGTCAAAGAGCGCCGTGGTTCTGGCCATGTTCTCCTGCGTCTTCTTGGTGAAGGTGTCATAGCTGCCCGACAACGCCTGTGCGCCCTCATGCAGCTGCTCGACAACGCGGTCCATCTCCCGGGATGTGATGCGCGTCTGCTCCTGCGCGCTGGCGAGGAATTTGTCCGTCCACGCGGCATACTGCTGCTGGTTTGCCGTCAGCGCCGCCTGATAATCCTGCAGCTTTGCCAGATACATCGCCTGCTGTCCGCTGGTCTTGTTCATGGCGGCAAGCAGCTCGAGCGTCTTCTGGTTTGTCTCCTCCACATGCGTGCGGGAAGCATCCAGATCGTTCACATAGTCGCGGAAATGCTCCAGCACACCCTGAGAGAGCTGATGCATGTTCACCACGTCCTGCGTCATCTGCGCAATGGCCTCGGTCGCCGCGCGCATCTCCTGCTGAGATTTCTGCTGCTGGGCGCCCGTCTCGCGCAGAATCTGCCTGAGCCGGTCAAACTCGCCTGCCAGCACCGTATTCATGCGCTGCACAAACACCTGCGCGATGCGGTCGACGCCCTCGACCTGCGCCTGCGTGGCAGCCAGAATGAAATTATCCATCGAACGCTGCACGGGCAGCATGGCACGCAGAATGCTCTGCTCCATCTGCACAGCCATCTTCTGGCTCACATCCTCCACAGCCTGACGGATATAAGCCGTCTGCTCCTGCGCAAGGGTGAGCATAGCCGTATCCTGTGACACAGGCTTGGGCAGCGCATAGAGGCTGAACACCTCGCAGAAGCGGTCAATCGCCTTTTCACATTTATTGGTGTAGTGCGTATTGAGCAGGTTGAACACCAGCGAGGCAATAACGCCGGCAATGGACGTCAGGAACGCCGTGCTCATGCCGCCGATGAGCTTTTCCATCGCAGCAAGGAGCGCAGAGGTATCCGCCGCATTGAGATTCAGGCCGGACAGACCCAGCACAAGGCCAAGGAACGTGCCCAGAATGCCCAGAGAGGTCAGGATGCCGGGCGTGATTTCCGCCAGACGCGGGCTGCCCACAGCAAAGATCACCGTGTCCTCATTGATAAACTGGGTCACATCGCAGCTCTCGCCGTGCGCATCGCGCATCTCGGCATTCTGAAGGAAATCCGCCCACGTCCCCTCCAGCCTGTCGCCAAGGAAGTGGATATCATTCCACGATTTCTTTTCTTTATTCTGCTTGTTTTCCGTAATGATCACGCGCGCAGCGCGGCGCAGCTTGCCGCCAAGCAGAGCAAGTGGAATCAGGCAGCGCGCCATGGCATAAAACAGCACCAGCAAAATGGCCAGATAGATCACCGTATCCAGCGAAAAAATGCCTTTGAGCAGCGTCAGAATATCCATGATATGTCCCTTCCTTTCAGGGTTTCATCTTCATCAACCATGATGATATTGTAACCGATTTATGCCGATCTGTAAAGCGACGGCAAAACTTCTCACGCCCGTGTGCAGTCATCCTGCAAGGCCGCCCTGCCATCTATGCGCATGCTTCCTGCAGCCTTCGGCGCTTTGTGCTTTTTTCCTGTACAGGCCGCAAAATAACCATATTTTCATAAGCGAATCCCCCTAAAGCCGCTTTGTTTTTTATGACCATTTCACGAAATACAGAATAATTGTGAAAACATCAGGATTTCCTCTTGCAGTTTCGTTATAAAACCTGTAAAATGTGTTCGTTTTGATCCGGAATCGCATTGCAAAAATGCGCTCCCGTGAAATACAGACTATCAGGAGTAGCGCATATGACAAAGAAACGTACGATTGATCCTGCGATGATTGACAACGTCGCACAGAATATGTTCCACATTCTTCCCCTGATCAAAAAGCGTCTGCTGCACATGGATCTTGTGCAGCGCGAGCACGGCACGCCTCTTTCTCATGTGCAGGTTCTGGCCATGCTCAACGATGTGGGCACGATGTCCGTCAGCGAGATTTCCCGTCGTCTTGGCATTGCCAAGCCGAACATCACGCCGCTGGTGGATCGCCTGTATGAGTCCGGCTATGTCGACCGCCAGCACGACGAAAACGATCGCCGCGTGGTCAACATTGTGCTGCTGGAAGCCGGCAAGGAAAAGCTCGCCGCAATCCGTGCAACCATCGCCCGACAGATTCAGCTTCAGGCAGACGGCCTGACCGTCTCCGAATTCCGCGAGCTCAATGAGTCGCTCGCCAGTGTCGTTCGCATTCTCGCTTCTCTGTGATTCTTCGCCGCAAGCCTCCGGGCTATGCGGCGTTTTTTGCTTTTCCTTCACCGCCTTTGCCAGCGCTATATTTAACTGACGAAGACGCCCTTCCTTTTCTTCCCAAAAACAGAGAGAACCGGAGCAGACATGTATGCGCCGGTTCTCTGTTTGTCATACCGCAGCCTTTTTGCTTCCAGTGTTTTGATCCTTCCACGGGTGATACGTCGGCACGACGCTCGCCACGGCTTCCACGGCGCGCTCGTCGTTTGCATCCACCACCGCCTCCAGCGTGATCATCATGCGCTCAAACTGCACATCATCCACGCGGTCCACATTAGCCACGAAGATCTTCTTATGGGCGGTTTTGGTCATCTTGTCGCGTTCGGAATCCATGAGCAGCTCCTCATAGAGCTTCTCGCCCGGGCGCAGGCCGATGATCTTGATGGGCATATCCACGTTGGGCTCATAGCCGTACGCGCGGACCAGCTTTTCAGCAAGATCCATGATGCGCACTGGCTCGCCCATATCCAGCACAAAGATCGACCCGGATCTTGCGATGCCGCCGGCCTGCAGAACCAGCTGCGCAGCCTCCGGAATGGTCATGAAATAGCGCGTGATGTCCGGATGGGTCACCGTCACAGGGCCGCCCTTGCGGATCTGCGCC
Source organism: Clostridia bacterium (assembly GCA_017545905.1). Taxonomy (GTDB): domain Bacteria; phylum Bacillota; class Clostridia; order Christensenellales; family Aristaeellaceae; genus Ventricola. The sequence continues at coordinate 16,197 of JAFWXL010000021.1, read as the reverse complement.
TCCATCAGCGGGATCACGCTGCCGTGGCTGCCCAGCACGTTGCCAAAGCGCACAGCCATGCACTTCATCTGCGTCTTCTCGCCGTAGCGCTGGATAAGCATCTCGGTGATACGCTTGGTCGCGCCCATCACATTGGTGGGGTTAACCGCCTTATCGGTAGAGAGCTGCACAAGGCGCTCCACGCCGTGGCTGCTGGCGGATTCCAGCAGATTGCGCGTGCCGAAGACGTTGTTTTTGATCGCTTCGGCCGGGCTGCGCTCCATCAGCGGCACATGTTTGTGCGCCGCCGCATGGAAGACAACCTCCGGGCGATACTGCTCAAACACCTCGTCCAGACGCTTCTTGTCGCGGATGGAACCGATGAGCGTCACCACCGGGCATTCTGCGCCGTATTTCTGGTGCAGCTCATATTCCAGCTCATATGCGCAGTTTTCATAGATCTCAAAGATGATCAGCAGCTTCGGCTTGAATCGCATGATCTGGCGGCAGATTTCCGAGCCGATGGAGCCGCCGCCGCCGGTCACCATAACCGTCTTGCCCGTCAGATAGCCGGCAATCGAAGCGGTATCGAGCTCAATCTCGTCGCGCGAAAGAAAATCGGAGATATTCAGCTCGCGGATAAACGGCGTGCCCTCGGCGCCGGTCGTATCCGCCGGCTCAGAAAGGATACGCGTGTGGCAGCGCGTCTGGTTGCACAGCTCCAGAATCTGCTGCATGCGCGCGCCATTGCCCAGCGACGGAATCGCCACGATGATCTCACGGATGCCGTATCGGGAGACGAGCTTTGGAATTTCCTGCGTGGTACCGCGCACCGGCACATTCTGAATGCGAAGCCCCTGCTTGCCCGGCGCATCATCCACAAGGATCACGGGCTTGCCCAGCTGTTTGGGGTTCTTGTTGCAGATATTGACCGCATACGCGCCAGCCTCGCCCGCGCCGATGATCATCACCGGCACAGCATCGCCGATTCCGCCGGGAATGCGGTCCTTGGAGCACACGCGCCAAACCATACGGATGCCGCCGACGGCGATGGTGCTGATGAGCGCAATGAGAATCAGCACGCCGCGGAACAGCCCCAGATTTAAAAACGAATTAGCCGCCAGCGTCATGCCTCCGGCAACCGCACTGAGCAGGCAGAGCCTCGCCGTATCGCGCACGCCCGCATAGCGCCACATGATCTGATACACGCCGCCGACCACGTAGCAGCTCATATACGCCAGCCAGACCACCGGCATAGCGCGCATCATCGTCTGCGCATGGCGGGTGGGAATATACATTTCAAATCTGAGCTCCATGCTCAGATATACAGAGAGCGCAACCAGCACCAGATCCAGCGCAAACATGCTGATCCTGCGCAGCCACATATGATCCCGAATCCGCTTCATTCCCTATCCCCCGATATCGTCAACCGCCGCATACGGACATATGCGGCATATCTGTACATTTTCAACACTGTATTATACCATACATGCCAAAGCGATTTCAAGGCTGCACCCCGGTTTCTCCCTGACCCGTGCAAAGCTGCCTGTATCCGCAGCGGGCATTCCGGTACTGCTTTCCATTTGGCAAAAATGCAGCCAGTTGCTGCTCCCGCTTCCGAACAGCTTTACAAACCAAGTAATCCGGTACTCGCTGCACGCTTTTATGCAGTTTCCTGTAAGTCAAAAAACGAAGCCATCCGTGCGGATGGCTTCGTCTGAAACAATTTGTTGTGATAATCCTTCTGCCGTTATTTTACGCCTGCATCGGCATCATGACCGCGCCCTCCGGGCGGATCATCAGCGGGGTGCAGCTGCCCTTGCCGAAGACGTCTTCCATCAGCGCGACATACGCATCCAGACGCGCCATCGGCACATAGGACTGGATGGTGCCGGCAAAGCCGCCGCCATGCACACGCTGCGCGCCTTCGCCCTTGAGGAAACGGCGGCTGAGCTCAATGCCCATGGCCATCTGTTCCTGATTGGGACGGGCATAGACATTCTGCAGCAGCTTCCAGCTGCTGTCGCCAGAGGCAGTCACATCAGCAAAGAACTTCTCAAGATTGCCCTCGCGGACAGCCGCAACCTGCTCCACCACGCGCGCATTGTCATCAAAGAAATGCATCGCGCGTAGTACCGGACGATCGCCCACAGCAGCGCGGACCCTGGCGATGTTCTTCTCAAACTCAGCCGGATCGACCTCACGCAGCACCGTCTTGCCGAACTGCGCCGCGACAGACTTCATCTCGGCCGGGATCGCAGCATAGTCGTCGGTCAGATCGCCGTGATCGCCGCCAGTATTGACGACGCACAATGCATAGCCCTTCGCCGCGAAATCGCACGCAACAGCGTCAACCTTGGCGTCGGCAGTTTCAAAATCGAGCGCGACCATGCCGCCGGCAGAAGCCGCCATCTGGTCGAGCAGACCGCAGGGCTTGCCGAAGTACACGTTTTCAACCTTCTGCGCGATCACAGCGCGGGTCTTGAAATCCACCACCCAGCCGTTGTACAGGCCGTCAAGGATCGCCGCAATCAGGATCTCAAACGCAGCAGAGGAGGACAGGCCGCTTCCGCGCAGCACGGAAGAGGAAATGGTGGCCTTGAAGCCGCCTACCTGATAGCCCATATCCTTCATGATACCGGCAGTGCCGCGGATGAGCGCAAGCGTGGTGCCAAAGTCCTTTTCACGGATCTCAAGGGAAGACAGATCCACCGTGATCGGCGGGAATCCTTCGCTGTCTACGACGATGGTATTGTCGTCGGTCTTCTCGACACAGGCGATGGTATCCAGGTTCACAGCGCCCGCCAGGCAGCGGCCATGGTTATGGTCGGTGTGGTTACCGCCGATCTCCGTGCGGCCTGGTGCAGAGAAGAAACACAGCTCGCCATGGCCTTCGCCGAAGCGATTTTCAAAGCGCTCCACCAGCTTGCCGTAGCGCGCCTTCTGGTTTTCAAGAACCTTCTCGCCGGCGCCGTAGAGCGTCGCCACGCGGGAAGCAAACGCCTGAGAATTCTGATAAGCCGTCCACTGACTGTTCATCGGATATCCCTCCATATAATATGTATCAGGTTGTTTTTGTGCAGAATATGTCACTCTTATTATTGACTGTTTGCGCCGTTTTGTCAAGTCTTCACAGACATTCCAATTCACAAAAGCATGTGTTCTGCTTGCGAATCAGATCACTTTTTGTTATACTTCTTCTCGAATGCTGAGATATTTCTGAAACGACTGTTTTTTATGTGCAAATGCTTGACAGCGATACGCTGATGCTATATGATATTCACGTCGTTCATTTGTTGAACTTTTTAAGGAGGTCTCTCTATGACCGACATCGTCTACGCCGGCGACAAGCTGCTGGATTCCTGGCTGAACCTGACGAGCACGCTGTGGAACACACGCCTCGTTTCCTCTCATACCTATAACGAGGCGCACGTCATGGGTCTGCTTCTGCGTCACAGCACGCAGGCCAATCCGATGACCGCGACCGATCTCATCCGCCGCACGCGCCTGCTCAAGAGCCAGATGAACAAGATTCTGACCTCGCTGGAAAGCCGCGGCTATATCACCCGCACGCGCGCAGAGCTGGACAAGCGCATGATCTTCATCCGCCTGACTGAGGAAGGTGAAGCTGCCTATCTGCAGGAGCACGAGGGCGTTGAGGCGATTCTTGGTCAGCTGATCGACAGAATCGGCGTTGACCGTGCGCTGACGGTTGCCAAAGAGCTCAGTGAAATCACTGAGATTCTTGACGGTATCGTTCCCACGGCAAACAAAACCTGATAAACACTGAAAGGAAACCCGAATGATCCGAATCATCACCGATTCTGCGGCGGATTTTTCCGCCGCAGAACTGTATACACATCACATTACCGCCGTGCCGCTGCAGATTGTCTTTGGCAGCGACGCCTATGAAGACGGCGTTACGCTGACGCCGGATATCTTCTGGAATCGCATCATGTCCGGCGAGAACCCCAAGACCTCGCAGCCGACGCCCGACGCTTTTCTGAGCGTCTTTGAAGAGGCAAAGGCAGCCGGCGACAGCGTCGTGTGCGTGCTGCTCTCCTCCGGCCTGTCCGGCACCGTGCAGAGCGCGACGCTCGCCAGAAGCATGATCGAATACGACGATATCCACATCGTCGACTCCATGCTCGCAGCCACTGCCGAAAAGATGCTTGTGCTACGCGCCTGCCAGCTGCGCGGCGAAGGCAGCCTCACCGCCGGTGAAATCGCTGAAGAGCTTCGCCGCTTCTGCGGACGTATCCGGCTTTACGGCTGTCTGGATACGCTCGACTATCTCGCCCGCGGCGGACGCATTCCGCAGGCCGCCGCCAGCCTCGGCTCCCTTGTGCAGCTCAAGGTATTCATCACCCTCAACGACGAGGGCAAGGTTGCCCTTGCCGGCAAGGGCATGGGCCTGCACCGCGCCAGCGCCGGCCTGCTCAAGCTCATCGAGCAGCACAGGATTGACGAGCGCTTCCCTGTCATGCCGCTGTATACCTATAATCCGGACAACTGCCTGAGCTTCGTCAAGAAGCTCAATCAGACTGGAATCTCATGCAAGGGCAACGACATCCACCCCGTCGGCGCAACGATCGGCACACACGTTGGCCCTGGCGTGTTCGGTCTGGTGTTCGTCGAGGCGGAGTGACGCCGGGCTGCCGCCCGGGCCCGTCTGAGGAACATCTTCCCTCAGACTCCCTTCTTCGCTTCGCTGCGGCTTCAAGAAAGATATCCGAAAAACGCCCCCGGCAATGCCGGAGGCGTTTTACAGTATAGCTTCTGAAAACAAGCGCGAAGTGAAGATGGAGTCTGGGGAGGTTTCCCCATGCGGGTCTCAGGGACGCAGCCCCAACATCCCCTCCTGTCACCTGCGCGTGCCCATCGCCCTGAGATGCTTCATGACCATCTGTGCAACGACGCCGGTGAGCACACCGGTAACCACGCCGGAAATCATGAGGATCGGCAGATAGGTAAAGATAAGCTGCGGGGTATTCAGCATGAACACAGCAACCAGAATCTGGCCGACATTGAAAAACACTGCGCCCAGTGCGCTCACGCCGATGATGCTCACGCCCTTCATCCTGCTGACAAGGATCATCACGACCAGCGAGAACAGGCCGCCGCCCAGCGAATAGAACATGGCGTTCATGTTCGTATAGATCAGCCAGCTCATCAGCGCCTTGAGCAGCATCAGCACAAAGGACTGCTTGACGCCCAGCATATACAGGCTGTAGAGCAGCACGGAATTCGCCAGACCCAGCTTTACACCGGGTATCGCCGCTGTCAGCGGAAACTGGCGCTCAATCAGACCGAAAACCAGCATCAGGCTGGTCAGCAGCCCGGAAAGCGCAATACTCTGCGCGCGCTTGTTGCGCATGAAAATAACTTCCTCTCTTGTCGGGAATGCCCGCCTCACTCGGCAGGAACCATCTCAATGCTCACGTTATTGGGCAGGCAAATGATGTAGCAGCCCAGAATACGCTGCTGATGCGTATCCACGTGAACCTCGCCCTGCTGCACGCAATCCTGATTGTCACAGGTGGACGACTCCATGTAGACCTTCTCAGGCGTGATATGCACCTTGTTGATCTTGCCGTCATCCTGCAGCAGGGTGATGATCTTGTCGCGATCCATCGGAATCGGATCGCCGTACTGGCGGCCGCCCACCGTCAGGATCACATGGCCGCGCACGACCTCCACTTTCTTAGGCGGCATCGGACCAACCATCGCCTGTTCCTGAGCGGGTGCCTCGGTCGGCTCAGCCGCGGGCTGCGCAGTCGGTTCCTCAGTCATTTCCTGCTCCGGCGCTGCGGTCGGCGCAGCCGTGGGCTGCACAGTCGGCGCTGCGGTCGGTTCAGGCGTGGCAACATACTCGATCGCATCCGGCGCAAGCGTCGCGTCAGCGGTCTTTTCGCTGATATCCGTTCTGGGCATGAACTTGGAAACGCCCAGCATCGCGGCAGCCAGCGCCAGCACCAGCACGATCAGCAGCAAATCTTTCCTTTTCGGCATAGCGAAACCTCCGCGATCAGGCCTGCTCGGATGCATCCTTCTCAAAGGAGAGCTCCAGTTCGTTGGTACCGTCCGCCCAGAGGCGCTCCAGCTGATAATACTCGCGGTCCTGCTCATGGAACACATGCACCATCACATCGCCGTAATCCAGCACGCACCAGCGGCCCTCGGTATAGCCCTCGCGGCGCTTGGGATCAAGTTCGAGCTTGCCCAGCTCCTCCTCGACATTGTCAGCCAGCGCCTTCACCTGCGGCACGCTGCGGCCGGTGGCGATCACCATGTAATCGGTGATCACGGTCATCTCGTCCACTTTGAGCACGGTGATATCCTTGCCGCGCTTATCATCAAGGGCCTTCGCTGCAAGCAGCGCAATCTCTCTGGTTTCCATATCTCTGTTTTCCTCCTGGTCTTCAGTCCTGGTTGATACCCGGGCGCCGCCCGGATTATGCTTCTAGTTCGGGTTCATAGGTTTTCAGCGCCGCCAGCGTATCCGGATGCAGCGTCTTCCCCTGCTCCCTGACGTGGTCAAGGCTCATGCGCAGCGCCGTATGCATCGCCTGATCCAGATCGTGCATGCACAGCTCGCGCAGCGTATCCAGCCCCGGATAGGGCTTGCGGCACGGCTCAATCATATCGGCCAGATAGACGATTTTCTCCAGCGCGGTCATCTGCGCGTGTCCAGTCGTATGCCAGCGGATGGCAGAGAGCACCGCTTCATCCTTGACATCGTAGACGTCTCTGGCGATGCACATACCTGCCAGCGCATGCATGAGCGCCTTGGATTCCTTCATCACGGGATCAATATCCTCATGCCTGGCGGCCTTGACCATCTGGGAAAGCGGCAGGCACTTTGCGCAGTCGTGCAGCAGCCCTGCCAGCGCTGCCTGTTCCTCATCCTCGCCAAAGATGCGCGCCATATTGACCGCCGTCTTCTCCACGCCCAGCGTGTGCTCAAAGCGCTGACGGTCCAGCTCCTTTTTGAGCTTGAATTCCATCTTCTCTCGTTTCATCGGGCCATATCTCCATGCGTTCCATAGAGTCCGTGTGTGCGGATATATGTCTCCACCGGTCCGGGCACAAGGCCCTCCAGCGCCTGCCCCTGCGCCAATCGCGCACGGATCAGCGTTGAGGAAACATCCATCCTCTTTGCCGGCAGGAAATCGATCTGTGCGCCGCGCGCACGCCAGCTTTCAGCGTCCGCCAGAATCCGGGTTTCGTCCTCGCCGGGACGCATCACCACAAGAAGCTCACACAGCCTGATCACATCTTCCGGCCTCCGCCACGTGTGCAGCGCGCACAGCGTGTCCGCGCCGATCAGATAGCGGAACCGGCAATCCGGCATTTTCTTTTGCAGAATCGTCAGTGTATCCACCGTGTAGATCACGCCTTCTCGCTCAATCTCCTCCGTGCACACATCCATGTCCTTTTCACCCGCAACGGCAAGGCGTGCCATCGCAAGGCGGTGCATCTTGTCCTCCAGCCCCGCACGCTTATGCGGCGGATTGCCCGAGGGCAGAAAGAGCACCTGCTCCACCGCGCCGCATTCCAGCGCCGCACGGCCCATGTTCAGATGGCCGCAGTGAATGGGATTGAAGCTGCCGCCCATCAGACCGATCTGCCGCATCGCGATTCATCCCTTTCGCCGAAAATGACATCCAACAAGGTATTATACCAAATTCCCGCCTGTTTTCAAAGAGGGTATGGAATACAATTTGAAAAAAAGAAAAAACTACATATGTCATCATACATAATTCCGGAGGAACTGCCGTGACTTCACCCTTTGAGAGCAAGAATGCGCTGGCCAGCGCGCTGGACCGGCTGGCGCTTCGCGCACTGATTCTCGCGCTGTGCGTGGCATATTTTTTCTTTCTGTGGCAGAGCGGGCCTCTGGGCCTTGCAGCCGGCTGCGCGCTCTTTGTACTCGTCAGCCTGACAATCATGCTCATAGAAAAGCGCACCATCAGCGCGCGCGAGCGGATGCTGCGCGAGCGTATCGGCGGCATGATCGCGCTGGATGAGCTGATCATGCTGCCCAACGCCGCGGCAGGCAGACGCGTGTGCATCCTGCTGTGCGATACGCTGGGCGGGGAAAGCCTTGAAGGCAGCCAGATGCGCTATGCAGGCGAAACATGGCTGGTGCGCCTTGCGCAATGTCTGCCCGGCACCAGTGCCGGTCAGGGCGACGTGCTCAGCGCACACCGCGCGCGGATCGAATGCGGCGCAGACAAGGTCGCCCTCGCCTGCACGGCAGCATTTACGCCCGAAGCCACGCGCGCAGCGGAGTGGGCCGACCCGCCCATACGCCTGATCAGCGGCAGGCAGTTGGCGCTCCTGTCCGGCAGGCTGCATCCGGCAACGGACGAGGATATCGCGCGCCATCAGGCCCGGCAGAAAAAGCCTTTCTCCTGGCAGCGAATCAGAGCGCTTGCGCTCTCCGCCTCCAAGCTGCGCCGCTATCTGCTGTGTGCGTTTCTGCTGCTGATGCTCTATTTTGCCACAGGTTCGCTTGCCTCGCTGCTCTCATGCCTGCTGTCCTTCACACTGGCCATTCTCTGCGACAGAGAGAACAAGCGGCGCTTCACCCTTTGAAGATCATTCCTCGCCGTAGATCCTTCGCATCTCCTGCGTAAAGTTTCCCTGTTCGTCATGCGTAATGAGCAGAGGCTGCATGTGCAGCCCCGGCCTTGCACCCTTGAGCCCTTCCACAAGCACCAGTTTCGGGCTGCACGACACCCTGGCTGCGACAAAGCGCACGCGCTTGGGCTCCACACGCGCATGGCGCATCGCATCGCACAGTTCCAGAAAGCGCGGCGCAGGAAACACGCAGCACAGCCTGCCCCCGTTTTTGAGCAGCCTGCCGCAGGCAAGCATCCACGCCTCAAGCGGGCAATCCGAGTCGCTTCGCGACAGCGCGCGCGTCTGCTCCGGGCTCACCAGCCCGGCGCCGCCCTTTGTATAGGGCGGATTGGTGACCACCAGATGGCAGCGCTCATGACCGATGATTCCGGCGGCGTCGCGGCAGTCCGCATGGTGAATGCGGATACGCGGCGTCAGATCGTTCAGGCGCACGCTGCGCATGGCCATGTCCGCCACGCCTTCCTGAATCTCAAAGGCATCAAACGTCGTATCCTGCGCCCGTGCAGAGAGGAGCAGCGGCAAAACGCCCGTGCCCGTGCCCACATCTGCCACATGCTCGCCCTTCTTCACGCCGGCAAAATCCGCCAGCAGCACGGCGTCCGTCCCGAAACGGAATCCGTCCGTGCGCTGAATGATGCGAAGACCATCTCTCTGCAGATCATCGATGCGCTCGCCTTCCAGAATCAAAACGTCATTTTCCATATTCCTGTCCTTTCCGGAGATATCGGTTTCATTTATGACAGCATTGTACAAAATCCGCAGACCGATTGCAACCGGTCTGCGGATTTTCAGCTTATGTTCACTTTTGCACCTTACTGCGCGCCAAAGGGCGTGACATACTCCCGGGAGACATAACCCGTATAGCCTGCCCACTGCACATGCAGGAAGCCGTTTTCACTCTCTCCAAGGACGGTGAGCACCATGCCGTAAGGCAGCACATAGACCACCTGACTGCCCGTATGCGGCGCAGCGCGCAGGTTGAGACCATTGTCGCTGTCCACCACGACGCGGTATTCGCCCGCCTTCGGCGTGCTGGTCGGCGCCGGCGTTGCGGCCGTCTGCACGGCTGACTCGCCAAAGCGCACGTACTCCCTGCTGACATAGCCGCTGAGCGTGCCCACACGTACCGGATAGAAGCCGCCGATCATTTCACCGGTGACAACCACTTCCACGCCGTAGGCAAGCGTTGCGATCACGTCGGAATAAGTATTGGAATCCGCGCGCATGTTCAGTCCGCTCGCAGCTGTGACCGTCGCCGTGCGCCCTGTTACGATCTGCGATGCAGGCGGCACCGGCGTGGGCGCGGCAGTCGGCTGAAGGACCGGTGCCTGCGTGGGCACAGGCGTGGGCAGCACAGGCGCCGCCGCATCGTCAAAACTCAGATAGCTGGCAGATGCGTAGCCCGTGAGATCGCCGTAGCGCACGGGATAGAATCCATTCACCTGCGCGCCCGTCACCATAACGCTTACCCCATAGGGCATGGCTGTAATCGTCCGGCTGCCGGTATCGGGCTGCTCGCGCAGTTTGAGGCCGCTGTATGCCGTGACGCTCGCCGCATATTCAACCGGCTCGGGCGTCGGCGTGGGCGTCGGAACCGGAGACGGCGTCGGCGACGCCAGACCCAGCTCGATATCCGTCGCCGTGAATACATATTCGCTGGCAACATAGCCCGACAGGCCGCCCAGCGACACGGGCAGCATATCGCCCGTCTGCCCGCCGGTCACGCTGAGCATCGTGCCCTGCGGCAGCGTGAGAATCACGCCGGAGGTGCGCGACGGACCGGAACGCAGGTTCAGGCCGCCCTCGGGCAGCACGATCGCCGTGCGCTTTTCAAGCGTCTGCGGGGTCTGCGCCGGCTGCGGCGTCTGCATCTGCCCGCCCGCGGCGTCATATACGATATAGTCGTTGGAGACATAGCCGCTCAGCGAGCCCATCTGCACATAGGTCCAGCGCTCATAGCGCTCCAGCACGGTCAGCGTCTGTCCGTGGCGCAGGTGCGAGAGCACCGCAGAATTCACTGTCGGCGCGGCGCGCAGATTCAGCGTCTGGCTCTCATCCGACAGGGATACGACCGCTGTACCGCGGCTGATAACGCCCTGCGGCGTCTCGTCCACTGCATCCTCCTGCACGCTGATGTACTGATTGGATACGTAGCCGCTGAGCGTGCCATACTGGATGCGGCTCCATGCACCGTCCATCTTAAGCAGCGTCACCTGCGTGCCATGCGCCATCGTCGCCAGAATTGAAGACGACGTGCTCGGCTCGCTGCGCAGATTCAGGCTGTCCAGCGGATTGGAAAGCGTGACAATCGCGCTCTTCGCATCGGAAACGGGGCCATCCACCGAACCGCCCGTGCCGTCAATAGACGGGAGGATCGTACGCGTCATCGTATATCGCGTACGCACAAGGCCCGGATAATAGAATTCCAGAATCTGCTCATAGCTCAGGCCTTCTCTGGCCATCTGCTGGGCGCCGCGCTGGCTCATGCCCACGCCGTGGCCGTATCGCCTGGCCGTGAGCTTGTAGCCGCCGACTGTCTCGGCGACGGAGATCGTTTCGTTTTTTAGCACGTTGATCGACATCGCGCACAGACTTTCGATCTGATTGAAATAGTCCAGCGTTACTGTCACATTGCCATAGCCCTCCAGCACAAGGCCGACGTCCACCTTCTTGTACACGCGCGAAGGCTCGTCGTACTTGGGGCTGTGCGGAATCACATGTGTGATGCCCGTGATGCGCACCGAATGCGCGCCCACCATGGCGGCCGCTTCTGTGCGAAGCAGCTCGGTCAGTGCGGAAATGCTGGTCGTGCCGTCCCGGTAAAACGTGACGGACTTGGCAATCGACGCGCTGTTGCGCAGGTCATACGGATCATCCTTGAGCTGCAGATAGCTGTAGGAGCCGCTTCCCCATGCATTGGCGACGGATTCCGTCTGACCGCCGTTGGAGGCTGTATAGTAGCTGGCCATGTATTCGCCGTTGACCGTACCGACGATACCGCTGGTTTCCTCCACAGCCTGCACGCAGCGCGCATTGCCTGCCGGCGTGCCGTTGTACACCTGATCGCTCGTCGTATCGACCACGTCATAGGTAGCCGCCTGCGCGCTCATCTTTTTGAGCGCATAGGTGCGCGCCGCCACGGCCTGCGCCTTGAGCGCCTCAAGCGGGAAGGAATTGTCCATCTCATACGGGAGCACGCCGAGCATGTAATCCTCCATGTACACATGCACCACAATCTGCACATTGCCGCCCTTGGCAATGAACTCGATATCGCCCGGATACAGGCTCTGCGGTTTTCTGGCCTGCGCAATGCGCACGCCGTTTTCACCGGAGGATTGATGGCGCCTGAGCTTGAAGCGGCTGCCCATCGTCTGCGTGCTGCCGTTCATGCGCATGTGCAGCGTGCCGCCGCTGTTGGATACCGTGAGCTGCGTGCCGCGTGCAATGGCGCGGTCCGTATCCCCGCCGATGGAATAGCTGCCGTTTACCGTCACATCCACCGACGTATTGGAAGCGATTGAAGACAGATAGACGCGCACCGTGCCGGACACCGTCGTCCCGCTGACCACGCCCGGATCTGCCAAAGCCGATGAAACGGGCAAAAGCACAAGCAGCGTAAGCAGCAGCACAGCAAGCCGCAGCGCGCTGCGCCGCCAGAAAACTGCAACCGGCTCGGAAGCGGGAACGGGCACTGCCCGTTTATTATTCTGTACCATAGTCATGTCCCTCTTTCGTCCGTATTGTGTATGCATGCGCATACATCACAAGAGCAATGGCATTGTACCATAACCGGGCGCAATTTGTAAATCGCGCAGGAGCTGTCAATGCCTGTCTCCACTTGCTTTTGCTGGTCCTGTTTCCAGCGATCGCGCCTTGTTGCGCGGGCATATTTCTGATATAATGGTTCAAGCATCACACATGGAGGTAATCAATCCGATGAAAAAACTGGCTGCAGCGCTGCTGCTTGTCGCGCTTTGTCTTGCGCTGATCCTGCCCGGTCACGCCGAAATGAACCGATACAGCTCGGTCTTTATGGATACATTTGATACGGTCATCCAGCTCATCGGCTTTGCCGACAGCCAGCAGACCTATGACATGTGGGCTGAGGCTGTGCATCAGCAGTATGTCTACATGCATAAGCTCTTTGACACCTATCACAGCTACGAAAGCGAAGGCATTGTGAGCGTCTATACGCTCAATGAAAAGGCGGCCAATGAACCGGTCAAGGTCGATCCGATCCTCTACGGCCTGCTCAAGTTCTGCAAGAGCCATTACGAAACCTGCCAGGGACAGACCAATGTCGCCATGGGCAGCGTGCTTTCGATCTGGCATCATTACCGCGACGCCGGTCTCAGCGATCCGCTGAGCGCCAAGCTGCCGCCGATGGATACGCTCGAAGCCGCCCTTCCCCACACAGACATCAGCAATCTGATTCTGGATGATGCGAACATGACGGTTTACTTCGCTGATCCGGAGATGAAGCTCGACGTCGGCGCAGTTGCAAAGGGCTATGCCACCGAGATCGTCGGGCAGATGCTCCTTGCCGGCGATATGAATTCCTTCATCATCAGCGCCGGCGGCAATGTGCGTCTGGGCAATCCCCCGCTGGACGGCCGTAAGGGCTGGGGCGTGGGCATTCAGGACCCGGACGGCGCGGTCTTCGGCCTGTCGGACATCGTGGAAACGCTGTTCCTTGCCAACGGCTCCGTCGTTACCTCCGGCGATTATCAGCGCTTTTACACCGTGGACGGCAAGAACTATCACCATCTGATCGATCCTGACACGCTGATGCCCGCCGATCATTTCCGCTCTGTGTCCATCATCGCCGAAGATTCCGGATGGGCGGACATGCTCTCCACCGCGGCATATCTGATGCCTTACGAGCAATCCCGCGCGTTTATCGAATCGCTTGACGGCGTGGAGGCTATGTGGATCTTCCCCGACGGCAGCAAGGAAATGACCGCCGGCGCAGCAAAGATCGCCAAATCCCGCGGCGCAACAAACAAGTAAGCCTCTCTGCATCAGCCTTGCCGTGCCAGCTCTCCCTGAAGGGAGAGCTTTTTATTTTGCCCATGGCAGTATCAGAGGACCCTCCGCCCGAGCGATGCAATTTCAAACCAGCACGAAACGCCGAATGGTGCAAAGACAATGTCCCTGCCGGGTGTGGGCAGAGCCCACAAAAAAACGCAGCCCAGTTGCCTGGACTGCGCTGATCGCCAAAGTATCCCAAAGTGCCGCTGCCGTCGTTTTTCACCCACCGCTCGCGGTAGGTCGGCGCCCTGTGACGCGCTTCTGCCGTCCCCTGGCGTACAAAGTACGGGGGCGTGACATCCACGAATCAACATCCGGGCTCCTGTTATGAAAATGTAGGAGAAAATACAGACGACTGGCGCACACCCCAGGACATCTGACTCAGCGGAATGCTCCGCTGACTTCTGGGATTATTATAGCAGTCTCCCCGCGCTCATGTCAACGGTTTTTCAGCCATTTTCGCCAGAGGAATCTTGCATCATTTTGGGGGTATCGACAGGTTTCGGTGTTGAAACAATAACGTTTGTTTGCTTTTGTACGACGCTCACGCCAGTCGCCTCCTCGAAAAAAGCGGCGGGCACATAGACAATATCGCCCAGCGTCGTGATGCGCGTATCCACAGGAATGAGCAGACCGTCCTTCTGCCACGAGATATTCCTGGCGGTATTGTCGCTGACCGTCCACGCAACCGTGATGCGGCTGTCATCCTTTTCAAGAGTGATCACGCACTTTGTCTGCGTCTCCTCTTCGGTCTGCTCGCCGCCAACCTTCCAGCCGAGCTTTTGCGCCGTCTGCGCAAGCGGCAGCAGCAGTTCGCCGTCTTCCACGATGGCGCCTTCCTCTGCCGCCTCGCCGCCGACGAGCAGTTCAAGCGCTTCCGGCTCATTCACATCCGCATCTGCGGTTGCCTGCGGCGAAGGCTCAGCCGTCGCCGGAGCCGGCGTTCGCTGCTGCGCGGCCATCGGCGTGGGCGAGGTCATTGGCTTTGAGATCATCGTGCATCCTGTCAGCGCTGCCGCGCCTGCGAGAAGACCCGCCGCAAACAGCGCTTTTTTCCTTATATGCATACCGCATATCCTCCTTGATATCGCTCTTTGTGCTATCAAGGATATGCGATATGGAATCCGTTTATTCGAAGCAAAAAGGAAAGGACGATTTGCTTCGCCCTTTCCCATATCGCATTATTTCTTCTGCGCCGCGATGCGCTCTGCCAGATCGGTCAGATACAGCCAGCGCTCCTCCGCCTCAGCGAGTTCCTGCTCCGTGCTTTCCTTGAGCGCCGCAAGCTCCGTCAGCTTCATAAAATCACTGGCGTAGCGTGCGATGTCCTCGTCGATTCTTGCGAGCCTGTCATTGAGCTCCTCGATGCGCGCATCGATGGTGTCGTAGTCGCGCTGCTCCTTGAAGCTCATACGCAGCTCGCGCGGCTTCTCCCGGCGCGATGCGCCGGCGCCGCTCTCGCTCTTTTGTGCCTTTGCGGCAAGCTCCTGCTGCGCGGACACGTGATCCAGATAATCCGAGAAGGAACAGATGTACTGCGAAAGCCTCGCGCCGTCTTCAAAGGCAAACAGCCTGCCCGCCACGCGATCCAGGAACGAGCGGTCGTGCGAGACGACCACCACCGCGCCCTGAAAGCCCGTCAGATAGTCTTCCAGAATCTCCAGCGTGGCAATGTCCAGATCATTGGTCGGCTCGTCAAGCAGCAGCACATTGGGCGCACTCATGAGCACGCTGGCCAGATACAGCCTGCGCTTTTCGCCGCCGGAGAGCCTGTTCACCGGCGTGAGCTGCACATCCGGCGGGAAGAGAAACTGCTCAAGCATCTGACTGGCAGAAAACCGTCCGTCCGGCGTGGTCACATATTCGGCGATGTCCTTCATAAAGTCAATCAGCCGCATACTCTCGTCGACAATCGGGAATTCCTGCCTGAAAAAGCCAACCTTCACCGTATCGCCCAGCACGACGCTGCCTGCGTCCGGCGCAAGCTCGCCCGAGAGCATACGCAGCATGGTCGTCTTGCCGCAGCCATTGGGACCGACGATGGCCATGCGCTCATCGCGCAGGATCGTATAGGTAAACCCGCTGACCAGCTGCCTGCCGCCCATGGCTTTACAGACGTCCTCGCATTCCACAATCCGCCTTCCCAGGCGCGAGCTGGTTGAACAGAGCGACAGCTTCGCCTCAGCCTGCGGTCCCTTGATCGCGCTCATCTCCTCGAAGCGCTGAATGCGTGCCTTCTGCTTGGTGCTTCTGGCCTGCGCGCCGCGGCGGATCCATTCCAGTTCCCGGCGCAGGATCGAGCTTCGCTTGCGTGCAGCCGCGTTTTCCATATCCAGACGCGCGGCCTTCTGCTCCAGATAATAGGAAAAATTGCCGTCATGCATATACAGCACGCCCAGATCCAGCTCTGCGATGCGGTTGCACACGCGATCCAGAAAATAGCGATCATGCGTAACCATCATCAGCGCACCGCGATACGCGGCCAGACGCGTCTCCAACCATGCAATGGTACCCGCATCGATATGGTTGGTAGGCTCG
>JAFWXL010000020.1 GCA_017545905.1 Clostridia bacterium | reverse complement strand
CTTGGTCATTTCGATGGTGTTGTTCTTGTGGTTGATCTGGATGCTAGTCATAATGCTTTCCTCTTTCTTTCCGGGGTCTTGCCCCTGTCGTTTTTTGTTTGAAGGTTTTGTTCCCTTCGTTGTGATCACAGTATACAACAGTGCCTCCTTTGTCCAGTCTCTTTAATGGTACATGTTTTTATAACCTTTCCTTTTTCTTCAGCCTGATATATGTTGTAAACACACCATCCCTGCGCATGCCTTCAAAAGTTGATCCAAAGATGTTGAGAAGATACGTCAATCTCGTTTCGCAGATGTGTCAAAGATGACTCAAAGAAGACTCAAAGTTCATTACGCCTTGATTGCTTGTTCTGTAGACGAAAATAAGGAGAAGCCCTCAAGCTTCTCCTTATTTGTTTATCTATAGAAAATATTACTGATCGGGCTATGTTCCAGATACTTCCCCTTCAGTTCCACATCCTGAATATCCAGATACGCTCTTTCTGTCACTTTGACGCTTGAGTGACCTAGGAGGCGGCTCAACGTATAGATATCCATTCCTGACAATAAGCAGCGTTTGGCAAAATTGTTTCTGAGCGTATGCGGCGAAACCCTCTTTGTTATGCCCGCCCTGTTCACATACTTTCGGAAATTCGTCTCGTACTGAGAAACGGTCATCATACGCCCGCTGCTCTTCACTGGAAAGGCATACGGGGACTTACAGCGACGCTCCTTGTATTGCAGCCATTTTCGAAACTCCTTCTCCGTCTTATAAGAGAAGAATACTTCCCGTGATTTCCTGCCCTTTGTCTTCTCAGCAGGAAGATGGATCGTTCTTTCCAGAAGGTTAATCTGATCTCCTTCAATCGAAAGCGTTTCTCCAATCCGTGTGCCGCTGTCGAGCATAATCATCATTACGATCATATCTCTGTATTCGCAAAACAGCTCTTTATCCAAGCATTTGAGCAACCGCTTTACCTCTTCGTCGCTCAAGTATTCCTTGGGCAGCCTCTCTTGAGGCAGATGCCGGATCTTCTTCATTGGATTCTTTTCAAGATACTCCATCTCCTCCAGCCAGAGATAGAAGACATTGACGTTGCGAAGATAGTTATTGATCGTAATATTGCTGATTTTTTTGCTGTAGTCTCCCCGATTCTCAGGACAATTGCTTTTGCTCCGTTTCTTGTCAGCACAGAATGTATACTTTCCTCTGGTCTGAAGATCCAGAACAAACCGCCTGATCATGTAGTCTTTGACCTCATCCGCATGCACAATTCCCTCTGCTTCCTTCACCCATGCAGCAAAGAGATACAGCGTTTGCTCGTATGATCTGATCGTCTGAGGCCGCAGTTGTTTGCTTCGGCAGTACTCCGAAAACACAGGAATCATTTGTGTGAACAACATGTTACAAACCAACACCTTTCATTAAGAAGCCTATAAATGCGACGTTATAGAGAGATAAGCAATTTACGGGCCGATGTTGGTATTCTTTTATATCTAATTATTCATCGCCATTTTCGACATTTTATAGCTTTTATTAGATTTTTCCATCCTCCTTTCCTTGAGAAACAGCCCAATATTCTAACTATTACGCACTTTCCTTGATCCTAAGCCTGTCGCTCACCAGTGCGATGAACTCCCCATTGGTGGGTTTGTCGTCCAGTGAGCACACATTCCTGCCGAACGCCTCGTCAAGCGCCTCGATCCGTCCCCGATTCCATGCCACCTCAATGGCGTGCCGGATCGCACGCTCCACCTTGCTGCTCGTCGTACCGAACCTGTGCGCAATCCCCGGGTACAGCTCCTTCGTGATCCTGCTCATCAGGTCAGGATTATCGATCACCATCTTCACTGCCTCACGAAGATATTGATAGCCCTTGACGTGGGCGGGAATGCCGACAGTCAGGAAGAGATTCGCAATCCGCTCCTCGACGCTCTCAACACTGCTGTCGCCGCAAGCCTTGCCAAGGCGCATCGCCATCGCCTCCGCTCTTTCGCTCTGACCGGCAATTTCGAAGATGCGCTGAGCGAGTATGGAAAAATCAAACGGTTTCACCATATAGTAGCTTGCGCCCAGCCTGACTGCACGGGCAATGAAATCGTCACGCCCCAACGCTGTCAGTGCGATCACCTCAGGATAACGCCCCAGCTTCAGAGCAGGAATGCGCTCGAGCACGCCAAATCCATCCATCTTCGGCATGATCATGTCGCAGACCAATACGTCCGGTTCCTTTTCCCGAATGAGGTCAATCGCTTCCAGTCCATTCTCCGCTGCTCCGACAACGTCCAACCCGCTTTGATCCCCCAGAAACCGGACGATCATGTCCCTCAGCTGTGCATTGTCATCTGCCACCACAACGCTTACCTGATTCATCTCTTCTCCTCCCATAGCACATATGTATCAGATTTTATAAATTATATCGTTATTGGCATCATATCATATTCATAATAGGATGTAAATAACAATTTTGGATCATTTTTCATCAATACTTATATATACGCGCATGTTCGACCTTTAGAATACAAAAAGCGGCCTTTCGGCCGCTGATTCTGTTGTCTTTCGCGAATCTGTCAGACATCCTGGTTAATTCCTGCGTCCCAATCTCCAAATCAGCTGACATCATTGTCTGCAAGGCACTCACGCACACGCATCAGCAGCTTTCCATACCGGTTCTGATACGGAAGCTGCGCGCAACTACTGCAGGCGCAGCGGCCCATTTCATTGTCATGCGCGCCGGTTGTATCATAAATGATCTCTCTGACACCGGTGGCAAGCAGGCTCTGGCTCAGTTCGGGATTCTGACTGTATTTCGCCATACAGACACGATACAGCGCAGCCTCCTTCTCCTCCGGGTCCCATGTCTTCTCCGCCGTCATCCGCTTGAACAGACGCCTCGCCTGATGCGCATTGAGATGGCAAAACTGCTTTCTCTCTTCAAATGCTGTGCCCTGTGCCAGCCATGCCGCAGTCGCGTTCTGATAGACAATTCCATCCAGATCGATCCTCGCTGCAAACTTGAGCGCCAGATGCGTATGTTCTCCGGTAAAGCTGTCAATCGTCTGTTTTTCCGGTTTCACGCTATACAGCGCGTCGCTCAGCCGGCTGCTGATAGACTCGATGAGCGCCCGGTTTTTCAGCTTATCCAGCCATGCCTGCGGTATGGCCTCAACGCCGTAAATCACACCCGCCAGCGATCCGGCAACGGCGGCTGTCGTATCTGTGTCCTCGCCCAGATTCACCGCCTTAAGGACACACTGCGCATAGCTTTGCGTCGTCAGCAAGCACCACAGCGCTGCATGCAGCGTATGAATGACATATCCCGAAGAACCGATCTCCTCCTGCGGACACGCTGCCAGTACCCGCGGATGAATAAACTGGTTTGTCTTCGCCATCTCCGCAGCAAACCTGCCGCCCATCGCCGTATAGGCGCGCTGCGCACGTTCAAAGCCACAGATCATCACATCCTCCAGCGTCTGGCTTTCCTCTCTGTTCAGCCATGCATGCAGGATCATCGTATAGATACCGCAGCAGATCAGCCCGCGCTCATGCGCATGCGTGATCATCGCCGAGCGGTGAACAGGATCAAGAAATGCCCGCGCATCCGCTTCGCTGTATACCGCCTTGATGCACTGCATGATCGCTGCCGGAAAAATGCGCATCAGCGCGCCGTTTCCGTTGCCGTATTCGCCCGCGTCGCCGCAATCCGCCGGATCAAGTCCCATTTCGTATTTTTCAATCGCCTTTCTGCTGGAAATGCCGATATCAAACCGAACGCCGGTCGCTGTATACTGCGCGCGCGACTTCCATGCGGAGAACTTCTTCATCATATCCTCCGGATCAAATCCTTTGATCAGGCTGTCCGCCGTGCACAGCGCCATGGATGTATCATCCGACCAGCTTCCCTCCGGCTGATGGTATGTGCCATAGCCGATCATATCAGTCGCCGGATTCTCTTCCATTTCCCTGCGGGAGCGGAACTCAAACGGCACGCCCAGCGCATCGCCCACGGCAAGGCCCAGCATGCCGTCCAGCACATGGTTACGCAGTGCATTGCTCACTTCTTCTTCCCCTTTGCTCTGTTATTTTTTCGATTATATCATACGCGATGCTGTGCAGACAATCATTTTCTTGCAGCCTCACGGTACAAGGTTGAGCTCCTCCTCGCCCAAGTTGTAGCCCACAAAGCCCTCCGGCACGCCGCCGACAATGATCGATTCCGCCACCAGCATGTTAGCGGAGACCTGCGTCGTTTTGGCGCCGGTGGGAATCACAATCCGTATGCTGGCTGTCAGCCGAAGATACACCTTATGCCGCGTCTGGTTGATGCCGCATGCCTCAAATTCCGTTGCGAATTCTGTGGAGATTGAGCCGATGGGCACGATGGACACCGGTATCCCGGGGCCGGTTCCCGCCAGAATCGTGATGCCCAGCGCCGCGCCAAGCGGAACCGTCACGCGTTCGCTGCTCATGCTGTTCAGACGGCGCAGCGCCGCCTTTCCCGCCCGGTCGGCAAGCCTGTTCATCTGCATGGTATTGGCAGAGAGCAGCGCCACCTGTCCCTGCTGATCCATGTGTACGCTCATCAGATCCGTATACGCCACGCCGTCTTCAATCGCCTCCGTGAGCGCACCGTTGAGCACCTGCGACGCCATCGCGGCCGATCTCGCCTCTGCCAGCGAAAAGACCAGCGGCTTCAAATTTCGCTCCATCAGCATCAGCAGCGCCGCGGTGACGAGCGCCGCAAGCAGCAGCCTTCTCATCAGGCGCCTTCTTTTGGCTTTCGCGGAATATTTCTTCATTTCAGCAGCAGTCATTTGATCCCCCCTTTCGTCTTATATTCGAAATGGCGCTCAAATTTTCATTTGTGATGCGCAGCTTCGCATTATGTGGTATAATTATTGTGTATGATGATTACTCTACCCCTCAGCAAGGAGGAAAAGCATGCCTAAGTCCAACGACTACAATCAAAAACCGCAGAGCAAAAACCCGCCCCTGACCCCAGCCGCGGGCGAAGAATCTGCCGATGCGGTTTCGGATACGACGCAGCTGCACATCGGCGGCGGCACAAGGAAAATGCCTGCGCAGCATACATCGCGCATGCCCGCACCCGTGATAAGCACATCCCCCAGGAAGAGCAAGAAGAGCAAGAAGAAATCGGCTAAAAACGCTGAGCCGCCGCATTCCATCTTCAAGCCCCGTACCAAATATCCCAATTTCCTGCTCAGCGTACTGGTTTCCACGATCCGCCTGTCCACGATTCTGATCCTTTGCGTCTGTCTCGCGCTGGCAGGCGCGCTCATCGGCATTGCAAAGGCCTATGTCGACACGGCGCCGACGCTGGATCTGGCCGCGCTGGATTCTCAGGATAAAACCTCCT
Source organism: Clostridia bacterium (assembly GCA_017545905.1). Taxonomy (GTDB): domain Bacteria; phylum Bacillota; class Clostridia; order Christensenellales; family Aristaeellaceae; genus Ventricola. The sequence goes on along the minus strand of JAFWXL010000020.1, from coordinate 23,025 downwards.
TTATCTACGACAGCAAGGGCAACCTGATCACCGATTACAAGGGCACCGAGGATCGCGTCATGGTCTCCATCGACGAGATTCCTCAGATGCTGCAAAACGCATTCATCGCCGTTGAGGACGCGCGCTTTTACGAACACAACGGCGTGGACGTCAAGCGTATCGTCGGCGCGCTGGTCGCCAACATCACCACAGGTTCCTCGCAGGGCGGCTCCACCATCACGCAGCAGCTGATCAAAAAGACCGTCCTCTCCAGCGAGCAGAGCTACAAGCGCAAGCTGCAGGAGGCCTATCTGGCCATGGAGCTGGAAACGCGATACACCAAGGATCAGATTCTGGAAAGCTATCTCAATACCATCTTTCTGGGCGGCAGCTACTACGGCGTGAAGGTCGCGGCTTACGGCTATTTCGGCAAGGAGCTCGGCGAGCTTACCCTGCGCGAATGCGCCATGCTCGCCGGCATGACCCGAAGCCCGAACTATTACAATCCCCGCCGGAATTTCTACACCCGCAATACGCAGGGCAGCAATACCGCCGATATCACCAACAACCGCACGGACTATGTGCTCCGCCAGATGCGCGAAAACGGCCTCATTTCCACGCAGGAATACAACGCAGCGCTTGACCGCACGACGGCAACCGTGCTGGAAACCTCGCCCGCTACGATCGACATGTACGCGTATCCGCACTACGTCGAGTATGCGATCAGCGACGTGGTGGACACCTTCCTGGAGCTCAAGAATCTGGAAAACACATCCGCCAACCGCTATGCCATGGAAAACGAGCTGCGCACCGGCGGCTACAGCGTGTATCTGTGTCTGGATACCGAGATCCAGCAGATCCTTGAGGATTCGCTTGCGACATGGGGCGACTATCCCCGCCTGCGCGATCCCTCCGACAAGGTCTATCAGGCGCGCAATGCCGACGGCACGTATACCGAGATTGAGCAGCCACAGGCCGCCGCCTGCGTGTACGACTATCGCACGGGCGAGCTCAAAGCCATTGTCGGCGGCCGCTACAAGCCCACCGCCCGCAAGACGCTCAACCGCGCCAGCGACATGAACATGCCCGTCGGCTCCTCGATCAAGCCGCTGACAGTCTATGCTCCGGCGATTGATCTGGGCGCTTCGCCCGCCTCCATCGCCTACAACATGCCCGTGCCGATCTCCGGCTGGAAGGATTCCTCCGGCAAGGATTCCTGGCCGCAGAATTACGGCGGCGGCGGTTATCAGGGTCCGCAGAGCTTCCGCAATGCGATGCGCAATTCGCACAATACATCCGCCGCGCAGATCCTGATGAGTTACGTCGGCGTGAGCCGCGCGGTCAGCTACCTGAACCTGATGGGCGTGGAGAATAAGAACATCAACGCAGACCCCTTCGGTCTGGCGCTGGGCTCCTCCGGTATCACCCCGGTTCAGATGGCCGTCGCCTTCGGCACCATCGCCAACAAGGGCGTGTATCAGGAGCCGATCTCTTTCAGCCACATCCTCGATGCAAACGGCAATGTCTACGTCGATATGCGTCAGCGGCAGGATCGCCATCAGGTGTTCAAGCCGTCCACCGCGTACCTGATCGTGGATATGCTCAAGGAAGCCGTGCAGAGCGGCACAGGGACCAAGGCCCGCATTTCCTCGCAGGTCGTCGCCGGCAAAACCGGCACCAACTCCGATTCCAAAGGCGTGTTCTTCGCCGGCATGACGGGCTGGTATGCCTCCAGCGTGTGGATCGGCCATGACAATTACAAGGCGCTCTCCAGCAAAGCGACCGGCGGCAACGCCGCCGCGCCGCTGTGGCAGAGCTATATGGAGAAGATCCACAAGGCAAAAAACCTCGATTCCCGCGAGATCATCGACGGCATGCCGGCGGACTACGGCCTTGTGCGCGTGACAACATGCGGCGTCAGCGGCCAGCTGGCAACCGACGCCTGCTACAACGACGTAAACGGCTACAAGACGATCACCGACTACTGGTACGAGGGCAATGTGCCCACATCCTATTGCTCCATGCACAAGCAGGTTTCCGTTTGCACGGATTCCGGCCTGCTGGCCACGCAGTACTGTCCTTCCGGCATTGTGGAGAATCGCGGCATCGTGCTCATTCCCCGCGGTCATCCGCTGTACAATTATATCGGCAGCTACGGCAGCACGATCCGCAAATATCTGGGCGAATTTGCCACGCTGCAGAGTCAGGCTGATATCGACAACCATATCTGCCAGCTGCACGACGAATACACGGCTTCCCAGTCCACTTACGAGCTGGAGATGATCTACAACGATGCATACAACCTGACGCTGCGCGCCTTCCAGCTGGTCGGCTCTTCGCCCTACATCACCAACGATACGCGCAGGCAGATCAACACAGCCATCAGCGCCGTGCAGACGCTGCTGTCGATCTATCCCATTGATTACGAATCGCTGCAAAATGCTACCAGCAACCTGCGCAGCCAGCTGCAGGCAGCGGGGCTGTTGTAAAGAAAGGGTGTGTTCGCATGCGCATCTCCATGAGCCGCATTCTGATCGTTGTATTTATCCTGCTTTTTCTGTTCGCGCTGGTGCGGATTGGCACATCCACTTACGAAAACCTGACTCGTATTCCCTGAAGCAAAAACAGGCTGCACCGGATCGCTCCGATGCAGCCTGTTTTTATTTCTCCTCAAATGCATGTTCGTTTCTCTTGAAAAAGTCGTAATACGCTCTTACATTTTCCAGTTCCGTCCACCTGCGCACATCCACCGGATCGCTGTCAAGGTCATAGATCTTCGCGCCCTTCATCGACAGCAGAAACGGAGAATGCGTGCTGATGACAAACTGGCAGCCCATGAACCGCGCGCTGTCGGAAATGAACTGGCAAAGCTCCATCTGCCGCTCGGGCGAGAGGCTGTTCTCCGGCTCATCAAGCAGATACAGCCTGTCCTCGGTGATCTTATTGGTGAAATACCGGAATGCGCTTTCACCATTGGAGAACGTGCGCACGTTCATCCCCAGTTCCTCCTTCACATATCCGGACTGCGATTTCTTTCTGGCGCGCACAATCCTTTTCAGCTGATCGTAATCCTCCATGGAAGACAGCTGAAACTTCGCGCGCCTGTTTTCCAGATATTCCTCAAAGACCTCCGTGCGCCTGTGATCGATGCCGTCATTGAGCTCACGGATCGCGATCATATGATCAAACACATCGTCGCTGGTGATGATGCAGCTCCCCTGAGGAATGCTGTTTCTCAGTTCCATGCGGCACATGCCGACATAGTCGTCAAAGAAACCCGTTCTGTTGTACGGCGCTTCCCGCTCAAGGCACGCCTTTTCGGCGATCACATGCAGCGCGGTCGATTTGCCCGTGCCGTTTCCGCCGTAAAGGATGGTGACCGGCTCGAAATCGATGCGCTCAAAGCGTCTTTTCGACAGGATCTTCAGCGGATAAAACGACGTGTAGCACGTGCGCCGGATTGCCATGATATAGCTGGTCTCCGTTTCGGCGTCCGGGAATGTGAACGAATCCAGAAAAAGCATTCGCAGCTTCGCCTCCGCATCATTTTCCTCCCTGCCGGGCATACTGAGTACATCCCGCACGAGGAGGTTATATTCATGATTGAACAGGATACCATCCGCCTGCTGCGCGAGTGCGACGCAGGCATCAAAATGGGCGTCTCCGCCATCGACGAGGTCATGGACAGCGCGCAGGACGAAACCATGCGCGCCATTCTGTCCCGATGCAAAAAGGAGCATGAAAAGCTCAAAGAATCGCTGCAGGCTGCGCTTGACCGCTTCGGCGACGAGGGAAAGAATCCCAACCCCATGGCAAAGACCATGTCCACAGTCAAGACGAACATGGAGCTGATGATGAAACCCACCGATGCCACCATCGCCGATCTCATCACCGACGGCTGCAACATGGGCGTCAAGTCACTCTCCAAATATCTGAATCAGTATGCCGCCGCAGACGAAAGCGCCAAGGACGTCTGCAAAAAGCTTATCGCGCTGGAGGAGCGGCTGGCGAAGGATCTGCGGGGATATCTTTGATTATCTCTTCGTCCGTCTCACATCTTCACCGATAAACTCAAAAATCTGCATACGACTCGTATCGTACAGCCTTGCACCAATACGCTGATCATAAGTATTGTCCAGTTGCTCCGGGCTTAAATTAGTCGTCACCACAATAGCGCGATTAGCATTTCGGCGCTCGTTGATGATATGATACAATGAGCTGACCGTGATTCCGCGCAGCATTGGTTCGCTGCCCAGATCGTCGATGCACAGCAGGTCGCAGGCAAGCATGTCCTGCACCTGCTCGCTGCCATCTTCTCCAAACTGAAAACGGCGCATGGTTTCAATCAGCTTATATGCAGAAATCACTACTACCGAAAACCCGCGTTCCAGCACGCGCTGCGCTACGCAGTTCATCAGGAAAGTCTTGCCAAGCCCCGACTTTCCGCAAAGCAGTAATCCCTTCCCTTCACCTGTATCAAATGAATCAGCATATTCTTCGCAGCGCTTTCGAATCTTGTTGATATAGCCTCTTTGTGTGCTCTTCCTTCCCTCGATTGGGATATCAGGAAATATGCTTTCATCGAAGGCAGCAAAGTTCTCACGCTCAAGCCCCTGCAATCCTTCCGACTGATAGAGCCTGTTCATCACCGCACGCTTGAGGCACGCACACATTTCATGCACCGGTTCGCCGACATAGCCCGTATCCCGGCATTCTCTGCAGCGATACACCGGCTGCAGATAATCCTGCGCCAAACCGCACGCATTGAGCGCCTTACGCAGTTCAGCATTCAGGCGCTCCATTTCCTGCTGCATGTTTGCAGATATCTCTTTTGCCTTATCCGGCGAGGCAAATGCACCTCGCATGCCGGAAAAAAACAGCTTCTGACGCCTTGCAATCAATTCGCGCACAGCCGGACTTTTTTCCTCAGCCTCTTCGCGGCGGCGTTTTTCCTCCATGAGGTTAGCTGCGCGCTGCGCCTCCAGCGCAGAGAGTGCCTCGCGCGTCACATTCTCACGACTGAGCATCAGCTTTCCTCCTCATCCAAATCGGTAATCATGCGGCGATAATCATCAGATGTATACTGGTGTCTCTGCATGGTGTCCTGCATTCTGGCCGTCTGCAAAGCAGGCTTGCAGCCGCCGCGCACGTGGCTGTCGTGCTCGGCACGCGCCGCCTCGACGCTCGAGATGCCCGCGCGATGCCAGTCGGAGAGAATGCGGTTCATGGTCATTACCGGCGAATTGCTTCCGCGTGCATACCGGGCGCTGAGCATCACCAGATCCATGCTCATGCCCATTTCACCCATCCAGCGGCAAAGCAGATCGCGATCCGGCTGGTTTGTGTTCTTTTCAATGCCTGCCGCGTCGTAAATCTCACGCAGCTGCGCATTGAGCGCCTTTTGCCTGCTGCTGTGCGCGGTCACGGCCTGCGGCGTGGTCAGGCCCTGTCTGGCCCATTTCTCCAGCCAGTTGCCAACGCCCTCCATCGTACCGCCGTCCCTGCGCCTGTGCGCTGCGGCAACAGCCAGCAAAATGAGCTCGTCGCTGTTTCCTGCTTCGCGCCAGCTGTCAATGAGCGCAAGATCATCCGCTGTCGGCGTGACACCCGTGCGGCCCAGACCAGCCAGCACATCACGCGCAAAGTCGCGCTCCCCCTTCTCCTGCGAAATACCGCCGAGGATCTGTGCTGCATCGTGGCGGCCCAGCTGGTGCTGCCTGAGCAGGATGCCGTCCAGATACGCCATCGTCGGCGTACCCTTGGTCGTCTCGCGGCAGGCCTCCAGAACAGCCTCTGCCGTAAAGCCCCATTCGTCGATCCACTTGAGGTACATATTCTTTTCGTCTTCGCTGGCCGGTCGATGCTGTCCAAGCCGGGCCAGCAGGCGCTTGAGCCCCTTCTCCCGTTCTCCGGTAAGAATGAGCATCTGCTCCGCATCCTCCAGCGTGCGCACGCCGCTCTGCGCCCATCGCCGCGCCGTCTCACTGGCAATCTTAAGGGAAACACGCCCTGTCCGGCTTTTTTCTCTCTCGCTGCGAAGCAACATGATGACAACCTCTTCCGGCAGTTCAAAAACCTGCACCCAGTCCAGAATCGTCTGATAATCGTTATCGCCCACGGTCTGCGCGTCCAGCGTGCGGCGCACTTCATCCATGAAATGACGGTTATAGAGCTGCTCGCTGGGCTTTTCCGCGCGGGTAAGCGTGATCTGCTTGAGATTGTAATAGGTATAGCGGACGGGATTGTCACCCGTTCGGCGCACAAGACCTTCGCGTTCCCAGTACCGGTATGCCCGCTCCACATCCTCCTGCGTAACGTCCAGATCCCGCGCCATGGACGCAAGGCTCATGCGCTCGCTGCGATGATAGCAGAGCATCAGTCCGTAGAGATAGACCTTCACAAAATCTCCCGGCGCACGAAGCATATATTCGGAAATGAACATATTTTCCACAGGTGTGGCGTCAAACAGCGCTGCGCTTTCGTCGAACGAGCAAAACGCCATGTCGTCAGCCTCCTTTACATTTGCATAGATACTTTATTATAGCACAATGGCTGCGCGATGCGCAACGCTTTCGGCATTCGTCGCGCGCCGTCACTTACCGTTGACTTTGACCCGTCCGGCGCTTAAAATAGACTTAGAATACTATCGACTTCTTTGAGGATCAGCCATGAAAAAAAACACTGTGCTCTATATGCTCGCGCTTGCCGCCTGCTTTCTGCTGGGCTGCGGCGGAGCGCTTTATCTGCGCTGCGTGGACATGCAGGAAATCAGGCCCCTGTCAGGCGGCCAGCTGTGGGATCTGTCCACGTTCGGCTTTACGATGCGCGTGCCGCAGGACGCCGTGATCGCCGATCATTCACGCGAGAATGCTGAGCAGGGCGGCAACGCGCTCTATGCCGGCTCAAGCAGCGGCAAAGACGGCTCGCTCTATCTCTTCTGCTATGCCAATGAAACCGGCGACCGGCTGGATGGTTATCCGGCTCAGGACGTCATCTCCTATTATATGGATGCCGGTGCGATCAGCGTGCGCACGCGCGATATCGGTTCAAGACGCTTCGTCTGCTACCGTGCGCAGGTGCTCACCGAGGAGGGCGAGCAGAGCTGGGACACCTATGAAACATGGGACGAAACGCTGCAGATCTCCTTTGAAACCCAGATGGATGAAAGCGTTGTCCTGCCGATTCTGGCGACCATTGAGTTTTCCACAGATTAACTGGGAAAGGAGCTTCTTATGGCCTTTGCACATCTGCATCTGCACACCGAATACAGCCTGCTTGACGGCGCGAACCGCATCGGTCCGCTCCTGGACCGCGTGAAGGAGCTGGGCATGGACGCCTGCGCCATCACAGATCACGGCGCGATGTACGGCGTAATCGATTTTTACACGGAAGCCAAAAAGCGCGGCATTCACCCCGTCATCGGCTGCGAGGTCTACGTCTGCGACAATATGGACGAGCGCAATGCCGCCATGGGCATGCGCGGAACGAGCCACCTGATCCTGCTGTGCCAGACGCAGGAGGGCTACCGCAACCTGATGCACATGGTATCCGAGGCATGGACGCGCGGCTATTACTACCGCCCGCGCATCGACATGGCCTGCCTGCGCAAGTATTCAAAGGGCCTGATCGCCTCCAGTGCGTGTCTTTCCGGCAAGCTGAACAAGCTGCTGCTGGATGGACGCTTCGAGGACGCCTGCGCGCACGCGCGCGAAATGGAATCCATCTTCGGCAAGGGCAACTACTTCATCGAACTGATGGATCACGGTCTCGAGGATGAAAAGCTCGTGCTGCCCGAGCTGGTGCATGTCAGCGCCGAGACGGGTATCCCCCTGATTGCCACCAACGATTGCCACTACCTGCGCCGTGAGGACGCCGAAGCGCAGGAGGTGCTCATGTGCATCCAGACGGGCAAGACGCTCGACGATGAAAACCGCATGCGCATGGAGAGCCGCGAGCTCTACGTCAAGAGCGAAGAAGAGATGAAGCAGCTCTTTGGCGAATATCCCGAAGCGCTTGCGCGCACGCATGAGATCGCCATGCGCTGCAAGGTCGATTTTGTCTTTGGCGAAACGAAGCTGCCGCGCTTCCCGACCGAGAACGGCGAAACCAGCGAGCAGATGCTGCGAAGGCTCTGCGAGCAGGGCCTTGCCGAACTCTATCACCCCATCACGCAGGAAGCCCGTGACCGCATGGAATACGAGATCAGCGTCATCGCAAAGATGGGCTATATCGACTATTTCCTCATCGTCTGGGACTTTATCAATTACGCCCGCAGCCACGGCATCGTCGTCGGCCCGGGCCGAGGCTCCGGCGCAGGCTCCATCGTCGCCTACTGCCTGCATATCACCCAGCTTGATCCGCTCAGATACAGTCTGCTCTTTGAGCGATTCCTCAATCCCGAGCGCGTATCCATGCCTGATATCGACGTGGACTTCTGCTACGAGCGCCGTCAGGAGGTCATCGATTACGTCGCCCGCAAATACGGTGCAGACCACGTCAGCCAGATCATCACATTCGGTACGATGTCTGCGCGCGCAGTTGTGCGCGATGTCGGCCGCGTGCTGGGTTATCCCTATCAGGAAGTGGATGCGATCTCCAAATCCATTCCCTTTGAGCTGAATATGACGCTTGAGCGCGCGCTCAAGCTCTCACCCGAGCTCAAAAAGAGCTACGCGGAAAACGAGCGCGTTCAAAAGCTGATTGACATGAGCCGCGCGCTGGAGGGCATGCCGCGCCATGCATCCACCCACGCGGCGGGTGTGCTCATCACCGACAAGCCCGTCACCGAGTATGTGCCCCTGCAGCGCAACGACGAGATCATCACGACCCAGTTCCCGATGGGCACCATCGAGCGTCTGGGCCTGCTCAAGATGGACTTTCTGGGCCTGCGCACGCTCACCGTCATCCGCGATACGCTCGATCTGATGCGAGAGAGCGGCGTGGACATGAAGGCGGAGGATATCCCGCTGGACGATCACGCGGTATACGACATGATTTCCGAGGGGGAAACCGACGGCGTGTTCCAGCTGGAATCCGGCGGCATGCGCGCGTTCCTCTCCAACATGAAGCCGCAGAATTTCGAAGACATCATCGCTGCGATTTCTCTCTACCGGCCCGGCCCGATGGAGTCCATTCCCCGCTACATTGAGGGCAAGCACAACCCCGAAACCATCCATTACCTGCATCCCAGCCTCAAGCCGATTCTCGACGTCACCTACGGCTGCATGGTCTATCAGGAGCAGGTCATGCAGATCGTTCGCGATCTGGCAGGCTATTCCTATGGTCGGAGCGACCTCGTGCGCCGCGCAATGTCGAAAAAGAAGCACGACGTCATGGCCAAGGAGCGCGAATATTTCATCAACGGCATGGTCGAGGACGGCGTGGTGACGGTCGACGGCTGCGTGCGCCGCGGCATTCCGGCAGAGACCGCCAGCCAGCTCTTTGACGAGATGACCGCATTTGCCTCCTATGCGTTCAACAAATCCCACGCAGCCGCCTACGGCGTGGTTGCTGTGCGCACGGGCTGGCTCAAGCGCCATTATCCCGTACAGTTCTTCGCTGCACTGCTTAATTCCGTATCCGGCGACAGCGGCAAGGTCGCTGAATATTCGCAGTATTGCCGCAAACACGGCATTCCCCTGCTCCCGCCGGATATCAATCAATCCGGCAGGAAGTTCTCTGTAGGTACAAGCTGCGACGGAATCACCGGCATCCGCTTCGGTCTGGGCGCGATCCGCTCCTGCGGCGAAAAGGCGATCGATTCGATCATCGATATCCGCAGACGTTCCGGCCCGTTCAAGGATATCTTCGATTTCTGCAAGCGCCTGTCTTCCGATCTGGTGAACAAGCGCGTCGTGGAATCGCTGATCCTTTCCGGCGCATTTGACTGCACAGGTGCGACGCGCGCGCAGCTGATGGCCGTCTACGAGGCGGCGCTCGACGGCGCAAACCGCACCAGAAAGAGCAACATCGTTGGGCAGATGTCCCTCTTTGGCGACGGCATGCTCGAGGAGGTCAATCCGCCGCTGCCCAGTATTCCGGATTTCAACCTGCGCACGCGGCTCACATTCGAGAAGAACATGACCGGCCTGTATATCACCGGTCATCCACTGGGCGATTACACGCAGGCGCTTGCCCAGATGGACATGAGCACATCGCAGCTCGCCGAGATCATGGAAGGCCCGGATCACGGCCTCTCCCGTGACGGCATGCGCGTGCGCATGGGCGGCATGCTCACCGAGTTCCGCCAGAAGGCGACCCGCAGCGGCAATCTGATGGGCTTTGTGACGCTGGAGGACATGACTGGCACGATTGAATCGCTGGTTTTCCCGAAGATTCTGGAGCGCGTGAGCACAGAGCTTGTGTCCGACACGGCGGTCGTGCTCTGCGGAAGGCTCTCCATCCGCGAGGACGAGGATCCCAAGCTGCTGCTGGACAGTATCGAGCCGCTGATGACCAACGCCGAAATCGAGCAGGCGGTTAAAAACGGCTCGCTGACCCAGAACGCAGCTGCGCCCGCCAGAAAGGACGATCCGCTGCCCGGCGGCACGCTGTATCTGCGCCTGCCCAGCGACAGCGCGATTCAGGTGGTACGTCCCGTGCTCAGTCGCTATAAGGGCGAAATCCCTGTTGTGCTTTACATCGAGAGCACGGGCGTCAAGCTGCGCGCGCCGAAGGAGCTCTACGTCAGGCCCACGAAGGCCATGATGGACGAAATGACAGACATGCTGGGGCATAAAAACGTGGTGCTGAAATAAAGAGAGCAACATATAAACAGAGCTTTTCATTCTTGAGATGAAAAGTTCTGACATTTGTAAACCTTTTGTAAAATAAAGCAGATATAATAATCATGTACTGTTGACTGTTTAAGCACAGAATACCATCTGCTTTATTGGCTGACTCCGTTTCCGCAAAACCGGGAGACGGCATCGCGGATCAGAAGAAAGAGAGAGTTATGATCAGAAAAAAACTGATTATCATGCTTGCGTTGACAATTGCGCTGAGCTGTCTGGCGGCAACAGCGCTGTCTGCAACCATTCACAGAAAAGAGACACGCGTCGATAGTATTGATGACCTCGAGGACGGAGACTATATAGAAGGCGGAACAGTAATATATAACGATTCATATCTTGCAATCACTTACTACGTAGACGTCAGCGTCAACGGTTCGGATGAACAGCGGGTTCATAGGTATACCACATACACCGTGCCAGGCAGCGGCTGGTATGATGTTACACGCAGCCAGCCCGTAGATTATCCTTCTCCCGAGTTCTTATTCACACTCAATACGCACACCAATCACATCAACGAAACCGGCGACGACTGCTTATGCGACATCTGCGGCGGCAGCACTCACAACCTCTCGGGCAACTGCAAGTGCCAGAAATGCGGGAAATACTTCCATACCCTGGGGTATAATATGTTTTTTGATTTCTGCTGGTGCGAGCGCTGCGAAAAACCCATTCACAATATCGTTCATTATCCAGAGAAGGCTCCGACATGCACCGAAACCGGAATGCCGGAATACTGGTATTGCGAGCGATGTCACAAGTATTATTTGGATACCAACTATGATTCACCCTTCTCGGGTAGACCCTCTGCTCCCGCCGCTCTGCCCGCCACCAAGCATGCAAACAAAACCCATCATGAACGCAGCGAGCCCACCTGTACAGAGAATGGCAATATCGAATACTGGTACTGCAGCGACTGCGAAAATCTATATTCAGATGCCGGCATGACTGAGCAAATCGAGCAGGAATCCAACGTCATCCTGCCCGCCACCAATCATGCAAGCAAAACCCATCATGAACGCAGCGAGCCTACCTGCACAACGGACGGTAATATCGAATACTGGCACTGCAAGGACTGCGGCAAACTCTGCGCCGACGCAGCAATGACGGTGCCGATCGAAAGCGAAGCTGACATCATTCTCGCGTCACCCGGTCACTCCATCACCATTCATCATCCCAAGGGCGAGCCCACCTGCACCGCCGACGGCTCCGAAGAATTCTGGTCCTGCAGCGTCTGCTTGGCTCAGTTCATCGACCAGGCCGGCAGCGCGGTGTATGTCCCCGGCAATCCGGCAGGCGCGCTCGGACACGACTGGGCGGATGCTTACACCGTCAGCGAAACGCAGCACTGGCTCGACTGCAGCCGAAGCTGCGGCGATACGAATCAGCTCGGCGATCACACGTTTATCGAGGTCATCGATAAAGAACCCACCTACACCGAAGAAGGCCTGAAGCGCGAGGTCTGCAGCGTCTGCGGCTATGAGCGCAGCAGATCTTCCATCGCGGTGCTGATCATGCCCGAGCTGCCCGCTACCGGCGATCACAGCCAGCCTGCCCTCTGGCTTGGCGCGGCGCTGATTTCCACGCTTGTGCTGATAGGCGTCAGAAAAGAAAAGCATTGCTGAATCAAAAAACCGGTCTGAATCTTGATCAGACCGGTTTTTTCATGCTTTGCCCCATCACAGCATACTCAGTATATTCAGCAGGCAGCCGATGTTCCGCTCCTCCAGCACGGTATCGCGTGCGGTATGAATCCTGTCCATATACAGGATCTTCTTCCCCTTGAGCGCAGCAAACGCCGTCCCCCGCGGAAAAAGCATCTGATCCGACGGATATATCCACTTCGGGAATTCTCCCGAAGCCGTCTTCATCCCGTATTCCGGCGCAGTCTCCTGCATCGCTTTTTCGATTCGCTTCGCCTGCGGCATGCGCATTCCGGCCTTCATGCCGGTATACAGCAGCGTATCGCCGTCGCCCACGCAATCCAGATTGATCAGAAAACGCCGCGCAGCCTGCGGATGCGCCCTGATGAATGCCTTTGAACCGAATAATCCCTTTTCTTCATTGTCAAAAAGCACATATGCAACGCCCGGCTTTTCCTTCAGCCGCTCCATCGCCAGCAGCACGGTCAGCACGCCGGATGTATTGTCGTTTGCCGTATGCAGGTTTGCCGGGCCGCAGAGCATCAACAGGAGAACAAGCATCGCACCCGCTGTACCGGCAGCCGCAGACAGAATCCCGGCGGCAATCGGATGCATGTACGCGCTTGCAAAAGCGTATCCCGCGCGCCCGGCAAGCCATCCGCCAAGACCGATCATCATCGTCAGCACAGTCTGTTCAAGAATAAACAGCGGCAGGCAGCCTGGCGTGGAATAATTGGGCAGCAGCATGCCTGCACATGTGTCATAATGCGCGGTGATGATCGTCCGTGCCCGGTCAACATCGCCAAAGACAATATTGCGCGAACGGATCAGTCGCCCGCTTTCCTCCACGGAAACAGGAATGCCGCGCGCCCTTGCATAATCCATCGCCCACCCGATAAACGCAGTCTTCTGCGCATCCGTCTTTCTGATCTGCCAGCTGCTCAGCAGCTCCTCTTTCAGTACTCTGATTTCCATTTTCATTCTCCTTCATTCGCTGCCTGTATTATAGCACATGCATACACGGATTGACACACATCAGCACATGTTGATATAATACAGTCAATTCTCGATAAAGGAGTCTTTCCCATGACATACGAAGAGGCTTTTTCCCTGCTTCGCAAGTACAACAGCGAAGCATTCCACATCACTCACGCCATCACCGTCTCCAAGGTCATGCGCCGCATGGCAAACGAACTGGGATATGGCGACGAGGCAGATTTCTGGGCCGTTGTCGGCCTGCTGCACGATATCGACTTTGAGCAGTGGCCGGATGAGCACTGCAAAAAGTGCGTGGAACTGCTCGAGGGTGCCGGCTGTGACGAGCGCCTGATCCATGCCGTCGTCTGCCACGGTTACGGCCTGTGCACGGACGTGGCGCCGGAGCATCAGATGGAAAAGGTGCTCTTTGCCTGCGACGAGCTCACCGGTCTGATCGGCGCATGCGCAAAGATGCGTCCCTCCGGCAGCATCACCGACATGGATCTCAAGAGCCTGAAAAAGAAGTACAAGTCCAAGGGTTTTGCCGCCGGCTGCTCCCGCGAGGTCATCGCGCAGGGCGCTGAGCTGCTTGGCTGGGCGCTCGACGATCTGCTTTCCCGCACGCTGGAGGCCATGAAGCCCGACGAAGCCGCTATCATCGCCGAGGTCACCGCGCTGAATCTGTAAATCAGATGATGTTTTCGATCGTCAGCGCCTGTCGCTCGTATACGTGCTCAATCGCGCCTTCCAGCTCGCAGGCGTAAACCATCGCCGTGGCAGAATCCTCCTGCTCCAGCGCCGCCAGAAGCCGCGAAAACGCGTAGCGGACCTCATCCGTCGACTTGTGATCGACCATCATTTCCAGCCACACAGCCTGTTCGTCCCAGGAGATATCCATCTCCCGGGATTTTTTCATGGCTTCCTTCAATTCTCCCTCCCGGATATCCGCAATGACGCCGCGCGCGTTTTCTAGCGCCGTATCGGTGATGCGCAGCACAATCGTCTGTTCCAGCAGGCTAAGCACCAGCAGAAAAGCCAGCGTGCAGGCCATGATGATCATCTTTCTGCTCATATCACCACATCACCTCCTCCGGTTTCAGGGCGGGGATATTGAGCAGCCGCCCATTTTCGCCCTTTTCCTGCACAAGCAGTACGCCCTGCGTATTGAGCAGCGCCACCAGTACATCCTTGGCATGCGCGATTTCCTGCCCGCCCAGCAGATCCATCAGCCATTTCTCATCCCTGCCGCAGAGCGCCAGCGTCCTTTTCTGCACACGTCCATCCAGAATCAGCGTCAGCGGAATACCATCGTAGCGCTGATCCATCCCCTGTTCGCCGCGGGTTGCCGGTCTGTTTTCCGCCGATGGGAACACGCTCAGCGCGCCGTTTGTTTCCAGCACAACGCTGCCAGCCTCATGCAGTCCGATAAGCCCCTGAGAGCGGATTCCCTCCATCAGATCGGAAAGATCAAAGCACAGCCGGCTGAGCTCGTCTTCGCAGATTCTTCCATTTCTCACCAGCACGCTGGGACGCCCGCAGATGATCGCCCGCAGCCGTATGCTCCAGAATGACAGGCTGGCAAGCAGGCTATGCAGCAGCAGCAGCGTGAGGATCGCAACCACGCCGCCCAGCAGCGGCATTTCCACATCAGCCATCGGCTGGGTGGCCAGATCCGAGATCATCAGTGTGATCACCACCTCGTACGGCTGAAGCTCAGCCAGCTGCCGCTTGCCCATCAGCCGCAGCACAATCGTCGTTACAAAAAACAGGATCACCGTTCGAATAAAACCCGTCAGCAAATTCCGCGCCTCCTTTGGCGCTATCCTGCCCGTAAAAACCTTTCTGCATACAAAAAAGCGCACCGGAAACCCGGTGCGCTGGGATGAACGTTGGGATACGTCAGGGCTGCCGCCCTGAAACCCGCTCGGGGACATTGTCCCCGAACCCCTTCTTCTTCGCTTCGCGAAGGATAAATCGTATTCAAGGCAGTTTCGAAGCGCCCCCTGCGCGAACGAAACGGCTTAAGAACCGCAAACCCACACATTCTACCAAGCAAGGCATCAGAGCGCCCTCCGCGCGAATGATGCCGTTAGAAGCAAGGCGAAGCGTAGCGGATGCGGGCACCGCCCGCTCAGGCGCGCATCTGATAGCCGCCGTCGACCTTCTTCCATACGGCTTCACGGCCCGCATGATACGCGCCCACAGCCGCATGCAGCATCGCAATGCCGCGATCCAGCGGCGCATACTTCTTGATCAGGACGCTGGTTTCCAGAATGGAAACGCCGGTCTTGTCCGCCTCGATCTTCCACGGCTGCAGGTTCATGGCGCTGGGCGCAAGACGGGCGGCGAGCACCGCTTCCTTCTGCCAGACGCCAAGGGCCGCCAATTCTTCCTCGGTCTTGCCGCAGACCTTGACGAGGTCCTTGCGCTTGGGCGCAAAGGCCGGCATATCACACTTGCCCAGCGCGATCACGCAGTGCACAACTTCGTCGTTCTGCAGGTTCACGTTGCGGTTGATGATCTCCGGATAGAACATCGCGCCCAGCCAGCAGGTACCAAGACCCATTGCAGTCGCCTCCAGCACAAGCGCCTCGCCCATAAAGCCTTCCAGCTCCATCGGCGCATTCTTCTTGGCCACGACGACGGCATATACGTCCGTACCCTTGATGCCCTTGAGGCCCGGGCCTTTGAACATGCGCACGGTGATGCCCTGCCAGCTCAGCTTGCGGCAGAGCACGCCCAGACGATCCAGCTGCTCCTTATCCGGCGCGCCGGTGTATTTTCGCACAGAGCTGCGCTTGGAAATCGCTTCATACCAGCTCTTTTCGAGTTTCAGTTCAAACATGTACAATCGCTCCCGTTATGAAATAATCCACTAGACTATACTTTAGCATGATTTGCATATGCCTGTCAATGAAAACCATTGACTACGGACGCAAAAGAACGGCTCCGGAAACCCGGAGCCGCGTCTTTACATTTTACTCATGCTGATCCTGGGGCAGATCGCTGATGAGCTCCTGCGGCTCATCGGTCATCGCATCGACAAACGCCGCAATGCGCACCAGACCGCGCTGGATATTCTCCAGAGAGGTCGCATAGCTCAGGCGGCAAAAACCCTCTGAGCAGAACGCGCTGCCCGGCACAATCGCCACGTCAGCATACTCAAGGAGCAGCTGCGCGAACGTCATGGAGTCGTTCACCTGAACAAATCCGTAATACTTGCCAAAGAGCTCCGTGATATCCATCATCGCATAGAACGCACCCTTGGGCATATTGCAGTGCACGCCTTCCATGGCATTGAGTCGGGAAACCATGTACTTGCGGCGGCGATCATACTGCTCGCGCATTGCTTCAACCTGCGTGACGCCCTTGAAGCTGGTGAGCGCCTCCACACAGGCATACTGTGCAATCGCATTGGAACCAGAAGCCACCTGGCTCTGCAGGCTGCCCATGACCTGGGCGATATGCATCGGCGCGGCTGCATAACCGATGCGCCAGCCAGTCATCGCATACGCCTTGGAGACGCCGTTGATGACGATTGTCTGATTATAGATCGCCTCGCCGAAGGATGCGATGGACGTATGCTGCTCGCCGTCGTAGATGAGCTTTTCATAAATCTCATCGGCGATCACGTAGAACTTGCGTGCAACGGCCAGCTTGGCAATCTCGCGCAGCTGATCGCGCTTCCATACGGCGCCTGTGGGGTTGCCCGGCGTATTGATGAGCAGCACCTTGGTGCGCTCGGTCACATACGGGGCAAGATCCCGCGCCTCCGTCACGTAGTTGTTCTCGCGTCTGCCCTCAACCAGCACAGGCACACCGCCCGCCAGACGAACCATCTCCGGATAAGAAACCCAGCAAGGCGTGGGAATGATGACCTCGTCGCCGGGATTAAGCAGCGCGCACAGCGCCGCGTAGATGGAGAACTTCGCGCCATTGGATACGACGATCTGAGCCGGCGTATAGGAAAGCGCATTGTCGCACAGCAGCTTGTCGCAAATCGCCTGGCGCAGAGCCAGCGTACCCGGCGCGGGCGTGTACTTCGTCAGGCCCATGTCCAGCGCCTCATGCGCGGCAGTACGGATGTACTGCGGCGTAACAAAATCAGGTTCGCCTGCGCAGAAAGAAACGACATCACGACCGTTCGCCGCCATTTCCTTGGCCTTGGCATCAATTGCCAGTGTCGGAGAGGGAGAGATCGCGCTGCAGACGCGGGAAAGCTCAAGAGACAAAATGAACTCCTCCTTCGGGTTCAAAATTTACATAAATGAATTTTGAATTTATTATACATCCATATTATCGGTTTTGCAAGCAATTTATCCCCTTTTTTTGCATTTTTCGTATTTCAATTTCACATTTTTATCTCAAAGGCCTTCACACGGACCTTTACAAAAAGATAGCCCGCCCCTTTCTTTCCGTCATCAGAATATGCCTTGACGAAGCGAATGTGACAAAAACATGATTTCTGATGAAACCGCTTGCCAGAAAACCCATTTTGCGTTATTATATGTAGGGTAATATTCTTTTTTCTATTATAAGTGGAGGTGTTTATTTTGCATCGCACGATCAAGTGGATCATCGCTGCGGCGCTGGTCCTGTCTCTTTGCGCAACCAGCTTTGCTATCGCCGAAGAATCCTTCTATCTGGAACTGCCGAGCAAGGGCATCACGTCTACCCGTAAGATCAGCGTGACCATCCCGGAGGAGAATCCCGTCATCGACGGCATCAACCCGCTGACCGGCGAAGTCTGGTCTGGCCCGTATCATCCGATCGGCGTCAATATCGACCAGCATCCGGGCGCTCTGCCGAACTGGGGCGTCTCTTCTGCGGACATTATCTTCGAAATGCCCATTCAGGCTGACGGCTCTACCCGTGCCTTCGCGCTGTTCATGGGCGATATCCCGTCCTACGCCGGTCCGGTTCGTTCCGGCCGCGTGCCGATGGCCTCCCTGCGCGAGATCTTCGGCGGCGCCTGGGTTTTCTACGGCTGGCAGAACACTGTTGTGAAGGCCGGCGCGCTCGTCGTCGACGTTGACAGCTGGGCGCTGAACATGCACAAGGACGCCCGTCAGGGCGGCCGCTGGGTCTTCCCGTACGTGGAAGGCACCGAGCGCAACTACGCCAATCTCTTCCATCGCGAGAAGGACGGCATGCACGTTGCTCCCTACAATGTGCAGATTGACATGCACGCTGTAGACAGCCTTTTCGACGAGGAGCCGCAGAAGCGCCCGTTCAAGTTCTCCGACACCGGCCTTGAGGAAGGCACTGACGTATCCTCGATCACCATCAACTACAAGACCACCAAGCCGCAGTACATTGTCGACTACAAGTACAACGATATGACCGGCCTGTATGAGCGTTACCGCAATGGCGAAAGCTACTACGACGCGCTCAACGGCATGGCAACCTCTTTCGCCAACGTCATCGTGATGCGTACCGATGTTTCCTGGTTCAACAACAACAACTCCCGCCCGGTCATCCAGACCGTCGGTCAGGGTGTTGCCGAGATCTTCCAGAACGGCAAGTACATCCGCGGCACCTGGGTCCGCTCCCACAGCGACAAGGAAGCCGATGACTTCGATTCTCAGTCTGCCCGTCTGATCTTCCTGGATGAGAACGGCGAGGAAATCGCGATGAAGGTTGGCAAGACCTTCATCCAGATCGTTGACAACGATCAGTCCGTGATCGTCACAGCCGGCGAGGCCATCGAAGGCGCTGCCGCTCAGGCCACGCCCAAGCCCACCGCCACCCCGCGCCCGACCCGTACTCCGAAGCCGACCCGCACCCCGCGTGCTGACCGCAATTCCTCTTCCCGCACCATGGAAGTGGAAGAAGACGGCGACATCTCCTTCGGCGGTTGATCCCTCATATACAAAACCCCTGCTTATGCAGGGGTTTTCTTTTTTGCGTCAGAGAATACTGCGCATCAAAAAGCGAGCCTTACGGCCCGCCTGAAAAGATAGTTTACTTGTTCTCGCGATACTCGTTGAGCAGCCTCTCGATGCGCTTCCACGGATCAAGCAGATAGCTCAGGGACTGATCATGGTTGAGCATAGCGATGACAAACGCCATATACTTGCTCATGTTTGCCTGCGTGAACCACGGCTGATCAAGCAGTTCCTTGGATGCGTAGGTCAGATTCGTGGCAAAGACGTGGTCGATCACACCCTCTTCGTAAGCCTTTTGGAACGCCTCCAGACCGCTGGTGAAGAATGCAAACGTCGCGCCGGCAAACACGCGCTTGGCGCCGCGCTTCTTGAGGTTATATGCAAGGTCGAGGATCGAATCGCCGGAAGCGATGATATCGTCGGCAACAAAGACATCCTTGCCCTCGACACTGTCGCCCATGTACTCATGCGCGATAATCGGATTGCGGCCATTAACCACGCGGGTATAGTCGCGGCGCTTGTAGAACATGCCCAGATCCACGCCCAGCGCAGAGCTGTAATAGATATTGCGGCTGATTGCGCCTTCATCCGGAGAGACGACCATCATGTGATCCTTGTCCAGCTTCAGGTCGCTGTAGGTCTTGGTCATCGCCTTGAGCATCTGATAAGTCGGCATAATGCTCTCGAATCCGCTCAGCGGGATCGCATTCTGCACGCGCGGGTCATGCGCATCAAAGGTGATAATATTCTCCACGCCCATCTTCACCAGCTCCTGCAGCATCAGGGCGCAATCCATGGACTCGCGCGCCGTACGGCGGTGCTGACGGCCTTCATAGAGCATCGGCATGATGACATTGATGCGCTTGGCCTTGCCGCTGGCAGCAGCAATGATACGCTTGAGGTCAGCATAATGCTCATCCGGCGTCATTGGAACTTCCTTGCCATACATCTTATAGGTGCACTGATACGCCCCCACATCACAGATGATATACAAGTCATAGCCGCGCACGGAATCCAGCAGCATACCCTTGCCTTCGCCGGTGCCAAATCGCGGGCAATTCGTACGAATCAGGAAGCCGTTTGCCTCAGAGCCGTAGAAGCTGTGCAGCTTTTCGTCGGTGCTGTTGTCCACCTGCCACTTCGTCAGGTAGTCGTTAACAGCCTTACCCATTTCCTCGCAGCCGCGCATCGCGATCACGCCCAGCGGTGCAACCGGCATCATCGGAAACTTCTGAGACGCCTCGGTGTTCTTGTTCACGTTCATGTTGAGTCCCCTTCTTCAGTGATCTTTACAACCAGTGACTTTAAATCAGAAAACAAATTCGCGGACACTTACTCTTTCATTATAACACAACTTTACCAACAATAAATCATATCTTTTTCATTTTTCCAATTTTGTCTGATTACGACAATTCTTTGCGCAATTCACACCATTTGTCTTGTCAATCTTTCTCTGCATTCAAGCATAGCAATTGTCATTGCGTCATCTGAACTTGACCCTTCCTTCTCCGCTTGGTATAATAAACGTGATGACCAACAAGGAGGTCCTGAAAATGAAGCGCATCGTTCTCACCGGCGGCGGTACTGCCGGTCATGTTTCTCCGAATCAGGCGCTGATCCCACTCCTTCTCAAAGAGGGCTGGGAGATTCACTACATCGGTACAAAAGCCGGCATCGAGCGCACGCTGATTGAGCCGATGCAGGGCGTCACATATCATGCTGTCAGCTCCGGCAAGCTGCGCCGTTATTTTGATCTCAAGAATTTTACAGATCCGTTCCGCGTAATCGCCGGCATGCTGCAGAGCTTTTCCATCATCCGTAAGCTGAAGCCCTCTATCGTCTTTTCCAAAGGCGGCTTTGTCAGCGTTCCCGTTGTGGTGGGCGCAGCCATGTGCGGCGTACCCGTTGTGATGCATGAAAGCGACATTACCCCCGGCCTGGCGAACAAGCTCTGCAAACCCTTTGCCAAGGCTGTTTGCACCACCTTCCCTGAATGTGCAAAACTGCTGGGCGCCAAGGGCATTATGACCGGCACGCCGCTTCGCGCACAGATTTTCTCCGGCGACCGCACCAAAGGCCTCACCCTGGCCGGTTTTGACGGAAGCAAGCCCGTTCTGATGATGATCGGCGGCTCCCTTGGCGCACAGACGGTCAACACCGTGCTGCGCCAAACTCTGCCCCGTCTGACAGAGAAATACGACGTGCTTCACGTTTGCGGCAAAGGCAATCTTGCGCCGGAGCTCAGCGACACCCCTGGCTACACGCAGTTTGAATATCTCTCCGATGAACTGCCGGACGCCTTCGCCTGCGCTGATATCGTGCTCTCACGCGCCGGTTCCAACTCGCTGTCCGAGTTGATGGCGCTCAAAAAGCCTGCGCTCCTGATTCCTTATCACAGCGGCCGCGGCGATCAGGTACTCAATGCCAATTCGCTCAAGGCGCGTGGTTTGGCCCATGTGATGATTCAGTCGGATATGAATGCCGAATCCCTTCCCACCGCTATCGACGCGCTCTGGGCGGACAAAGACCTGCTTATTCAGCGTCTGAGCGCGCTGGATGACGCAGACGGCACGCAGGCTGTTCTGGCTCAGATTCATCAGTACGCCAAGGCGTAACCACTGAGGACGCTTCGCTATCGCGCAAACCCTTCTTCGTTTCTCAACGGTTTCAGATGTACAGCAAAGCCCCGGACATTCGTCCGGGGCTTTTGTGATTATTCAGCTTCGTAGACTTTGGGCTCGCGTTCTTTATCAATCTCGGAGAATTTCAGCAGATAATCGCGTACAAAGCCATGGGTATTACCACTCTCGGTGGAAACCTCATACCAGATGTTTCCGTCCTTATCCTCGTATTTCTCCAGAATCATCAGATCAATGCCCTTGGACAGCTGGCGCACCAGCTTTGCGCCGGACTGCGGTTTGACGCGCACATTGGCCGGACGGTTGGTCTTCGCCTTGCCGATGATTTCTCGATCGAGAATATCCTCTTCCTTCTTGTCATCACCGGCTGCATCGCTGTCCTGCTGCGTTTCATCCTCGTTTTCTTCGTTTTCCTCAGGCTCGGCTGTTGCCTTGGGCGTTGACGTCACCTTCGGTGTGGCCGTTATCCTCGGCGTCGGCGTGGGGATAAGCAGCTCCACACCCTTATCCAGCGTGATCAGATAATCCCGAACAAAGCCCACCGTTGTGCTTCCCTGCGGCTGCACCTCATACCAGAGCTTTCCATCCTTATCGCGGGCCACGGACAGGATATCCACACGTTTGCCCTTCTTAAGCTGGACGAGCACCTTTCCGTTCATGACCTTTCGGACATTGGCTTCCTTATTCGTCTTACCGGTGCCTACAGCTTTCGGATTGGGCGTGGCAGTCGGTTCCGGAGTGATCTCCGTCTTCTTTTCCACAACCTGCGCAGCGTCCGGCGTGCTTTCAGGCTTCGGCGTATAGGTAGGCTTGGTAATCGTCTCTTCCGTATCCACAACGTAGTCGCGCATCCAGCCGCTCGTCGCCTGATCATCAATGCTCAGGCCATACCAGACCTTACCGTTCTTATCAAGCACGGCCTCATGGATGGTGACCAGCTCGCCCTTCTCAATCGTCTGCTTGACTTTTCCGTTGGAGGATGCGCTCTCGCGCAGATTCGCATTGCGGTTTACCTCACCCTTGGTAAGCTCCGGCACCTGCGTCGCTTCCGGGGTCGGCGTCGGCGTGGGCTTGGGCGTCGGCGTCGACGTCGGCGTCGGCGTCGCCG
>JAFWXL010000019.1 GCA_017545905.1 Clostridia bacterium | reverse complement strand
TGAGATTCCTGTATACTTTGATAGAATTTCTGCGTTCAGCCAACAGGCTGCGCGCTGCGCTGGGCCCAAAGGGATGAGGGGAAACCAGGGTTTCCCCAACATCCCTCTGGACTCCCATACCCCTTTCTGAAACGCCGGGGAGGTATACGTGCGTTAGAGCATCTAAGATTCGTTCTTGACGCACGCGTGCGACGAAGTCGCAGCTGTGCTTTTGCGCTCCGAAACCGGGGCTGTATAAGGTGTCTTCTATGCTTGGATCGATCTTTTTTCGCAAGCGAGGTTTTGATTCCTTAGTCAGCTGAATATTCCCATTGCTGATCAGCAGGCTCTGCGCCTGTTCTTTTTATTTATGCAGGACTTTCCTTTTTTTTCGTTTGGTGATATACTGTAGCCTAGAAAAATGGTGGACTATGCTGTTTTCTGAATTTGAATAAATAACCGATGGATTTCAAGGAGTGACCCTTTGATCAAGGAAGAATTGAGCGCCGCGCATGATGCGTTTGCGGCGAAGGACGTGCGCGAGCTGAACCCGCTGCAGATGGCGTATGTCGGCGATACGGTGCACGATCTGTATGTGCGCAGCATGCTTCTTTCACGCGGGATGACCGTGGGTAAGATGCACAGGCAGGCGGTGCGCATGGTCAGCGCGGGTGCGCAGGCGAGGATGCTTGAGCGCATCGAGGCGGAGCTGAGCGAGAATGAGGCGGACATTGCCCGCCGCGGCAGAAACAGCCAGGCCAAGCATGCCGCGCCCAAACACGCCGATCCGGCGGACTATGCCCACGCGACGGGACTGGAAGCCCTGTGGGGCTATCTGTATCTGTCGGGCCAGACGAAGCGGCTGGACGAACTGGTCAAGATGGCGCTTGAGCGCACGGAGGATGTATGGCAAAAGCAGAACTCAAGGTAATGCTGCTGCGCGCGACGCCCGACCCCGACGAGGTTGTGGCGCTGGGCGCAAGGCTGTGCTATGCGCAGGCGGATCTGGATACGCTGCGCGAGCGCGTGGAAACGCGCGATCAGCAGAAATATATCTCAGGCGTCATGGAGCGAGGCCATCTTTCCGTGACCGAGCATGCGAGCTTCACCTTTGCGGTGGAGGGCGTCAGCCGCGCGCTGCTGGCACAGCTCACGCGTCATCGCATTGCATCCTTCTCTGTGCAGAGCCAGCGCTATGTTTCCATGGCAGATGGATTTGACTTTGTTGTGCCGCCGAGCATTTCCGCGCTGGGCGAGGAGGAAGAGGCCGAATTTATCCGCCAGATGAATACGATGCATGCATGGTATTGCCAATGGCAGGAAAAACTGGGCGGAGCGAAGGAAAAAGCCAACGAGGACGCCCGGTTTGTGCTGCCCAATGCGGCGGCGACCCGCCTGCTTGTGACGATGAACGCGCGCGAGCTGATGCACTTTTTCGAGCTGCGCTGCTGCAACCGCGCACAGTGGGAGATCCGCGAGATGGCATGGCAGATGCTTGCTCAGTGCCGCAAGGCCGCGCCGGCGCTGTTTGCAAAGGCTGGCCCTGCCTGCTTAAGCGGCCCGTGCCCGGAGGGCAAGGCCGCCTGCGGCAAGGCCAAAGAAGTGAAAGAAAGACATGCGATGCTCCTGTAAGGGCATGTAGGGGCGGGGTTCTGCTCCGCCCGAAATACGCGATGGCAGGCAGGGAGGCGCGGAGCTCTCCCCTACAACGGACCAATAAAAGAGGAAAAAGATATGGCATACTATGACAGCTTCACCAAGAAGCCCCAGAATAAGCGCGACGATTGGCGCGACGATGAGATGACCCGCCGTCCAGCCCGTGATGAGGGCCGCGCTGTGGAACCTGAGCGCCGCTACGGCGAGAAGAAGAACTATGGCGAGCGCAAGCCCTACGGTGAGCGCCGCGAATACGGCGAGCGCAGACCCTACGGCGAGCGCCGTGAATCTGGCGAGCGCAAGTTTGAGCGCCGCGAGGATCGTCCGGAGCGCCGCGAAGACCGCCGCCCGCGCGAGGATCGCGCCTTTGGCGATCGTCCGTCCTTTGGCGGTCCGCGCCCGGAGCGCCGCGAGCGTTTTGACCGCGAGGAGCGTCGTGAAGACCGCCGTCCGCGTGAAGACCGCCGCGAGGAGCGTGTGACGCACGAAGAAGAGCAGCTGGAAAACAACCTGCTTGTGGGCCGCAATCCGATCCGCGAGGCGCTGCGCGCCGGCCGCGATATCGAGAAGCTGCTGGTCGCCCGGGGCGAGCTGATCGGCTCTGCCCGTGAGATCGTGGCGATGGCTAAGGATGCAAAGATCATCGTGCAGGAAGTGGAGCGCGTGCGTCTGGATCAGATGGCGCCGAACCATCAGGGTCTCATTGCTGTGGCGAGCGCATACAGCTACAAGACCGTGGACGATATGCTGGCCCTGGCCAAGGAACGCGGCGAAGCGCCGCTGCTGGTGATTCTCGATGGCGTGACCGATCCGCACAACCTGGGCGCGATCATCCGCAGCGCGGAGTGCGCCGGCGCGCACGGCGTGATCATCCCCGAGCGCCGCGCCGTGGGCCTGACCCCGGCGGCCGTGAAGGCGAGCGCGGGCGCGGTGGAATATCTGCCGGTGGCGCGCGAAGTCAATCTGACCCGCACGATCGAGCGCCTCAAGAAGGAGGGCGTCTGGGTCTACGGCACGGCGATGAACGGCGAGGATTACCGCAAGGTGAATTTTTCCGGCGCGGCGGCGATCGTCATCGGCTCCGAAGGAGAGGGCATTTCCCGTCTTGTGGCGGAGAGCTGCGATAAGGTCGTCTCCCTGCCGATGAAGGGCCATATCGATTCCCTGAACGCTTCTGTGGCGGCGGGCATCCTGCTCTACGCCGTGGCCGGCGCGAGGGCGTAAGCGATGAAGCCGCTGCTGCTTGTGGACGGATACAATGTGATCGGGGCGTGGGACGTGCCGAAAAAGGAACATCTGTCCATTGACGAGGCGCGCGAGCGGCTGGTGCATCTGATTGCGGATTACGCGGGCTACTCCGGCGAGGAGGTGATCGTCGTCTTCGACGGTCATTACACCGACCGGATGGTCCGCTCGCATCAGGCGATGCACGGCGTGGAGGTCGTCTTCACCAAGCATGCCGAGAGCGCGGACAACTACATCGAAGCGCAGTGCGCCGCCGCGCCGAAGTGGCGGCAGGTGCGCGTGGCGACAAGCGATTCCATCGAGCAGACGGTGACGATGGGCCGCGGCGCTGTGCGCATTTCCTCGCGCGAATTCCTGATGGAGCTGACGCAGACCCGCAGCGTGGGCCGCGTGCGCATGCAGTCGGAAAAGGTATCGCGCGGAGACATTTTCTCCCGCCTGCCGCCGCATCAGAGAGAGATCTTTGAGCGCATGCGCAGGGGGCTGGACGAAGAGGACGAAAAGCCCGGGAGAGCCGCGGCGAAAAAAGCTGCGGCGCAGGCTTCGCCCAAGGGGAAACCTGTTTCAAAAGACAAATCGCCCAAGGCAGCGCCTGCCAAATCGCCTGCGCATCGGCGCAAGGGATGAGCTTTGATTATGAAAATCATACCGAGGAGGACGGAATGTACAAAGACTACGACAGCATGACCGACGAGGAGGTTGCCCTGCTTGCACAGCAGGGCGATGCGGATGCGTCGGAATACCTGCTCAACAAGTACAAAAACTTCGTCCGCTCCAAGGCGCGGTCGTATTTTCTGGTCGGCGCGGATCATGAGGACATCGTGCAGGAGGGCATGATCGGGCTGTTCAAGGCCTTCCGCGATTTCAAGCCGGACAAGCTGGCGTCGTTCCATGCGTTTGCCGAGCTGTGTGTGACGCGCCAGATCATTACCGCCATCAAGACGGCGACCCGGCAAAAGCATATTCCGCTCAATTCCTACGTCTCGCTCAACAAGCCGATCTACGAGGAAGAGAGCGACCGCACGCTCATGGATGTGATCACCGAGGGCCGCAGCGCCGACCCGGAGGAGCTGCTTATCGGACAGGAGAGCTACGTCTCCATCGAAAGCCAGATTGACGAGGCGCTCTCGCCGCTGGAAAGAAAGGTGCTCGCTGCCTATCTGGACGGCAAGAGCTATCAGGAGATCGCGGTGAATCTGGATCGCCACGTCAAGAGCATTGACAACGCCCTGCAAAGAGTCAAGCACAAGCTGGAAAAACTCATTCGCGAACGCAATCAGTGAGCGCCTGCGGGGCCCCAAATTCAGGCTGAAAATATGCATGGCATATTGACAATTATCCGATATTTGGATAGAATAAGGGATGAATAAACCGGTTGACAGCCCCTTGCAGGTGTAGTTTAATGGCAGAACTTCAGCTTCCCAAGCTGATCGCGTGGGTTCGATTCCCATCACCTGCTCCAAGCGACCTCCGACAATTCGGCGGGCCGCGTTAGCAACTGTCAGCCGAAAGTATTAAGGAGGTAATTCCAATGGCGAAGCAAAAGTTTGAGCGCACGAAGCCGCACGTTAACATTGGCACCATCGGCCACGTTGACCACG
>JAFWXL010000018.1 GCA_017545905.1 Clostridia bacterium | reverse complement strand
GCCGCAGTTGGTGCCGGGATGAATGTGGGTGCCGCGCTGACGGTACAGGATGTTGCCCGCCAGGACGAACTGGCCGTCCGCACGCTTCGCGCCGAGGCGCTTGGACTCGCTGTCGCGGCCGTTGTGGGAAGAACCGGTGCCCTTCTTATGCGCGAAGAGCTGAAGATTCATCGTAAGCATCTGCTTGCCTCCATTCTTTTTGCTGTATCCGAATCAGGTTCGGATAGATTTTTTGAATGTCTGTCAATCCTGTCATGATCGTACGAAGCACGATCTGTGCGCTATCCATGGTCTTTTCATCCAATCCCATGGGAAGGATGCACCTGAGATAGCCGTCCTTCACTTCAACCTCCGGCGTAATGCCGGAAACCTCGCAAAGGGCGTTCACGCCGGTCTGCGTCAGCGCGGATACCGCGCAGCAGACCAGATCGTATCCCCGTATTCTCCTGCTGCCCGCATGACCGCCGGCCTCATAGCCTGCGATCGCGCCGCCGTCAAGAGTATAGACCGTGATCGTGGTCATCTGTCTTAGCCGATCTTGGTGATTTCCACCTTGGTGTACGGCTGACGATGGCCCTGCTTACGGCGATAGTTCTTCTTGGCCTTGTACTTGAAGACGATGATCTTCTCGCCACGAGTCTGGGCTTCGACCTTGCCTTCGACCTTCACACCCTCGACAACCGGGGTGCCAACCTTGACGTCGCCGTTGTTCTCAACCAGCAGAACGTCGAAAGAGACCGTGGAGCCGACCTCAGCATCGATCTTCTCGATGTAGATCTTGTCGCCCTCACTAACGCGGTACTGCTTGCCACCAGTCGCAATAATAGCGTACATAATGGTGCCTCCTCATATTTACTCGCCGGGTTTAGGTGTGCGCCTTTTGCGCACTTTAACAAACCAGCCCCGAGCGGCTTGCCTTTCTATGATACCAGCTTTTTTCTCCGGTGTCAACGGATTTCGACGCTTTTTCCAGCTATTTTCTGGATTTTATACGCATCTTCTGCGCTTAATATCCGGTCGCTTCCTCGTTCTTGACGATCTTGATGATGCGGCTGGTGCCAAGGCGCGTCGCGCCAAGCTCAATAAACCTTTCAGCGTCGTCAAGCGTAGCGATACCGCCCGCAGCCTTGATCTGCTTGCCCGTCTTCATGTGCTTTGCCATCAGCGCCACATCGGCAAACGTCGCGCCCGCGGTGGAGAAACCCGTGCTGGTCTTGATGAAATCGGCGTCGGACCGATTCACGATTTCGCACATGCGCACCTTCTCGTCCTCGGTGAGCAGGCAGGTCTCGATGATCACCTTGAGCGGCTTGCCCGCACAGGCCGCCTTGATCGCGTTGATCTCGGCGAGCACATCCTCATCCTGACCGTCCTTGAGCATGCCGATATTGATGACCATGTCCACCTCGTCCGCGCCGTTTTTCACAGCGTCGGCCGCCTCAAACGCCTTGGCTGCCGTGGTGGAATAGCCCGTCGGGAAGCCGATGACCGTGCACACGCCCACGCCGGAGCCCTTTTCGGTCATATAGGCCTTGCAGCGCGCGACATAGCTCGCCGGAATGCAGACCGTTGCGGTCTTATACTTCATCGCGTCGTCGCAGATCTCCCGAATCTGCGACCACGTGGATTCGGGTTTGAGCAGCGTATGGTCAACCATGGAAAGAATCTTGGACAGTTCCATAAAATGCGTCCTCCTCATGCAGTATATCCTTATCGATTATTATACAGCAAAAGCAATCTTCAATCAACGCTCAAGTTCTCCCTTTCCTTTTGCGTTCGATTGCCGTATACTGAAAACATGAGGAGGCGGTACATATGAAGACGCTGCGCGAGGCCATCGACGCCTGCCTGACCCTGCCGGACGCCTATGAGGACTATCCCTTCGGGCTGGACAGCTGGGCTGTCATGCGCCACAGCACCAATCAGAAGATGTTCGCCTCGGTCTATGAGCGCGAAGGCCATGTGTGGGTCAACGTAAAGGCCGAGCCCAACTGGGGCGACTTCTGGAAGAGCGTCTATCCCGCCGTCGTGCCCGCCTATCACATGAACAAGCTGCACTGGATCTCCATTATCCTCGACGGCAGCATGACGGACGCGGATATTCTTCATCTCATCGACGACAGCTACCGGCTCACGCTGCCGAAAAAGAGCGTGCACAGGCATACGTAAACTGTCTTTCAGAACGCGCATATTGAAGCAGGCCTCTGCATTTTCATGCAGAAGCCTGCGTTTTCTTATATTTCGGTGAACGCCTGTTTTTTTGCGATGCCTTCCCACTTGCCGGAGTAATAGCGGATTGCACCCACGGCAACCGCGCATACCCATGTCAGCGGAGAAACCCACCACAGGCCCCAGTAGCCCATGAGCTCCGTGAACAGGAACGTGAAGCTGATGCGCGTGATGACCTCGCTGACGCCCATCGCCAGCGTCATCTTTACGTCGCCCGAAGCGCGCAGCACATTGTGGAAGATGCACATCGTGCCGCCGATGAGGAAGAAGAAGCTGAAGATGCGCATATATTCCACGCCGTACTGAATCGATTCCGGCGACTGCGTGAACATGGCCATGAACGGACGTGCAAACAGCCAGACAATCGGGCAGAAAATACCATAGCAGATGAAGTGGATGCCATATGCGCAGCGCACGCCCTGACGCACGCGCTTATAATCGCCCGCACCGATATTCTGACCGACAAACGTGCCCATCGCTGTGCCGAGCGCCTCCGCGATCTGCCAGCCAAGGAACTCGACCTTGGTCGCAATGCCGTAAGCCACAATCAGCGCTGTAGAGTATGTATTGATCTTCGCCTGAAGTGCCATATCGGAGATGGAGATGATGCTCATCTGCAGGCCAGTCGGTATGCCGTAAACGAGGATCTGTCTTGCAATCACCGGATCCATGCGCAGCTCGCCTTTTTTCAGGCGCAGCATCGGCAGAATCCTGAACGCATAGGCCAGGCACAGCGCGCCGGAAATTGCCTGCGAAAGCACCGTCGCCAGCGCGGCGCCGGCTACGCCCATGGGGATCACGGCGATGAAGAGAATATCCAGCACGATATTGAGCAAGCTGGAAATGATCAGCGACACCAGCGGCACCACAGAATTGCCCAGCGAACGCATGACAGCCGATATCCAGTTATAGAGCATCGTGCCGGCGCAGCCCGCAAAGATAATCATCAGATACGCATGCGCATAACCCATCAGCGATTCCGACGTCTGCAGAAGGCGCAAAAGCCCCTTCGAGCCCAGCATGCCCAAAGCGGTGATCAGCGCCGTGAAGAGGATCGCGACAAAAATCGAGCTGGCGAATGTCTCACGCACCTTCTTTTCGTTGCCCGCGCCGTAATACTGCGAAGTCACGATGCTCACGCCTGTGGTCAGGCCCATCATCAGCGACATCAGCAGATACATCGCCGAGCCTGCGATGCTCACCGCGGCCAGCGCCTCGTCGCCCAGATACCGGCCGACGATGAACACGTCGACAAAATTATAGATGCGCTGGAACAGCATGCCCAGCAGCACCGGTGTGCCGAACTTCACCAGCTGAGGCATGATCGGTCCGCGGGTCATATCCATGACGTTTTGCTTCATAAGAATTCCTCCAGCATGTCACTCAAGCAACATATGGGCAAAAAAACACGAGCACCCGTTCTAGGGTGCTCGCATTTTTCATGGTGGAGCATAGGGGAGTCGAACCCCTGACCTTTTGAATGCCATTCAAACGCGCTACCAACTGCGCTAATGCCCCGTCAACGGTATGTATTATACATCGGGGCGGCAGTTGTGTCAACAACTTTTTTCAGATTTCAGTAATTTTCCCTCTGTTCTCATTCCCATGCCCTGCTCAGCGTCACATCCCGGAAGTAGTGCGCCACGATTTCCTCCGCCGTCTTCCCTGCCCCAGCCATGGCATACGCGCCCCACTGGCTCATGCCCACGCCGTGCCCGTAGCCGCGCCCCTTCATCTTCAGCTGCCCGTCCTCCACGCGAAGGCTCTCCAGCAGGCACGAGCGCATCTTCGTCGAGCCCAGCGCAATGCGCAGCGCCGGTGCGGAAACCTCCCTGCCGGAGATGATCAGCGTCATCGCGCGTCCGCTCTCGCCGCGCTGGCCGATGGTGGCGCCCGTCAGATTGTCCACCTTCGCACCCGCGTCCGCCATCGCCGCGATCACCTCTTCCTGCGTAAACGCCGCCTGCCAGCTCTTCGCCTCCGGGGGCGCTTCGTCGTTTTCCATCCCCTTCACGCACTGCGTGTAGCCCGGCTCGTCCTTCTCATAGTCGAGTCCTTCCTTCGCGCGCGCCGTCAGTCCGCCGGAATGCGCATGGAACCACGCATAGGGCAGCTCGCCGCCGCTGCTGAGCACAAGGCCTCTCGTCTCGCTGACCGCCTGGCGGATGCGGGCATTGACCGCATCGGCGTTATATGCCTGCGCCTCCTCGATATCGGTAGAAATGTCCGCACCGTCATAGCGCGACGTCTTCTCCGTGACAAACTGCAGCACAAACGTGCGCGCAAGGATCGCCTGCGCTTTGAGCGCCTCCATCGGCCAGTCGCCCGCCATCTCGCCCGCCAACACAGCCGGCACGTATTCTTCAACGGATTCTTCGATGATCTTTTCTGTTTTCACATCATACACCCTGAGCACCGGCACGCCGTCCGCGCCGCGCGCAAGCTTTTCGGGCACCAGATCCGCCGCAGCTCTGGAAGGCGAAGTGCTCGCCTTTGCCTGCGTCGTATTCTGCGGCTCGGGCAGCGCAGGCGAATTCCTGCCCGTCGAGCGGCGCATACAACCGCCCAGCGCAAGCAGCAGCACCAGAATACACACAATAAAACTGGCCTTTTTCAAGCATACCATCTCCCTCTATGGAAAAAGTATGCGCAAAGGCCGGCAGGTTATGCACGGGGTTACGTTGGGCTATCGCCCAAACCCATCTGGAGATTTCATCCCCAGACCCCTTCTTCGTTTCGCGGCGGCTTTAAGCAGCCGTGTCCTTATCGATCCATCCACAAAAAATTCATGAACATCGGCACCTGCTTCTCCCAGTCAGCCTCGCAGTGATGTCCGCCCGGCTGACCGTAGAGCCGCGCGAGACATCCCTTTTCGCTGATGCGCGCAGCAAGCTCGCCGTTCCTGCCCGCCATGGTATCGTTCGTATCGTTTCGGGGATACAGCTTCGAGCCGCCGCCCTCCTCCGTACCCCATGAGAGATATACGCGCGTATCGGCAAACATTTCCGTTTCACTCAGATCCCGGCGGAAATCCTCCATGCACGGGCCGGTCGTGCTGGACAGGCATGCCGCCTTGGAAAACCACCTGTTGTACCTGATCGCCGCATACAGGCTCATCAGGCCGCCCATGCTCGAGCCGCCGATGGCAGTGCACTCGCGAAAGGGCATCGTGCGGTAATCCCGGTCGATGACAGGCTTGAGCTCCTCAACCATCCATCTGAGGGTTTCCTCGCCCGTGCCCTTGATCTCGCCCAGAAAGCCCTTGGTGAAGTGATACGGGCAGTATTCCACAAGCCTGTTGGTCATCGAGCAGGTCACGCCCACGATGATCAGCTTCTTCTCCCAGCTATCCAGGAATTCCTTCAGGCCCCAGCTCTTACCGTAGGTCGCGTCGTGGTTGAAAAAGAGATTGTGACCGTCAAAGAAATACATCACCGGATAGCGTTCGCCGCTATAATCGTAGTCATCCGGCAGGTAGATATGCAGCGTGCGCATTTCGCTTGCCGGCGTAAAGAGGATATCGCGTTTGATTACCATGTCTGTCGTCTCCGTTTCCCGGGCGTCGTTGCCCTGTTAAGCTTCCCATATCTTATCACAAAACATGCGCGCTGTCCCATCATGGTTATATTCCCATCAACACAAAAACACCAGCGCCGCTGTCCCGATTGCCGCGCTGGTGTTTCTTTCTGTTGTAGAGCTTTGCGCTTTCGATTCTTTTTGTCACCGGGCTTACGCAGCCCCATGTCGCGCGCTTTGCCTTGTCGATTTCCCTTTTCTGCTTTTTGGAGAGCTTCTCATACTCGACAAACTTCTTCATCATGCAAATCCTCCTCATCCTGTGATAGTAATATTATATCACAAAACAGCAGGATTTGCAAATCGCTTACAGGATGCCGTACTTGGCAAACGCGTCCTTGAGCAGCATGCCGCTGCGCAGCGCGTCGCGCACAAGATTTTCGCCCGCGATCTTTTCAAACGCCTTTTCGACAACTTCCTCCACCAGATCCTGCGGCACCACCACGATGCCGTCGATATCCGCAAAGATCAGATCGCCCGGGCACACGCGCACGCCGTCGCATTCTACGGGGCAATTGTAATCTGCCACAAGGCAGCGTCCCTTCGAATCCAGCGGATTCCTTCCCTTGGTAAAGATCATGAACTGATCGCGCAGTGCCTTGATCTGCGTGATATCGCGGATCGCGCCGTCGATGATCGCGCCGCGCGCCCCACGGGCAATCGCCGCATTGGTCATCAGCTCGCCCCAGATACCATTATTGCAGCTCTTGTTCACGCACACGGCGATGCTGCCGGGCTTAAGCGCGTCCACCGCCTCGATCTCCGTGGCATAGGCTTCCTTCGGCTGTTCGAACACGTCGTAGGCCAGAATCGTATGCGCCGCGCCCACGAGCTTATAATCCTCCTCCAGCGGATAGAGGCTGCCAGCCATCGCCTGATTTCGATAGCCCAGATCGTCCAGCATATCGCACAGGACGGCGGTGTTGAGCTCTTTCTGGATTTTATCCAGATACTCCTTCGTATACGTCATCTTGCGTTCCCCCTATTTCTTCATTGCTTGATTTCTTCATTTTTTCCAATAGTCCTGATCGAGATTCCGGTAGGCCAGCGCCTCCAGCAGATGCGCCTTGCCAATCCTCTCCTCGCCCGCGAGGTCCGCAATCGTTCTGGCGACCTTCTGAATGCGGCTCACTGCACGCATGGACAGATTGTACTTTTCGCACGCGCGCTCCAGCAGCACGCGGCATGTGTCGTCCAATGCGCAGACCTCGCTCACCTGCCGTGCGGTCAGCTCCGCGTTGCAGGCAATGCCCTGAGCTGCATATCGCGCCTGCTGGCGCTTTCTCGCCGCCTGCACACGCGCGCGGATCGCCGAAGACGGCTCCTCCTGCGCGCCCGCCGTGATCTCGCTGACCGGCAGCGCAGAAACCTGCAGCTGCATATCGATACGATCCAGCAGCGGCCCGGAGATGCGCGAGAGATACCGCTCGATCTCATGCGGCTTGCAGCGGCAGGTCTGCGTTTTGCTTCCATAGTGTCCGCAGGGGCAGGGATTCATCGCCGCAATCAGCATCGCCCTTGCGGGATACTTCGCCTGCGCGCTCACGCGCACAACGCTCACATGCCCGTCCTCCAGCGGCTGGCGCATGGCCTCCAGCGCCGCGCGCTGATACTCCGGCAGCTCATCCAGAAACAGCACGCCGCCGTGCGCGAGGCTGATCTCGCCCGGCCTTGCCTTGCTGCCGCCGCCCACCAGCGCCACCGCGCTCACCGTGTGATGCGGCGCGCGGAACGGACGTTCGAGCATCAATCCCTCGCCTGCGCGCAGCGTGCCCGCCGCGCTGTGGATACGCGTCACCTCCAGCGCTTCCTCCAGCGTCATATCCGGCAGAATTCCCGGCAGGCAGCGCGCCATCATCGTCTTGCCGCTGCCCGGCGGGCCGATCATCAGCACGTTATGTCCGCCAGCTGCGGCGATTTCCAGCGCTCTTTTTGCGCTCTTCTGGCCGCGCACATCAGCAAAGTCACTCGCCGTGAGCCGCTCGCGCATCAGCTGCGCATACGGCACGGTCTTCACCGGCTCAATGCGCTTTTTGCCGCGCAGGTGGTCGACAGCCTCCTGCAGATGGCCAACCGGCAGCACGTTCAGCCCCTCCACACAGGCGGCCTCTTTGGCGTTATCCACAGGCATGAGCAGCGCCTTTATGCCGCGCTCCCTTGCCGCAATCGCCATAGACAGCGCGCCGCGCACGCCGACCACGCTTCCCGTGAGCGACAATTCGCCCACGGCTGCAATGCCGCCCATACAGTCCGGATCGAGCATGCCGCTGGACGCCATGATCGCCAGCGCGATGGGCAGGTCATACGCCGGGCCTTCCTTCTTCGTATCCGCCGGCGCGAGATTGAGCGTCAGCCTCGCCACCGGAAAAGGCATCCGACAGCTGGCCAGCGCCGCGCGCACGCGCTCCCGACTCTCCTTGACAGCGGCGTCCGGCAGGCCGACAAGCTCATACATCGGCATACCGTCCGTGCAGAATGCCTCTACCGTCACCAGATATCCTTCGATACCGGCAAGGCCCATGGATTGTACGCTGGCAAGCATAGGAAAACTTCCTTTCTCGGGGACGCCGTCCCCGAACCCCTGGCTGGGGATTTCATCCCCAGACCCCTTCTTCGCTTCGCGGCGGTTTGAAGCCGCTATGTAGGGGCGAACTTCGTTCGCCCGCGGATACCTTTGCGGCCACTTCAAGCCGCCCTGTAGGCGAGAGGCTCTGCTCCTCCCGATTGCCGGATGAGGTCACGCCCGAAGGCGGATTATTCATCCTTCTGATGATAATGCGCCCAGATCACCTTCGCCTGTGCAGGGCCGATGCCCTCCGCCTGGCAGAGTTCCTCGATGCTCGCCTCTGCGATACGCTTGATAGATTTGAAATGCGTAAGCAGTGCGCGACGGCGCGTTTTTCCGATGCCGGGAATATCCTCCAGCGTCGAATGGATGCTCGCCTTCTGGCGCAGGCTGCGGTGGTGCGTAATGCCGAAGCGGTGCGCCTCGTCGCGGATGCGCTGTATAAGATGAAGCGCCGGGTTCTTTCTATCCAGCAGGATGGTCTCCTGCTGATGGGGCAGATAAATTTCCTCCAGGCGCTCGGCGAGACCGAACATCGGGATATCAAATCCCTGTGCATGCATCGCCTCGCGGGCAAAGCGCAGCTGCTGCGCGCCGCCGTCAATGAGGATCAGATCCGGCAGGGCGGCAAAGCCGGTCAGCTCCGGCGCGCCTTCGGGCAGCGTGCCGTCCGGATTCAGCCTGCCCTGCGCAATAAGCTTTTCGCGCTCATCCTTTGCGCGGGCGAGCCTGCGGGTCATGACCTCGTAATGCGAGGCAAAGTCATTCGCGCCTTCGACAGTCTTGATTTTGAAGATGCGGTATTCCTTGGGCACAGCCTTGCCATCAATCGCAACCACCATCGCGCCCACACTCTGATCGCCCTGCGTGTTGGAGATATCGTAGCCCTCGATACGCCGGGGCACGCTGTCCATGCCGATCACCTCAGCCAGCGCCGCGCAGGCCAGCGTCGTGCGCTCCTGCTGGCGCGCCAGATGGGCGTTGCGCTTTTGAAGGGCGTCGGCTGCGTTCTTTCTGGCCAGCTCCACCAGCTTGTGCTTCGTGCCGCGCTGCGGCTCATGCAGCGCAACCTTCGCGCCCTTTCGCTGGGCAAGCACGCTGGCGATATCCTCCGCCTGATCAGGCAGCTCCATGCACAGCACCTCGGACGCCGGCGTCCGGCCGTCATCATAAAACTGCAGGATGAACTGCGCAAGAATCTGCGCTTTGCTCTGGTCGCCCGCGCCCTCTAAGGCATAGTTCTCCGCGCCGATCATGTGACCGCCGCGCACGTACACGACTTCCATCATCGCATCCAGCTCGTCCGTCACGCAGGCGAGGATATCCTGATCGCCGCCTCGCACGTTGATCGCCTTTTGCCTCTCCAGCAGGCTTTGAGCGTCCCGGATGCGGTCGCGGATCTGCGCCGCCTGCTCAAAGCGCATATTCTTTGCCGCGTCCATCATCTGTGCATTCAGGCGCTCCAGCACAGCATCACTCTTTCCGCTCAGAAAATCGATGACCTCCTGTACAACCCTGCCGTATTCCTGCGGCGTGGTCAGCCCTGCGCAGGGCGCGAGGCATTCGCCCAGCTGATGATGCAGGCAGGGGCGCTTATTCATGCCGGGCTTGATCGCCATGGCGCATGTGCGCATGGGAAACAGTCCGCGCAGCACGTCCATCACCTCGTGCACGCCCGTCGCACCCATATACGGACCGAAATAGCGTGCCTTGTCCTTCTCAACCCTTCGCACCAGCTCGATGCGCGGATAATCCTGCGAAACGTCGATGCGCAGATACGGGTAGTGCTTGTCGTCCTTTAAAAGGATGTTGTACTGCGGCTTATGCAGCTTGATCAGGTTGCTCTCCAGAATCAACGCCTCGAGATTCGTATCGCACAGCACAATATCAAAATCATCAATCCGCGACACCATCGTGCGGACCTTGATCGTGTGATCCCTGTTTTTGTGGAAATACTGGCTGACGCGGTTTTTCAGGTTCACCGCCTTGCCGACGTAGATGATCCTGCCCCCTGACTTCATCAGGTAGCAGCCCGGACAGGTCGGCAGCTTCGAGATCTTCAGTTCAAGCAGGTCGTTCATCGCTTCCTCCATAGTTTACCGGGGGATACGATCGGGGGACTCTGTCCCCCGACCCCTGGCAGGGACATCTTCTCCTCGCTCGACGCTCGTCGGTCAGAGCAGCTCTGACAGCCCACAGGGCTGTCATTCACTCCTGCCCCAGTTCGGCAAAGCCGAACCCCTGCACCCTTCTCCGCTTCGCGACGGCTTTAAACAACAATTCCTTAAATCTCCGCTGCGCGCATGCGCGCAGCGAAGAAGGGGTTCGGGGACAATGTCCCCGAGCAGGTCTTAGGGCGGCAGCCCTAACGTTCCCCATCAAAAAACGCGGAGCGGAACTCTCTTCCGCTCCGCGTGGCTTCGCGCGCTTATTCCTCGTCCTCGTCGTCTTCGCCGTCAAAGCGGGTCTGCACGATGGCGATCAGCTTCTCCATGAGCTCTTCCTCGGGCGGAACGAACTCTTCCATCTCTTCGCCGTTTTCATCGGTGAAGCTGTTGATCTTCATGATATAGACGCCGTCATCACCGGACTCGTCCTCTTCATCCTTCGCGTCGCACAGCGCGGCAAACTCCTCGCCATTGTAGAAGAAATAATCCATCACTTCCAGCAGCAGCGTGTTGCCCTCGTCATCGACGAACTCCACGACGTCGCGTTCTTCCATCTGTTCCGGGGTCATTGCATTAGCCTCCTGTCCGCACGATGTTTCATGCCATTTCATTATACCCGTTACGCCGGTAAAATGCAAGATGAAGCGCACAATGCGCTCATCCCAGCGCAATATCCAGCGCCATCATCAGCGCATAGCCAAGAACAGCTGCCAGCGCCCCGTCGCGCTGCGCGCCGCCCTCCGGCAGCATCTCGGAAAAGACCACCCACATCATCGCGCCGCCTGAGATGGCCATCAGCCCCGGCATCACCGGCTGCGCAGCAGACACAGCAAGCGCCGCCAGCATGCCCGCAAGCGGCTCCACCGCGCCGGAAGCGGCGCCCCACGCAAAGCTGCGCCGCCGACTGAATCCTCCCTGACGCAGCGGCAGCGCAATCGCCGCGCCCTCCGGGATATTCTGCACGCCGATGCCCAGCGCTATAACCGCCGCCGCAGCCAGCGCCGCACCGCCATGGCCCGCCGCCTGCGCAAAGGCAAGGCCCACAGCCATGCCCTCCGGAATGTTATGCAGCGTCACTGCGGCAAAGAGCATCCTTCGCCGCCGAACACTTTCATCTGTCCCGCTCGTCTGCCGGCGCGCAATCCACAGATCCAGTGCAAGCATCGCGCCCGCGCCCGCCAGAAAACCGCCGGCAGCCGTCGCCCACGCGCATCCGCCGGAAAGCTGCGCCTGTTCCACGGCGGGCAGCAGAAGGCTGAATACCGCCGCCGCGCTCATCACGCCGCCGGCGAAGCCGAAGCAGAGCCTGCCTGCCCGCGGCGAAATGCTGCGCCTGAAAAAGAAAACCGCCGCTGCGCCCAGCGCGGTCATGCCGAATGTGAACATGGTTCCGGCCGCAGCCAGAAAAAAAGACCTCGTCGTATCACCCCGCAGCATTTTATGCGAAGCAATACGATGAGGTTACGGAGGCTATTTACGAATGATGCGAGCAGCCGCTGCAAGATGCACAGCTCGAGGCGCAGCCATGCCCGCCCTGTTTGCCGCAGGCTGCACCCGACGGGCAGCCAATGCATTTGACGCCGCGCTTTTTCGCTTTGTAAATATAGAGTCCTGCGCCGCCGACAATGGCGGCAATGATCAGAAATACGATCAGATTGACCATGCCTGTGCTCCTTTCATTTCAGAATCCGGAATTCTCAGATTTCCGTTGATTACTTCTGCTTCTTCAGCGCATACTCGGCAGCCAGATTCTTCTCAGTCTTCTTGATCAGGCTGACGATGTAAGCGGCAATCGCAATCACAACGATCAGGCCCGGGAGGAAGCCAGCGCCCAGCGCGCCGGTGGTGACGAGGGTGCCAATCTGGAAAACCAGAAAGGCTACGGTGAAGCCGGTGGCAAACTGCAGCGCCACGCCGCCCCAGAACCACTTGCGGTCATTGATTTCAGAATTCATCGCACCCAGCGCAGCGAAGCACGGCGGGGTGAAAAGATTGAACATCAGATATGCCAGCGCGGCGACCTTGGTGATCGCAAACACGGTAGCAACCTCAGCGCCCGCGCCCTCCATCAGGGCCAGCTCCTCGGTGTCAATCAGGTTCTCCAGGCCGACAAAGCAGACGGCCAGCGTACCCACGACGTTCTCCTTGGCAATAAAGCCAGTCACAGCCGCCGCAGCCATCTGCCAGGACGCCACGCCGATGATCGGAATCAGCAGATAAGAGAACGGACGGGCAATGGAAGCGAGGATGGAGGTATCGGCAACCTCTGCCAGCGCAAAGGACCAGGTGAAGGTCTGCATGATCTGCACCACGGTGTTGCACACGAGGATGACGGTACCGGCCTTGACGATATACGCCCAGCCGCGGGAGCACATGGAGATGAACGCGCGCTTGATGGACGGGATCTTGTACTCCGGCAGCTCCATGATGAAGAAGGATTTGCGGTTCTTATGACCGGCAATCTTATTCACCAACAGCGCGCCAAAGAAGATCAGCAGGATGCCGACGAAATACATCAGCGTGCCGACCCAGGAAGCATCCGCGAAGAACGCGCCGGCAAACAGCGCGATGACCGGCAGCTTTGCGCCGCAGGGCATGAACGGAGCGAGCATCGCAGTCGCGCGGCGCTCACGCTCGTTGCGGATGGTGCGGCAGGCCATGACGCCCGGAATGGCGCAGCCGGTACCGATGACAAACGGGATGACGGACTTGCCGGACAGACCAACCTTCTTGAAGATCGGGTCGAGCACGACGGTGACGCGGGCCATATAGCCGCAGTCCTCCAGCAGCGCGATCAGGAAGTACATGACCATAACCAGCGGCAGGAAGCCCACGACAGCGCCGACGCCGCCGATGATGCCGTCCACCAGCAGGGCCTGCAGCAGCGGATGCGCATTTTCGACCATGCCGGCGACCATCTCCTGGAAGGTCTCGATCCAGCCGACCAGCGTGTCGGCCAGGAACGGGCCGAAGGTGGACTGGGAAATATCGAACACGAGGAACATCACAACGGCAAAGATCGCAATGCCCGCGATCGGGTTGGTCAGCACAGCGTCGATCTTATCGTCAAAGCTCTTGTCCCTGGTGAGCACCTTGCGGGTCTCGACCTTGGCAACGATCTTGTTCACGAAATCAAAGCGCCTCTTGTCCGCTTCGACAACCGCGGCCTTGTTGGTCAGATCGACGTCACCCTGGCTGTACGGCGCAGCCTGGCCCTTGCCCTTGAGCGCAACCGCCGCCTTGACAACGTCGGCGAGGCCCTGATGGCCGGAAGATGTGGAGATGGTCTGCACAACCGGGCAGCCCAGCGCCTTCGACAGTGCATCTGCATCGATCTTGGTTTCCTTCTTCTGGTTGATGTCGCTCTTGTTGAGTGCAACGACAACCGGAATACCCAGCTCCAGCAGCTGCGTGGTAAAGAACAGGCTGCGGCTCAGGTTGGTCGCGTCTACGATGTTGACGATCGCATCCGGATTCTCATTCTTGACATAGGAGCTGGTCACGCTCTCCTCGGATGTGAACGGGGACATCGAATACGCGCCCGGCAGATCGACGGCAATCAGCTGTTCGCTGCCCTCATAATATGCCTTTTTGATGGCGCCTTCCTTCTTTTCAACGGTGACGCCGGCCCAGTTGCCCACGCGCTCGTTGCGGCCGGTAAGCGCGTTGTACATGGTTGTCTTACCGCTGTTCGGGTTGCCTGCAAAAGCAATTCTCATAATGGGATCCTCCTCCTATATTCTCTGCTGAACAGAATGAATATCTTGTGTATATGGTTAGCGCAAGCTAACCAATTGGCTTAAGGAAACCGGTTCCCGGATAACCCGCGAACCGGTCATACTCGTTAAATCTCTATTGCAGCTGCCAGCTGCTTGTCGATGGTGTAGCGTCCGTCCTTGATGGATACGACGCAGCCGCCGCGCAGATGCGAAACCACCGTGATCGGCTCGCCCGCATAGCAGCCGAGCGAAAAGAGGAAAGCATCCATCTCTTCATCGTCCGTCACAATGCTCCTGACGATGTATTCCTTGCCCTCCTGGGCATTGGTCAGGTTCATAAAGCTTCCTCCATTCTTTCCTCATTTCGTTTGATTCCTCTAACGACAACTCATTTTACCACCGTTTGTTA
Organism: Clostridia bacterium; assembly: GCA_017545905.1. GTDB lineage: Bacteria > Bacillota > Clostridia > Christensenellales > Aristaeellaceae > Ventricola. The sequence goes on along the minus strand of JAFWXL010000018.1, from coordinate 2,430 downwards.
TCCCTGTCAAACATATTTTTTACATAATTTGCTTTATCTTTCCAGGAGCCCCCTCATATCCGTTGTGATCTTTAAAATTTCATCTTGTATGTTGTTTGATTTCGGGAATTATGATAAACTGATCAGTAACAACTGTCGGCAATGATGCTGCAGCAGACTGGAGGCGATCCCATGGCCGTATCCGAAGCCATTGAAAATTATCTGGAAACCATCTACATCCTCTCCCGGCAGCAGAATGAGGTGCATGCCATCGATATCTGCTCGTATCTGTCCTATTCCCGTCCCACGGTTTCCATTGTTCTGCGCCAGATGCGCGAGCATGGACTGGTCACCGTCAACGAAGAAAACCACATCTATCTGACCGAAGAAGGCCTGAAAATCGCCTCGCAGATGTACGAACGCCACGAGCTGCTCACCAGCATGCTGATGATGCTCGGCGTCAGCCGGGAAACCGCCATGCACGACGCCTGCAAGATCGAGCACGATCTCAGCGACGAAACCTTCGAAGCAATCAAGCGCCATATGCAGGAATATGCGAAAAACCAGGATTGATGACCAGAGGGACGCACACGCGTCCTTTTTTTCTGCAGAAATACAATTGAAATGAAAACAACCCGCAGCGGAAAGCCAGCTGCGGGTTGTTCGATTCTGATCAGCAGGTTTGGAACCGGAAAACATGCATGCCTGCCCGGCAGAGCGCCGGAGGGCCTTCTGCCCGAGCGGCGCTGTTTGGAGCAAGCCGAAGGTCACCGGCGGCAGGGACTCCCCCGCTTAGACGTTGAAGCGGAACAGCGTCACATCGCCGTCGTTCATCACGTATTCCTTGCCCTCGGAGCGGACAAGGCCCTTCTCCTTGCAGGCGAGCATAGTGCCGTTCGCCTCCAGATCGGCAAAGGCGACGATCTCCGCGCGGATGAAGCCGCGCTCAAAATCAGAATGAATCTTGCCGGCGGCCTGCGGCGCCTTGGTTCCCTTCTTGATCGTCCACGCGCGGCACTCGTCAGCGCCCGCGGTCAGGAAGGAGATCAGGCCCAGCAGATCATAGCCCTCGGCGATCAGGCGGTCCAGGCCGCTCTTGCCGATGCCCAGTTCCTCCAGGAACATCGCCTTCTCTTCCTCGTCCATCTGCGCGATATCCTCTTCGATCTTCGCGGAGATGACCAGCACCTTGGCATTCTCTTCCTTGGCGATGGCCTTGACGTCCAGCACGCCCGGGATGGAATCCTCTTCCTTACCCAGATCGTCTTCCTTGATGTTGCAGGCATAGATGACCGGCTTGGTGGTCAGCAGGAACCACTCGCGCGCAATCTCGCGCTCCTTCTCGGTCATCGGGCAGGTGCGTGCGGGCTGCAGGTTGTCCAGATGGGCAAGCAGCTTGTTGCCCAGTTCGCTCTCCTCGGCGAATTTCTTGTCGCCGGTCTTGAGCATCTTGGTGGCGCGCTCTGCGCGCTTGGCGACGGTGTCGCGGTCAGCGGCGATGAGCTCAAGGTTGATCGTTTCGATATCGTGCTGCGGATTCAGGCTGTCTGCATGGCGGATGATGTCCGCATCCTCAAAGCAGCGCACTACGTGCACGATCGCCTCGCACTCGCGGATGTGGCTGAGGAACTTGTTGCCCAGGCCCTCGCCGTGGCTGGCGCCCTTGACCAGACCCGCAATATCGACAAACTCGATGACGGCCGGGGTCTTCTTCTTGGGATTGTACATCACAGCCAGCTTTTCCAGTCGCTCATCCGGTACGGCGACCATGCCGGTGTTGGGCTCGATGGTGCAGAAGGGATAGTTGGCCGCTTCCGCGCCGGCCTTGGTGATCGCGTTGAACAGGGTGGACTTGCCGACGTTGGGCAGACCGACGACGCCGAGTTTCATATATGCATTCCTCCAAAGTCCCATATGCGCACTGCGCATACGCTTCCATATTATTGATTTAACCTGTATATTATAGCGGATACCGGCGTTTTTTTCAATCCGTCCCGGAAAATTGCTTCTCTTTGTCAGACATCAGACGAATTTGTGAATCTTGTAGTATACAAGTGGATTCTCTTAATTCGCTATTGACAAGTTTACACATGCAATTTATAATATTTGACACAGAAGGGAATTATGCGCATCTTCGGAAACGTTTCCGAAGATTCTGCCGCCTGTCCTTCGCCCCAAGCAGCTGCTTGCGGGAGGCTGAGACGCCACCCGTACAGAATATTATTTGGAAGGAGATCTTTGATTATGAAGAAGATCATCGCCCTGGCTCTCGCGCTGGTGCTGTGCCTGGCTCTTGCCACCGCCGCCTGTGCTGACGCCTCCGTCTACTACCTCAACTTCAAGCCCGAGCAGGATGCTCAGTGGCAGGAGCTGGCCAAGGTCTACACCGAGAAGACCGGCGTGCCGGTGACCGTCGTGACCGCCGCCTCCGGCGACTACGAGACCACCCTC
>JAFWXL010000017.1 GCA_017545905.1 Clostridia bacterium | reverse complement strand
TGTCGAGCGAGGAGATGGAAATCCCTCAGGCGGGTTTGGGACCGGAGCCTGCCGCGCCCAGTGGGCGAAACAGGCAGGCGGAGCGTCGGAAACGGCAAGGAGCGCTTGCGCGACTATGCCGGCTTCCCGGATCGGCAGCCCCAACAGCCCCCATTACAGCGCGATGTTGAAGGAGAACTCGTGATCCTGCTGTGCGCTGACGTGATAGGCTTCCTCGACGTCGGAGCCCCAGGAGTCGATGCCGCCCACGCCGCGAACAGCGCCGTAGACGCACAGCACGGTGCGGCGAGCCGGCGGAAGCTCCTCGTGATGGGTCGCATTCTCAAGCTCTTCGGCGGTATAGGGCAGGCAGGAGAACGCGAAGGGCTTGTCGTCCATCGTGATCTTCAGGCTGCTCGCAGCCGGGGCAACATGGTTGGCCAGCTGGGTATTGCGGTGAATCTCGACCCACTTGGTCTGCATGTGCATGCCGCAGTCCTGCGGAACCATGTACGGCGTGACCGGCAGGCCCTTGACCTCGTACACGCCCTCGACGCCGCCGGCCATGCGGTCGGGATAGGTCTCGCCGGAGAGGCCCTCGTAGGTGAAGCCGGTCGCCTGGGTCGGCATGATCATGCGCAGGCCGAACACCGGCAGCTGCGGCAGGCCTTCCTGACCAAAGTACTTCGCCTTCACGTTCACGCCTTCGCAGGTCGCGGTGTAGGTGACGCTCACCTTCGCCGCCGGAACGGTCAGAGTCTCAAATTCAAAGGTAACCGCAGCAGACTCGGCATATTCGACCGGGGAATACTTGTTATTCTCCGGCGCGATGGGCATGGCGATCGGCTTACCGTCGATGGCAACAGACGCGCCGGTCTGCTTGATGAAGGTATCCGCCGCCAGCCAGCAGCCGCTCTTGAGATGGAAGCGGCTACCGCGGTCATTGTCCGTCAGCGCGCGCCAGAAGGTCGGCTGCGGGGAGCGGTACAGCCACTCGCGGCCGCCGGTCACGATGGACTCGATGCCGCCGCGGCCATAATTGAAGATCACATACCAGTCCTTGCCGCCCACGCCGAGGGTCAGGTCGCCGTAGACGATCTGAATCTTATTTGTGCAGTCCATAGTAATACTTAACCTCCTGAATCGCAGGCTTCTCGGTTCTGTCCGCAAAGACGATGCCGTTGCCGGAGAACTCATAATCGGATGGACGGTCGTCAAAGTCACCGCCGTAGCGGAGCACTTCACGGCCGGTCACTTCATCCCTGACCATGATGGCCTGGTCGATGTAGTCCCAGATATAGCCGCCCTGCATCATCGCATAGCTGTCTACCAGCTCATAGTAGGATCCCAGACCGCCCAGGGAGTTGCCCATGTCGTGCATGTACTCGCAATGCAGGAACGGCTTGGGCGGATCGTTGTCCAGATAGGCCTTGACCTTCGCCGGGGAGCTGTACATGTGGCTCTCCACGTCGGAGATATGCGGCTTGAGCTCGTCCACATGAACCACGCCTTCGTAGTGTACCAGACGGCTCGGGTCGGTCTCCTTGAAGAACTTGTTCATCTTCAGCAGCACCTGACCCGCGTAGGACTCATTGCCCAGGGACCAGAACAGGATGGACACGTGATTCTTGAAGGTTTCAAAGTTGGTCTTCGCGCGGTCAAGCACGACGCCCTCCCAGGCGTCATTGCTGCCCGGAACATTCCAGCTCGGCTCGACCATGCCGGCCTTCTGCCAGGAGCCGTGCGTTTCGAGGTTGGTCTCGCTCATCATGTAGATACCAGCCTCATCACAGCGGCGATAGAAGGACAGGCGATCCGGATAATGGCAGGTGCGCACGGCATTGATGTTGTTGCGCAGCATGCAGTCGACATCCCAGATTTCGTCTTCGTCGGTGATCACGCGGCCGGAGCGGCAGTTCCACTCGTGACGGTTCACGCCGTTGATGACAAGGCGCTCGCCGTTGAGCATCATGACCTTGTTCACGATCTCAATCCTGCGGAAGCCGATGGGCTGCGACACGATCTCGATGAGTTCGCCGTTTTCGTTCAGCAGGCGGATTTCGAGGGTATAGAGGTTCGGATGATGGTTGTGCCAGAGCTTCACGGCGCCTTCCATCTCCATGTCCAGCGTCATCTTCTCCTCGGCATAGGCCTCGGCGCTCGCCAGAACGGTCTCGCCGTCCTTCACGCACGCAGCGACCTTCACAGCGCGGCCGCTGAGCTTGAGATCAACGCTGACCTTGCCCGCCAGGGTCTTCAGATCGACCGCAGGCTTGGCCCACAGATCCTCCACATGCGCCTTCGGCCTGGCCAGCAGGCTGACGCTGCGGAAAATGCCGAAGAAGCGGAAGAAGTCCTGATCCTCAAGATAAGCGGCGGTGGAGCGCTTATGAACCTCCACGCACAGGGTATTGCCCGTCTCGCGGATGGCGTCGGTGAGATCGAACTCGGAGGGGGTAAAGGTATCCTCAGCGTAGCCAAGGAACGTGCCGTTGAGCCAGACATACATCGCCTGCTCCACGCCCTCAAAGCGCACGATCACACGCTTGCCGCGCAGGCTCTCATTCAGGTCAAACTTGCAGACATAAGAGCCGACCGGATTGTAATCCGCCTCGGAGAACTGCCCCTCCATCACAGCGCCCGGCATGCCGGAAAACGCCGGACGGCGATAATAATGGCCCTCCCACGGATACATCGTATTGATGTAGTGGATCTTGTCATAGCCGGCCATTTCGATATGGCCCGGGACGGTGATGTCATCAAAGGAAGTTACGTCGTAGCCTTCCTCGTAGAAATTGACTGGACGGGAAGCCGCGTTGACGGAATAGGCAAACTTCCACACGCCGTCAAGCGACTGGCATAGCGTCTGAGTGCCGGCCTTGGCGTCCGCCTCGGTCTCGTAGTATAGATGATCGCTGTGAGCGTCGAGCTGACCGACGCGATACACGCGCGGATCGTCGAGCCACTTGATATTGGGCTGCATGCTCAGGTACCTCCTGTATATACAGATTGTGTGATGCAGAATATTCCATATATCATTATACATGACTTTTCATATCAGTGTAAAGGGAGAAAACGTACCTTTCGAAGGAATCATATTGCAAACAGATTTGTTTTCGGGTCAACAGATTTTGCCGAATCTGAATTGACACGCACCCCGCGCAGCGCCTATAATAAAAACATAAAAACAAAACCGTTTTTACGTTTTTATCCTTTGATCCTGACAATCGGGAGGATGTTCAAGTGGGTTATATCACCTTTGAAAACGTCTGCAAGCATTATCAGACAGGCGACACCGTCGTCAAGGCTGTGGACAATGTCAATTTCACCATCGAGAAGGGCGAGTTCTGCGTGGTGCTCGGCCCGTCTGGCGCGGGCAAGACGACCGTGCTCAATCTGCTGGGCGGCATGGACAAGGCGACCAGCGGCCATATCATCGTCGACGGCAAGGAGATCACCGGCATGCGCGGACCGCAGCTGACGCAGTACCGCCGCCACGACGTGGGCTTCGTCTTCCAGTTTTACAACCTGATGCCCAACCTGACGGCGCTGGAAAACGTCGAGCTGGCGCGTCAGGTCTGCCGCGATCATGCGCTGGATCCCAAAACAGTGATGGAGCAGGTAGGGCTTGGCGAGCGCCTGCGCAATTTCCCGGCGCAGCTTTCCGGCGGCGAGCAGCAGCGCGTGTCCATCGCGCGCGCGCTGTGCAAGAATCCGGCGCTGCTTCTATGCGATGAACCCACCGGCGCGCTGGACTCCAAGACGGGCGTGCAGGTGCTTTCCCTGCTCAAGGACGTCTGCAAGACCTACAACGCAACCGTCGTCATTATCACCCACAATGCGATGATCGCCCCGCTGGGCAATCGCGTCATCCGCATCAAAAACGGCGGCATCGAATCCATCGAGATCAACGAGCATCCGGCCAACGTTGAGGACATCCAATGGTAAACAGAACACGATGTTTGATCAACGGAGGTGATGCGCTTTGGCGCGAATAAAAAACACGCTGAAAAAAAAGCTCTATCGCGACATGAGCCGCGCCGCGATGCAGTTTCTCTCCATCATCGTGCTATGCATGATCGGCTCGTTTGCCTTCTCCGCGCTGGACGGCACGGCGCGCATGATGAAAACAACCGTGGACGTCTACTTTGAGGAAAACAATCTGGCGGACTTCTGGGTGACGCTGCCCAGCGCGGACAGGGCTGCGCTGAACAAGCTCTCCTCGCTTAGCGGCGTGGACGATCTGTGCGCCCGCGCAACGCGCGATCTGGAATCGACGCTGGGCGATGACGTAACCGTCTGCGTCACGGCCTACGACGGCGGGATGGACATCAACCTGCCGCTTGTGCGCGAAGGCGCGCTGCTGGATCCCGGCGACAGGCGCGGCTGCCTGATTGAGGAGCGCTTTGCCAAGACGCACGGCCTCGGCCTGGGCGACCGCATCACCGTGAAGCTGAACGGCGCGGAATATTCGTTCGTCATCCGCGGCGTCGTCGTCAGCCCGGAATACATCGTCGTCTCCAACGGCGTGGCGGCTGATCCCACAACCTATGGCTACATCCTCATCAATGCCTGTGCGATGCCCGTTCTGCCGCTGACGCAGGTTGTGATCACCCTTGACGAAGACGCCGACGAGGACGACGTACAGCGTGCCATCCAGCAGCTGCTGCCGGATGCGCTGGTCGTGGATCGCGGCGCACACAACTCCACCGCCCGTGCGACCGGCGATGCGAAGATGTTTGAAAACATGACCTACATCTTCCCTGTGCTCGCCTATGCCGTTGCCGGCCTGATCGTGATGACGACGCTCTCGCGCATGATCGACAATCAGCGCATGCAGATGGGCACGCTCAAGGCGCTGGGCTTTTCGGCTTCGAAGATCCGAAACCACTATCTCTCCTATGCAGTCGTCCCGTCGCTGCTGGGCGGCGTATTGGGCACCGTGATCGCCCATCATACCCTGCCCTACATGCTCTGGGATGCGCTGCTGGGACAGAGCGAGATGCCCTATCAGCTTGAGCCGCCGATCTCGCTGCCCGCCTGGGGCATGGTTGGTCTTACGGTCGCCATGAGCGTGGGCATCTGCTATTTCACTTACCGCCAAGCCGCCAGAGAGACGACTGCCGCTCTGCTTCGGCCCAAACCGCCCAAGGACGGCAAACGCATTCTCTTTGAGCGCATCACGTTCATCTGGTCTCGCCTGTCCTTCAATGCCAAGATGATCGTGCGCAATCTGCTGCGCAACAAGCTGCGCACGTTTATGTCGCTGGTAGGCCTTCTGTGCTGCACGATGCTCATCATCACATCGCTGGGCCTGCAGGACTCGGTCATGAGCCTGACGGAAAACTACTACTACGGCACCATGCGCTACGATCTGTATGCCAGCCTCGCGGGCGAAGTCGGCACAGCCGAGAGCTACGAGCAGCGCATTGACGCGGATGTGGTCGAGTGCGTGATGGACACCTCGGTTTCGCTGCGCGCAGCTGCCGGCTCGCGTACAACGCGCCTGAGCATTCTTGGCGATAACCAGACGATGCAGCATCTGGGCAAAGATCACGCGCTCATCGCGCTTGAGGATGACCGTCTCGCCGTCACCTACAAGCTCTCCCAGACGCTCTCGCTTGCTCCGGGCGACGAAGTGAAACTCTATCTGCCCGGCGACGACGAGCCTGTCCGCATGATAATTGGTCAAATCGTGGAAAACAACGTTTCCCAGGGCGTATACATGAATCGCTCGATGTGGGAATCGCTGCGCAAGGGCGAGTTCAGACCGACGGCAATCCAGATTCAGGGCCCGGGCGAGCGCTGCATGGCCCAGCTGGACAGTCTGGATGAGGTCGACCAGATTCATGATCCGCACACGCAGGTCTCCGAGATGCTTCAGATGCTCGACACGCTCTCTGCCGTCTTTGCAATTCTCACATTCATCGCGCTGGCGCTGGCGTTCGTCATCTGCTACAACATGGGCCTGATGAACTTCGTGGAGCGCATCCGTGAATACGCAACGCTCAAGGTGCTCGGCTATCATCAGAAGGAAATCCGCAAATTGATCCTGCGCGAGAACACGATCATTTCAGTTCTGGGCGTGCTCGCGGGGATCGGCCCGGGTATTCTGCTCACCGACATCGTTATGCACGCCTGCGAGCCGGAGACCGGCTTCTATCCCGGCGTACCGACGGTCAAATCCGTGCTCATCGCCTGCATCGTCACTTACTGCTTCTCCCAGCTGATCCAGCGTCTGCTCACGCGTAAGGTGCGCACGATTGACATGGTTGAAGCGCTCAAGTCCGTGGAGTAAGGAACGTTAGGGCTGCCGCCCTAAAACCTGCTTGAGGGATTTCATCCCTCAAACTCCCTTCCTCGCTTCGCGGCGGATTAAAGATGCTATTCATGGGCGGATATTATCCTCCGCGAGAAAATTGACCTTCCCCTCTGGGGAAGGTGGCATGCCGAAGGCATGACGGATGAGGTCCTGCCCGCAGGCATTAAATATCGATTTTCATTTCAGAAAGGAACATTGCCATGAAGACCAAGCTGTCCGTTTTCGTCGCGCTCATTCTCTGTCTGACCCTGATCAGCGCCTGCGCGCTGGGCGCAACCGCCAACGCATCCATCGTTGCCTCCGAAACCATCAAAATCACCGCGCCGTTTGCCGGCACGCTGCGTCCGTTCAACCTGACGGCAGGCGAGTCCGTCACAGCAGGCGACGTGCTCTTTGAGATCGATACCATTCCGGTTTATGCCAAGCAGGCTGGCACGGTCGCTGCCGTGCTGGCAAGCGAAGGCGACGACGCAGACGGTGTGATCAGCCGCTACGGCGCGCTGGCCGTGATTGAGCCGGAGCTTGCGCTCTACATCGATGCGGACACCGGCGACGCCTATGATGACGACGACAACCGCTATCTGCACGCAGGCGAAACGCTCTATCTCAAGTGCAACAGTGAAAAAGGCAAGGGCCGCGTCGTCAGCGTGAGCGGCAAAAAGTACGTTGTCGAGATCCTCGAAGGCAGCTACGATGTGGATGATACCGTCCGCTGTTTCCGCGAGAGCTCCATGCCCTATGACAGCGAAACCGGCCGCGGCAAGGTGAAGCGCTATCAGGATGTAAGCGTGAGCGGCACAGGCCGCGTGGCGAAGGTACACGTTCAGCCGGGCGACAAGGTCGCTGCGGGCGATCTGCTCTTTGAGATGATCGACGCGCAGAGCGAAAAGGGCGCATCCTGCCAGATTCAGGCGCCTGTTTCCGGCGCGGTGACGCTGATGCAGGCCGGCTCCGGCGCACAGGTGTACCGCGGCATGCTGCTGTGCGAGATTGCGGATCTGAGCACGTTGGAGCTGAGCGCCGAGGTGGACGAGCTGGATCTTGCCGGCATCCGTGTGGGCGACGTGCTCTCCTACACGCTGGACGCCTATGGCGAGCAGACGTTTACCGGCACGGTCACCGAGATCCGGCCCGTCGGCACGGCGCGCCAGAATGCGACGTATTTCGACGTGCGCATCACCGCCGCGCCGGGCGCAAATATTCTGCCGGGCATGAATGCAACCGTGACGCTGCCCTGAGCGCAGCACAATCCGATCAGGAGGTGACAACGATATGGCGCTTCCCTTCACCGATGAACAGCGCCGTCAGATCCGTGAGCGCCTCAGGCAGAGCGCGCAGCGACATGCAATCTGTGACGGCGTAATCAAGACGTCGCTGGACACGCTGACCTCTGAAGCCGGCATTTCAAAGTCCTCGTTTTACAAGTTCTACGAGAGCAAGGAGCAACTCTTCTTCGAGATTGCCGCGCAGTGGGAGGACATGATCCTCTCCGGCGCACAGCAGACGCTTTCCTCCTGCGGCGATCTTTCCAACAAGGAACGGGCTGCGCGGTTTGTCTATGCCGTCTTTGAGTCCATCCATCAGCTGGGAATCGTCCGTTTTCTGAAGGAGGATCTGCAGTATCTCAACGACTTTCTGCCCATGCAGCAGGCGCGCGCGCATTGCCTGACCTCCTCCCGCGGAATATTCGACGCGCTGCGCGAAGCCCGCATCCGCTTCACGCAGCCGGACGAAATCGTGCTGGCTGTGATTCAGTTGATGTATCTGTCGATTCTCAATATCGGCGATATCGGCGAGGGTTTCTTCCCCGCGCTCTATACGATGGTGCAGGGCGCCTGCGACCGGCTTGTCGCTTAAACCGGCTCGACGCAAAAGGGTCTGGGGACATCGTCCCCAGGCCCTTTTTCACTTTGCTCCGGTTTATAATATTTCTTTAGAATTCGGAGATGATCTCCGTCCAGATCTGGTCATACAGCTTGGTATTATCGCCCAGATACCTGAATACCTGACACTTGTCCAGCGTCTCCTGCGGCGGATTATTCACCGGAGAGGCATTGTATTCCTCCGCGCCCCACAGCTCAATAGCCGCCGTATTCGGGATCGCATAGCCGACATAATCGTAGTTCGCCGCCGCAACGTCTGCCCGGCACATGAAATCGATAAATTTCTCCGCGCCGGATACGTTGCGCGCATTATGCGGAATGCACATCGAATCGTAGAAGATGTTGCTGCCTTCTCTGGGCACGACGTAGTTCAGCGTATCGCTCTCGCTCATGCAGAATGTTGCGTCGCCGCTCCACACCAGCGCCACCGACGCCTCGCCCGCGATCATCTTGTCCTTCACCTCGTCGACCACGTAAGCCAGCACCAGCGGCTTCTGATCGATGAGCAGCTTTTTGGCGTCCGCCAGATCGCCCGGCTCAATCGAGTTGAGGTCATGCCCCGCCATCACCAGCGCGATGGCCATGGTATCGCGCGGCGCATTGAGCATGAACATGTCCATCTTGTATTCGTCGTCGAGCAGAATCTCCCAGCTGTCCGGCGCCTCGAGCACGGTTTCCGTGTTATAGAGCAGGCCCATCGTGCCCCACGTATACGGCACGCTGTACTTGAACTCCGGATCATAACTCTCGTGCGTGAATCTGGGATCGATATTCTTCACATTGGGCACGTTGTTCCAGTTGACCGGCTGGAGCAGCTCCTCCTGAATCATCCTCTCGATCATGTAATCGCTTGGGATAATCACATCATAGCTTGAGCCGCCCATGGCGATCTTGGCGTACATATCCTCGTTCGTCTCGAATGTCTCGTAGATCACCTTGATGCCGGTCTCCGCCTCGAAGACGTCGATCACTTCGCTGTCGATGTAGTCGCCCCAGTTGTACACGGAGATCGTCTCGCCGGTCATCTTCACCGGATTTTCCGGCATGACCACAAACGGCTCGCTCTCCTCTTCTTCGATCACATCGGCATCGTCAGCCGGCTCGCCGCTGCCGCCGAAGGCCAGATACACGAAGACGGCAATGACCGCAAGGAGGATCCAGAAGCCCTTTTTCTTCAAAATTGTTTTCATCGCTTTCCTCCCGTCAGTACGGAATGCGCACCTTGTCGACCTTATCCTGGCTGCGCGGATCCTTGCGCAGATCCTGCAGATTGATGCCGATGAGCAGCACAAACACGCAGCCGAAGATCAGCGTGGACAGCGCGTTGATCTTCGGAGAGATGCCGCGCTTGGCCATGGTGTAGATGGTGATGGACAGATTGGAAACGCCCGAGCCCGTCGTGAAGAAGCTGACGACGAAGTCGTCGATGGACATCGTCAGCGCCATGATGAAGCCGGAGAATACGCCGGGCATGATGTCCGGCAGGATCACGCGCAGGAAGCCCTGCATGGGCGTCGCGCCCAGATCCTGCGCCGCTTCTGCGAGGTTCGGGTCGAGCTGGCGCAGCTTGGGCATGACGCTCAGCACCACGTAAGGCACGCAGAACGCGATATGCGAGAGCAGCAGCGTGACATAGCCCAGCTGAATATGCGCCATGGCATAGAGCAGCATCAGCGAAACGCCGGTGACAACCTCTGAGTTGAGCATCGGCAGGTTGATGACGGACATCATCGCCTGACGCGGGCGGCGCTTCATCTGGAACAGCGCAATCGCGCCGAACGTACCCAGCACCGTAGAGATCGCCGCCGCCAGAAAGCCTATGGACAGCGTCGTGCCCAGCGCGCCCATGATCGCCTCGTCGGTGAACAGCTCGCGATACCACTTGAGCGTAAAGCCGCCCCACTGCGCGCGGGACTTGCTGTTGTTGAACGAGTAGAGAATCAGCATGACGATCGGCGCGTAGAGAAACGCCATAATCAGATAGATATACGCTTTCCTCAGCTTTTTCATCAGAAGATGCGCACCTCCTTCGTCTGCTCGTCCTCCTTATCGATGTTGTTCAGCGCGCCCATGAACGCGAGCACAACCACCATCACCAGCAGCGACAGCGTCGCGCCGAAGTGCCAGTCACTGCTCTTGCCGAACTGATTCTGAATGATATCACCGATCAGCGGCACCTTGCCGCCGCCCATCAGCTGACTGATGACAAACGTCGTTACCGCCGGAACGAACACCATCGTGATGCCCTCCAGCACGCCCGGCAGGGAATAGGGCAGCGTCACGCGCAGAAAGCTCTTGGCCGGGCTTGCGCCCAGATCGGCAGCGGCTTCCAGCATGCTCTTGTCAATCTTTTCAATGACGGTATAGATCGGCATGATCATGAAGCTCAGATAGTTATAGACCATGCCCAGGATGACGGCGTTCTCGTTATACAGGAAGATGATCCTGCGGCGCACGCCCTTGGAAAGCAGCCATTCGTCCAGCGCAGGGATCGCTTCGCGCAGCATGGTGATCCAGCTGTTAAGGATACCGGAGTTTTCCAGAATGCTCATCCAGGAATAGGTGCGCAGCAGGAAGTTCATCCACATCGGCAGAATCAGCAGCATCAGCCACAGCGCCGGCCGCTTGAAATCTCTGCCCGTCAGGATCAGCGCCACAGGATAGCCCAGCAGCAGGCAGATGATCGTGGTGATCACAGCGACCTTAAGGCTGCGCAGCAACAGCCTTAAATACGTCGGCTCAAGCATGCGCTTGAAGTTATCCAGCGAGACAACCGCGCGCTTCTGCCACGGTTTTTCCGTGGTATGCGAGCCGTCCTCCAGCTCGTAGATCACGCTTCCATCCTCCATCACGATCTCCGTGTAGGGAACCGGCTCCTCCACCGTCACGCCGTACCACACAATCATCACCAGCGGAACGACGATGAAGATCATCGCCCACAGGACAAACGGCACGGTCAGCGCCTTGCTTCTCATCATCGCAGGCCCTCCTTATTTCGCGCGGTCCGCATGCTTCTTGAGCACGTCCGGCGAGCAGTCGCTCTTGTGCATGACCTGAATATCCTCCGGCGCAACAAACAGCTTCACGCGCGTGCCTACCTGGCGCGCATGCGTGGAATGCACCAGCAGCACCGTTTCGCCCGAGCGCACCTTCATCTCGTAGTGCACGCCCTTGAACAGCAGGCTCTCCACCACGCCCTGCGGCACGTTCTCGAGCTTGTCCTCCATCGGTCTCAGCTTGAGATCCTCCGGACGCACGACGATATCGACCTCGGCCTGCTCGCCGAAGCCCTCGTCCACGCAGGCAAACTCGCAGTTGAGGAAGCGCACCTTCCGGTCGCACACCATCGTGCCCGGCAGGATATTGCTGTCGCCGATGAAGTCTGCCACGAATGCGCTCTGCGGCTCGTTATAGATATCCTCCGGCGTGCCCAGCTGCAGGATCTCTCCCGAGCGCATGACGGCCACGCGGTCGCTCATGGTGAGCGCCTCCTCCTGATCGTGCGTGACGAAAATAAACGTGATGCCGCTCTCGCGCTGGATGCGTTTCAGTTCAAGCTGCATCTCGCGGCGCAGCTTCAGGTCCAGCGCGGCCAGCGGCTCATCCAGCAGCAGGACGTCCGGCTTGTTGATCAGCGCGCGCGCAATCGCCACGCGCTGCTGCTGACCGCCGGATAGGGAGCTGATCTTGCGCTTTTCATAGCCGGCAAGTCCGACCATCTCCAGCATGCGGCTCACCTCGCGCGCGGTCTTCTGCTTGTCCTCGCCGCGCAGATCCGGACCGAAGGCCACGTTCTGCGCCACATTCAGATGCGGGAAGAGCGCATAGCGCTGGAATACCGTATTGATCGCGCGCTTATACGGCGGCAGCGGAATGATATCCTTGCCCTTATAGAGGATCTCGCCGCTGGATGGGCGCTCAAAGCCGCCGATGCACCGAAGCAGCGTCGTCTTGCCGCAGCCCGACGGGCCCAGCAGCGTCACAAACTCGTTCTTGCCGATATCGATGCTCACGCCGCCCAGGGCCACAAAGCCATCCTCAAAGACGACGCGCAGATTCTTGATCGAAAGGATCGCATTTTCCATATTCCGGTCCTCCTTCTTTGGGGCTGCCGCCCCAATCCCCGCTCGGGGACATTGTCCCCGAACCCCTTCTTCCGGGGAACTCGCATAGTCGCGGCATTCTGCCGCTCCTTGCGATTCCCGACGTTCCGCCTCGCTGATTGCGTCCACAGGACGCGCTCGGCTCCAGTCCACTTCGCGGCTGCTTTAAGCAGCTGATCATGGCAAACTTTGTTTGTCTCCATCATTCGATTTAAGCCGCGTGTACTTCAATCCAGCCCCTGCGCAAAAGCACAGTTGCGACTCCGTCGCACGCGTACGCCGGAAACGAATCTTCGCTGCTCAAAGTCCCTTATACCTCCCCAGCGTTCGAGGGTGGTATGGGAGTCCAGAGGGATGTAGGAGGGGCGAGGAGCCCCTCCTCATCCTTCTGGGCACAGCGCAGCGCGTCTCCTCAGCGCAGCGCGTCTCCTCAGCGCAGCGCGTCTCCTTAGCGCAGCGCGTACTGCGCCGCAGGCACATTGATTATTTCATCAAAAGTTCGGCGGCGTGCAAACCCAGATCACGCTCGCCGGCGTCTTGCCGGTGTTGTGCAGATAGTGCTGTACATTCGGCTTGTACGAGAAGCTGTCGCCCTTGCGCACGCGGTAGCTCTTCTCGCCCAGCACCAGTGTCACCGCGCCAGAGAGCACATGTCCGAATTCCTCGCCCATATGCGGCAGATCCGTCTCCGTCTTTGCGCCCGGTTCAATCGTCACCAGAATCGGCTCAATATCCTTCTTCTGCGCATTGGGAATCAGCCAGTGGATCGTCACGCCTTCGTCATTCTCCTTGATGAATACGTCCTCCTTGCGGCAGACGGGATTATCTCCCTGCTCATCCGAGAAGAACTCGTGAAACGAGCTGCCCAGCGTTGTCAGGATGTCCTCCAGCGTCGAAAGAGACGGCGACGTCTGGTTGCTCTCCAGCTGGGAAATAAAACCCTTGGACAATTCGCAGCGATCCGCCAGTTCCTTCTGCGTCAGGTTGTTTTTCTGACGCAGGCTGCGCAGCTTCTCGCCGATGTTGATCTCCACGGAAAATCCCCCTTTGGTTTAGTAATACATAACTTCAGGTTAATCTACGATGCAGATTAAAGCATATAATCCGCATCATGTCAATATATCTTGAAAATCTTCTGTCCATTTTCTTGGAAATGTTCGGTTTTTCTCCGCGGTCATTCGGCGACAACCCACATTTTTCCTGATATTGTTTAGTTTTACAGCAACAGTAAGACATGACGCAGGATTTACGTTTTCTAAACCGAAATCCATGTTTTCAGCCTTTCAGTTTCGCCGTCGTAAACTCCGGGATCATATACACAAAGAAAAAAGAGCCGGAAAACCCCGGCTCTCAGTTTTTGTCGCTTATGCGTATCTGCTCTTTCGGCTGCTGTACGCCTTATTTGATCTCCGTGATGTATCTGGCCACGGCGACCGGCGCTTCCGCTGCTGCGCCGTCCTCGGTGTATTCGCCGTCTGCCGGCAGGGTCAGTCCTTCGCCGACGAGATAGAACGTCGCAATGCTGCCCTCGGCAAGACCCTCCGCCTCACCGCTGAGCACCGCCCAGACGGGCGCATACCATTTGCCGACGGTCGGGTTTTCTACGCACACCAGCGCGCAAGCCCTGCCGTCGTAATCGGTAAAGGCCATGACCTTGCCGCGATAGGAGAAGTGCTTTCCGATATACTGCTCCGGCGCCTTCGCCAGCTGCGCATATTCCACGGCGATCAGGCTCCTGCGGAAATCAGCAATACCCTCGCGCAGGGTAAACTCACGTCTGAGCGTGATTTCCATCGTATTTTCACGATAATTCTTGAGCTTCGAACGCAGCGTGAAGGTCTGCTCGCCCTCGTCTTCTATAAAGACGCGCATAGAGAAATCGCCGTTCTTATTGGCCTTGACATTGGCGTTCATGCCCTTGCCGGCGATATAGACCGTCGCATTAGGCTCCGTCACGCCGCGCACCATGACATATTCACCGGTGAAATTCGGCGTCTCCGGCTCGGTGATGATCAGCTTAGCCATCGGCATCTCATAGTGCACGGCAAGCATAACCTCCGCTGTATCGGTCATGACCGCCAGCGTCTGCTCGCCATCCGCAGGCAGCGTCACATCCAGCGAGAAGCTGCCGTCCTTTCTGGCCGTCACCGTGCCAAGCGTGCGGTCATCCACCGCCACACGCACCTCGGCGGACGGATCGGTCACGCCGGAAACGGTGATACGCGGGTTATTCGTATAGGCCGGCACGCCGCTGACTTCCATTGTGCCGTCGCTGGCCAGCACTTCGGCAATGCCGGGCGTGGGCACAGGCGTCGGCGCCGGGGTCGGGGTCGGCACAGGCGTGGGTTCCGGCGTCGGATCGGACACTGTGGAGAGCAGCTTCATACCCGAGAGCACCTCGGCTATGCGCACGTCGTCTGCGCTCTCCGGCGCACGGCCCACGATGGTCTGTGTGATCATGTACAGGCGGCCCAGATGCAGCATCGCGTAACGCAGCGAATACACTGGCATGGACGCATACATCGCCGAGCTGGTCAGGCGCACACAGACCGGCTCGGTATCGGTCAGATCAACCGTTTCATAGAGACCGCTGTCCTCAAAGAGCGCCCTGAACGCCTCCAGCCGTTCCCCGCCGATCTCAGACATCCACTGCACGTCGGAAAAATCTCCGGCGTCAGCGACGCTCACCGCGATCTGGCCGCCATCCTGCGTGAGCACCTCCATAACAATGCCGGAGGCCATATAGCTTGCGAGGATGGCTTCCTTCGTCGTGCCCAGCGAGGCAATCAGCTCCTCATGTTCATGCAGATTCGTCTGCGTGAGCACGGTTTCCGCTTCGCTCTGCGTATAGCGGAAGCCCTCGTACGGAAAGACATACGTCGCCCCCTGTGCCAGTGCACCAGCGGCAAGGAGCATCATCACGCCCAGCAGCAGCGCCATCGCCCGTTTCTTCATCATCAAAATCCCCCTCCGGGTGTTGTGTTCATGTTCGTAACTTTTATTATAACACATGCAGAGGACTTTTTACAAGAACTTCACCTGTCCATCATAAAAGCCGGAGCGCAAAACGCTCCGGCTGCACGTTTGAATCAGCCCTCGTCCTTGAGTTCATGGCTCCGCGCAACAAGCAGCGCCAACGCGACAAACAGCGACATATTAACCGCCGTCATCGCCATCAGCGGCTGGCTCTCCATCATGCCTGTGAGCAACGCGCCGACGACCATCATGCACATCGCGTTGTAACCTGGCTTGCGCTTCTTGCCAGCGGCAAAGAACACGCGCAGCACAGGACGCAGCACAATCAGGAAGAACACAGCCAGCAGCGCTGTGCTGATCAGACCGAAGTCCGCTGTATGCTGCAGATAGGCGTTATGCATGGACAAGGATCCATATTTGGGATAGTCAATGATGATCTCCACCGCAGCCGCGATCTTGCCCGCACCCGCTCCGATGATCAGATTCTTGGGATTCCGCCTCCAATACTCGACAAGGCCACCCCAAATGGTGGTTCTCAGAGAAAAGGTCTTGCTGACAGCATTACGCGCTTTCTTCGGTTTAACGGTCTCCTGCTCCGGCTGAGCTGCTGCCTCTTCCTTTTCCGCTTCTTCGCCCTGCGCGAGCACGGCTTCCTGTGCCGGCTCTTCCGTCTGCGCAGCAGATTCCTGCATCAGCGCCGCACGGAAGCTCGCCTCCCGCTCAGCATAATGCACAAGCGCAGCATCCGTCAGCGTGGCCGCGCCGGTATACGAAACGAATATGACAGCCGCCGCCGTCAGCAGACCCAGCATCTGGCGAACCAGCACATGGGGAATCCTGTGCTCCGAAACCATGTGGCTGTATACGCCTGCACCCATCGCAGCAATGAGCGCATAGCGCGCCGTCCTGCTCTGCGTGAGTACAATGACGATCATCATGAACACAGCCGCAATCAGATACAGCACACGCTGCCATACATGCTTGCCGCGTTCCGCGCCCGCAAGACAGAACATCGTGCAGCACAGCGCAACCATGCCCGTGTTGTTGTAATGCTCTCCGTGGCACAGCTGCGAGAGATTATACACGCCAAAGCTGAATCCATCACTGGCATAGGTGCCATAGTGCACAACCCAGTCGCCATCGATTTGCGCGCCCGTCCATGCGCACCAGAGCAGCGCGCCGCCCAGCAGCAGCGACAGAACGCAAAACATCGCGCAAATCTGATCAAAGAGCGCCTCGCGCCGCTCGGACGATTCCTCTGTGGTCATCGCATACAGAACAAAATACACCGTGGCGTATCCAAGCCAGCTCGTCGTATTCTCGGCCGTCAAGCCAAACCGGACGCAAAAAGGCACAACAATCCAAACCAGCAGCGCAAACAGCATAGCGATATCCGCTCGCAGCGCGCCGCCTCGAATTTGGCTTCTGCGCGCCAGGCGATAAAGGCACAGAGCCATGCCCCACGGCATGATGATCATGCTGCCATACATTTCAACTTCTTCCGGATGCCAGCGGAAAAGCTCCGTATCCACAAAAGCCGGCAGCAGAAATGCGGCAAAAAAGAACAGCATCTCATTTGACGCAGCAGCCAGCAGCACCGTGCGAATCCAATCCGCGGCTTTCGCAAGCAATCGGTTTGCCCGTTTCATCATCTTGCTTATTCCCCTTCCTGCGAAAATCCTCAGCATTTCTCAATTGCGTCGCTTTACTGCGCACAATTCTCTATAAGCGCAAAGAACGAGGCAGATTTCTCCGCCTCGTCCCTGTTTGCCTTATTCACCCAGCACGTCAACCGGCGCGTCCTGCGCGGCGGTTTCGACAGCGGCATTTTCACCCGCCGGCTGCGCGTTCTTCGGGCCGCGGCGGCCACGGCGGCTGCGGCGGCGGCGGGAAGAAGACGGCTTGTCGCCGTGTTCAGCCTTGGCGCCCTTCTCCTCGCGGCCGGTCTGCTCGGCGCGCTCGCTCTGGCCCGCCAGCATGATCACCACGCGGCGGTTGGGCTCCTCGCCCTCGGAGTGCGTGGTCACGCCCGGATGATTCTGCAGCGCAGTGTGCAGCACGCGGCGCTCATACGGATTCATCGGCTCGAGTACGACCTTGCGGCCGGTCTTGGTCGCACGGTTGGCCATGCGCTGCGCCAGACGGCGCAGGCTGTCCTCGCGCTTGGCACGGTAATTCTCGGTATCCAGCGTCACGCGGATGTAGCCCTCACGGCCCTTGTTCACCTGCAGGCTGGTCAGATACTGGAGCGCATCGAGCGTCTCGCCGCGGCGGCCGATCAGGATGCCCAGCGTATCGCCGATCATATGGATGTACAGGCCGTCCTCGCGGGTGTCATCCACATAAACGTCCACCTTCACGTTCATCAGGCCGGTCACTTCCATCAGGAAGCGCTGCGCCTTGCCGGCCGGGGTATCCTCCGCGTGGAGAACCGGCGGCTCGGTCGGGGTGAACGGCTTGGCCGGAACCATCGGCGCATACTCGCGCGGCTCAGCCTTCTTTTCGGCCGGCTTCTTCTCGGCCTTGGGTGCGCGCGGCTTCTTGGGCGCACGCGGCTTCTCAGCCTTCGCTTCCGCCTTTTCTTCCGGCTTCTCCTCAGCCTTCTTTTCAGCCTTCGCCTCGGCCTTTTCAGCCTTCTTCTCAGCCTTCACCTCGGCCTTCTCAGCCTTCACCTCGGCCTTTTCAGCCTTCTTCTCGGCCTTCACTTCGGCCTTTTCGGCTTTCTTTTCGGCCTTGGCCTCCGCCTTCGCTTCCGGCTTGGCTTCGGTCTTCTTTTCAGCCGGCTTCTTGGCTTCCGGCTTCTTTTCAGCCTTGGGCGCCGGCTTCTTCTTCTGCGGCTCATTCAGGCTGAAGGAGCTAAGCAGATCGCTCAGGCCATGATCGTCTTCCTTCTCGTCGTCCATCACGGTCAGGCGGACGCACGCCGGCTTGCTGCCGAACAGGCCGAACAGGCCCTTGGCGCCTTCCTGAATGACGTCGACATGCACGTCTGCGATGGTTACGCCCAGCGCAGCAAGGCCGGCGTCAATCGCTTCCTGCGTCGTTTTTCCGGTAAATTCCTGGCTGCGCATCAGATGCCAACCTCCTCAGCAGTGGCAGCCTTACGCTCCTGGGACTTGAAATACTTGTCAAACGCAATGTGCTCGACGAGCGCATAGACGTTGGAGATGACCCAGTAGAGCGCGAAGGCAGAGTTGTAAATCGCACAGAAGTACAGAGACATGAAGGTCATGACATAGAGCATGGTCTTCTGGCTGCCCGCCTGCGGGTTGGCCGCCATGGTCTGGGCCATGGTCATGTTCTGCATGAAGATCTGCGTGAGGACGGACAGGATCGGCAGGATAAACCAGCCGTTGCCGTGCTCATAGATGGTGAACCTGATCAGGCCAAGGATGCTCAGGTTGCCAAGGCCGGTAACCGGCGCGACATACGGCGCATACGCATCGGAGGCGATGAACGGGGTGACCACGTCGGTGATATAGGCCATCATGGCATTGCGGTCAGCGAAGTTCAGCGCCTCCGGAATCACGCCGGAAGCGACCAGATTCGCGCTGACACTGTTCCAGACGTCAAAGTCGACCAGCTGCAGGGACTGCACGTCCGGCATATAGGTCGCGAACGGGCTGTCCGGCATCCAGAGGTTCTTGATCCACAGGAAGCTGTCGGTCAGCGTGGCCGGATCGATGGTCGGATTGTGATAGAAGGTGAGGAACTGAGTAACCAGCTGTTCGTTGGCGAAGGTACGCATGGCGTAGAACATCGCAAACAGGATGAACATGGAGATGATCATCGGCAGGCAGCCGCCCAGGGGGCTGACGCCCTCCTTGCGGTAGAGCTCCTGCATCTTCTGATTGAGCTTTTCCTGATCGTCCTTATACTTCTCCTGCAGCGCCTGCATCTTGGGCTGCACGGCGGTCATGCGCATGGTAGACTTGCGGCTCTTGAGGTTGAGCGGCATGACGACCAGCTTGATCAGGACCGTAAAGATGATGATGGTGATCGCATAGTTGTTGATGACCGCATGCAGACCACGCATGATGGTCAGCAGCAGCGAATTGAGAAAACCCATGGACGTAGCGTCCTCCTTGCTATGTGTGTTTTCTGTCCTTTGGCTATATTTTGCCGTTATTCACTACAAGCAATAGCCGCCCGCATGCCCGGCTTTCGTCACGGCACGGGGTCATTAAGATCCCCCTTGTAGAAGGGATGGCAGCGCAGAATGCGCCGCACGGCGAGGTATCCACCCTTGAGCGCGCCATATTTTTCGATGGCCTCAAAAGCATACTGGGAGCAGGTGGGATAAAAGCGGCAGCATGGCGCATGCCTGAGATACCTGCGATAAAACCGGATCGCGTAGAGC
This sequence comes from Clostridia bacterium, assembly GCA_017545905.1. Lineage (GTDB taxonomy): Bacteria > Bacillota > Clostridia > Christensenellales > Aristaeellaceae > Ventricola. The sequence goes on along the minus strand of JAFWXL010000017.1, from coordinate 14,854 downwards.
ATCAGGGTTTTGATCACGCCGGATCGCCCGCTTTCTTCACGTCTGCCTTGTTCTGATCTGTCTGCCCGTCCTGGCCAGTTTTAGGCCCGGTGACGAGTCTGTTCTGTTTGCGCAGCAGGTACTGCATGGAACGGCACAGCTTGTCAAAATCCGCTGTGGCTGCACTCTGTCTGGCAATGAACACATAGAGCCCCGGCTTCATCTGGGGCAGCAGGGGCGCGCAGGCCGCGCGCAGACGGCGCTTGATGCGGTTGCGCACAACGGCGCAGCCCAGCTTCTTGCCTACTGAAAAGCCGACCTTGAGCGTATTTGCGCGCGCATAGAGCATGACCATCTCATGCGAGCCGCCGGACGTACCGCGGCGGTACACGTATTTGAACTGCGCGTTCTTTTTGAGGCTGTACGTTCTTTGCAAGGTCTTTAGCCCCCCAGAAAATCATGTGCATACAAAAAGGGTCCGTTCCCGGTCTTACCGGGCCGGACCGAAACGCCCGCGGGCAAACGCCCTGCAGGTGCAGGCGGCATTCACTGCCGCCATGTCATATCAATCAGACGGGGTTGGAAACGGTGAGGCGGGCGCGGCCGCGGGCACGACGGCGGGCAAGCACCTTGCGGCCATTCTTGGTAGACATACGGGAACGGAAGCCGTGCACCTTCGCGCGCTGACGCTTCTTGGGCTGATAAGTTCTGACGGAAGAAGCCATAATTACACACTCCTTATGATAAAAGGTTTTTTGTTTCGAACATAGTTGCTGACCGCACCGGTATGCGGCTCGTTGTTCCATGCAAAAGCTATTATAGTATACTTCACCAGTGCGAGCCAAGTCAAGTGGATTTTCCTGCGAAGAAGTAAAAAATGTAACGAAATTGTAAAACTCCGCACAGCCGTGTCAAATCCGCGCTCCTCTTTTTTCGCGCCATGCAGAAGTTCTCGCCGCGCTGCGCGCTCTGCTTGACTTGATACGCGGCGCAAGGCTATAATATCAGAAGAAACCCTGAATGACATCATTCACCAGCATTCTGGAAGGAGACTGTTTTATGCGCAGAATCGGCGTTTTGACATCCGGCGGCGACGCCCCGGGCATGAATGCAGCCGTTATGGCCGTAGCCAAGGCTGCCCGTTACCAGAATATGCAGCTCATCGGCATCAAGCGCGGCTACAACGGCACGCTCCGCCGCAGCGAGAATCCTGCAGACGACATGATTGAGCTGGATCTGGATACCGTTCTGGATATCGCGGACCGTCCAGGCACCTATCTGCGCACCGCGCGCTGCCTCGACTTTCTCAAGCCCGAGATGCAGCAGCGCGCCGCCAACAACATCCGCGAGATGGGCATCGAGGGCATCGTCGTCATCGGCGGCGACGGCTCTTACAAGGGCGCGCTTGCGCTGTGCCGTCTGGGCATCCCCTGCGTGGGCATCCCCGGCACCATCGACAACGACCTGAACTACACCGAAATGACCCTCGGCTATGATACCGCCGTCAATTCCTGCGTCGATGACATCCGTGCCCTGCGCGCGACCAGCCGTTCCCACGACCGTCCAGCTGTGGTCGAGGTCATGGGCCGCCACTGCGGCGACATTGCGCTCAAAGCCAGCGCAGGCACCGGCGCGGAGATCTGCATCCTGCCGGAGGTGGAGTGGTCCATCCCCGACGTGGCAGACCGCCTCTCCAAGCTCATCGCTGAGGGCAATCCGCGCGCGACCGTCGTCGTTGCCGAGGGCGCGTGGGATTCCATGAAGCCCTATGACTGGCGTCGTGTGCTGCGCGAACATAATATGCGCGTGCATGACGACGACCCCATCTCTACCCGCTTTTTCACCCGCGTGCTGCGCTGCCTGACCGGCTGCGAGGCGCGCACCACGATTCTGGGCTATACCCAGCGCGGCCGCCAGCCCTCCGCCTATGACAGCGGCTTTGCCTTTGAAGCCGGCGTGCTCGCCGTCAATCTGCTCAAGAACGGCATTGGCAATCAGGTGATCGGCGTGAAGGATTCCCGCGTGTTCTTCATGCCCATCGAGGAAGCGCTGCGCCAGAAGCGCGAGTTCAACCTGGCGCTGTACAACACCATCAACTCGATCTAAATTAAAGTACGTTAGGGCTACCGCCCTAAAACCCGTCTGGGGACATCGTCCCCAGCCCCCTTTCCCGCTTCGCGGCAGCATAAAGCAGCCGCGAAGTGGACTGGAGCCGAGCGCGTCCTGTGGACGCAATCAGCGAGGCGGAACGTCGGGAATCGCAAGGGGCACCGAAGCCGAGCGCGTCCAGTGGACGCAATCAGCGAGGCGAAGCGTGGAGAGTCGCAAGGAGCGATGGAACATCGCGACTATGCGAATTCTCCGGGCATGCCACGACTATGCGAGTTTCCCGGATGAAGGGTCAAGAGATGAAATCCCCAACGTATCCCCCTTGGAGGAACTATGCTGCGCAGAAACGACGTATTTGAAATGACCTGCGAAAGCTTTGGTCAGGACGCACAGGGCGTATGCCGCCATGACGGCATGGCCGTATTTGTGCCGGGCATGCTGCCGGGCGAGCGCGCGATGGTGCGCATCGTCAAGCCTGAAAAGCGCTATGCCTTCGGCCGCGTCGAAGCGCTGCTTCAGACCGCGCCGGAGCGCTCCGAGCCATTCTGTCCGATCTACAAGCGCTGCGGCGGCTGCTCCTGTCAGCACATGACCTATGAGACAAGCCTTCGCTTCAAGCAGGATCAGGTGCAGCAGCTGCTCGCCCGCGTGGGTGGTCTGGACATCGTCGTTCCGCCCGTTCTGGGCATGGGCGAGCCGTTTGCCTATCGCAACAAGGGCGCCTATCCCGTGGGCGATATCAAGGGTGAGCCTGCCTGCGGCTTCTTCGCCCCGCGCAGCCATGATCTGATCCCCCTGCCGCAGCAGGGCTGCGCCATTCAGCGCAGCGATGCAAACGACGCCGTGCGCGCCGTGCTCGCATGGATGAAGCAGACCGGCGCGCGCGCCTATGACGAGGTTTCCGGCAAGGGGCTTGTGCGCCACATCATGACGCGCTCTACGCAGGCAGGCGGCTTGATGGTCGTGCTCGTGGTCACCCAGCGCGAAATCCCGAAAAAGGATATCCTGATCGACACGCTGCGCAAAGCGGTCCCCGGGCTTGTGAGTCTGTGCCTGTCCATCAACAGCAGGCGTACCAATGTGATCCTTGGCGAGGAGATCCACGCGCTCTTTGGCGAAAGCGTGATGGAGGATACGATTCACGGGCTCAGGTTCTCCGTATCGCCGCTCTCGTTCTTTCAGGTCAATCCCGTACAGACGGAGAAGCTCTACCAGCTTGCGCTCGATTACGCGCAGCTCACCGGCCGCGAAACCGTCGTGGACGCCTACTGCGGCGCAGGCACAATCTCGCTGATGCTCGCCAAAAAGGCGAAGAAGGTAATCGGCATCGAGATTGTTGAGCCTGCCATCGAGAATGCAAACGCAAACGCCGTGCGAAACGGCGTAACCAATGCGCAGTTCATCGCCGGCGCAACGGAAGAGGTGCTGCCGAAGCTGGTTGCGCAGGGCATGCGCCCGGATGTAATCGTCGTCGATCCACCGCGCAAGGGCTGCGAAGAGGCCGTCCTTCAGGCAATCCTCGAAAGCCGGCCCGAGCGCGTGGTTTATGTCTCCTGCGGCGCGCCAACGCTTGCGCGCGATGCAAAAATCCTCACCGGGGGCGGATACAAAGCCGAAAAGGTGCAGTGCGTGGATATGTTCTGTTGGACCGGCGCGGTGGAGACGGTAATGTTGCTGTCTAAACTTAAAGAGGCAAAACATATCGACGTTGAACTGAAAATGGATGAGCTTGACGTGACTGAGGCCGAAAGCGATAAAGGCGCAACATATGAGGAAATCAAGGCGTACGTGCTTGAACAGACCAGACTGAAGGTTTCAAGCCTCAATATCGCGCAGGTGAAGCAAAAGCTGGGGATCATTGAGCGTGAGTGCTACAATAAACCCAAGTCTGAGGACAGCAGGCAGCCGAGGTGCCCGAAGGAAAAGGAAGACGCTATCAAGGCTGCGCTTGAACACTTCAAAATGATATGATCCAGCAAACTCTCGCTGCATGCGGGAGTTTGTTTTTATCTGCACTTTTTCGGTATATAGAAAAACAGATCCGCTTACGCGGATCTGTCATAAACAAGATACCAATTGCCTGCAAGTGACGCCAACACATGACGCTTACCTAGAAAACGGCACTTTGGCAGGACTTACTGTTGGTATCTATATCTTAGCATACGCCTCGGATGCTGTCAATATTCCATGAAGAATTTTCCAGCACGGATCCTTGTCATATCAAGAAAACCCGTTCCTCAAAGGAATCATTCCGACGGCGGGAATTCAAAGATTCCCTTGATAATTCCCGCTTCCTGCTGCCCCTTCAGTTCCTTCTCGTACGCGCCAGTCATCAGGTGAGAATAGAACCAATTCGCATACACATCAGCAATCTGAATCAACCGATTGTCTGCCGAATCAAAGTACTGCACAGAAAACGGGCCAACACAAGTGCCATTCATAATCAGTTCGGTATTCAGATAAATTCCCAGGAAATGCTTGCTTTCCGTTCTTTCATTGCGCTCATCCAATTGGATGATGCACTCCTCATTGGGCAGGATTCCATGCTTGATATAGTAACCAAGTGCAAGGCGCAGCGGATAATTGAACGCGCGGGCAGTATTGGCACAAAGGTTATCCGTCAGTTTCGCATTGGAGATCTTGATGTAATAGACCTCAAAATGCTTCTTTGCTGCAAAAAAGGAGAGAAACTTTTTCTTCATCTCCGCATCAAACTGTGAACCCTTCAACTCCTTGAACTTACCATCTGCAAACATCCTGCCGCCGTCACGAATCATTTCGCCTTTGGCATTCAATTTAGGTTGATCCAGTTCCTGAAGCCACTCAAAATTGCCGGATACAAAGCGCTTATATGCTTTTTGTGCCTTTTCCTTATCCTTTACATGGACAATTGCAATCACAAAATACGGGCAATGCGCCGCATTATGATTATTGATGGAGCCAGATTCATCGATATATAGATGCATTTGTATCTCCCTAATCAAACAGTTCAGATTATCAATGCAGCAAATCAATCATCTGCTCCATACAGATCCTTGACTTCACTGGCAACCAGCAACCTTTGTAACATTGTGTATTTAGGTGAGCGAACATTCAGCGGAGAAGTTGATCCCAGCGGAACGGCTTCGTCAATTGGATTGGATCGCCATCTAATTTAATCTTATATTTCTTTTCAGTAGAGTCGTATTCAAAACCATTTTTTGCAACATTGGCATAATGACTTATTGCTGACTGTGGTGCACCAACATACAGCGCAATATACTTAATTTTCTCAATTTTCGATTCCGCCACTCGGACAAATCGCCATTCATGCTCATTAAAAAACGCCTGTTGATATTTATCTTCCAACTTAGCAGGACATACAATTGTATCGAATCCGTCCTCATCGTCGGCTTCCAACTCTATTCTTTCTTCTTCAAGAACAGCCATAGCCTCTTCAATATAACTTTCTATTGCATCTTCGATCAGCATATTTCGAGTCGTAGTGTTTCCAGAATGCTTTGTCATCGCCTTTGCAATCGCATCAAGCTTTTCAATATTTTGCGGTTTAAAGGGAATAGAAAGCGCTTTTCTGGCATTCTCTTCTATTTTTACAAGACGGGACATAATCTTTTGATTTGCAGTACTCATTATGTTTCTCCCCCTTCTCTGATAAACTAGACATCCCATTCCGATTGGAGTCAATATGATATATTCAGATTATATACTCAAATTGAAAATTAAACTTTTTATTATTCTTTTTCAACATGCGTGTATGCTCTTTTTATAAAAATAAATCGGAATCCCATTGCTGAGATTCCGAAATAAGTGCTCCAACTTATGGCTTATCTGCCCAATTTGGAAATAATCATCATTATCTCCATGACAAGCACTCATGAAATTATCGTCTTGCTTTTCAAATGAACTTACACAAGTTGACGCCTTGCGCGCTCCTGATCGGCCTTGCCGTCGTCTGCCGGATACCACATCGGCTCCAGGAACCTGACGCAGCAGGCTTCGCCTTCGGCAAAGTGGACACGGTGTGGCGTCTGAATCTTGACGACCTGCTCGCCGACCGGCACCAGATACTCAGTACGGTCGGTCAGGAAGATACGCTTCTCGATGTGCGTCTTGTAGCCGCCGTCAGAAACGCCCGTCAGTGCAATCTCATTGGGGCGTGTCGCGACGACCATCTCCTGCGCCGCATCCTGCGGAATCGCAAGATCCAGCGGCTGGGTCATATCGCCCTTGGCGTAGACCTTTCCATCCTTGACGATGACGCTGATGAACGTACTCTCGCCGAGGAAGTTGTGCACGAAGCGGTTGCACGGCTTATTGTAGAGGTTTTCCGGCGTGTCGATCTGCATGATCTTGCCCATATCGCAGACCATCATGCGGTCGGAAATTGCCATCGCCTCGCTCTGGTCGTGCGTGACGAAGATGATCGTGAAGTTGAACTTGCGCTGCAGGGCCTTGATCTCAAAGCGCATCGTCTCGCGCAGCTTGGGGTCAAGGTTAGACAGTGGCTCGTCCAGCAGCATGACCTTCGGATTTGTGACAATCGCGCGGGCCAGCGCGATGCGCTGCTGCTGTCCGCCGGAGAGATCGCCTGGGAAGACATTCTCAAGTCCCGTCAGGCTGGTATGTTTGAGGGCCTCGCGCACACGCTTGTCGATATCCGTCTTGTTGATTTTCTGAATGCGCAGCGGGAACGCCACGTTCTCATACACATTCATGTGCGGCCAGACGGCGAACGCCTGGAACACCATGCCCAAACCGCGCTCCTCCGGCGGCACGTAGAGATTCTTCTTCTTGCTGGACACCAGACGTCCGCACAGCTCGATTTCGCCCTCGGTCAGGTCTTCAAAGCCCGCGATCATGCGCAGGGTCGTTGACTTGCCGCAGCCGGACGGGCCGAGGAACGAGAAGCACTCGCCCTCACGGACGTTCAGGTTGAAATTGTCGACCGCAACGATATCGCCAAGGGTCTTGGTCGTGAATCGCTTGGTCACATTGCGCAGGATAATCTGATCTGCCATAACGATTACACTCCCTTCTTATCCTTGGTGATCTGGGTGACAATGGCGTTGAGCAGCATGATGATGCCGATGGCGACCGTGGCCAGCGCAGCGGCCTGCGGAATCATGCCCGCGTCACGCAGCGAGTAGATCTGCACGCCCAGCGTGCGGGTGTACGGACCATAGAGCAGGATGGAGGTCGTGACCTCGCGCATCGCCGGCAGGAAGATCAGGAAGAAGCCCGAAACCATCGCCGGACGGATCAGCGGGAGGGTGACGTCGGAGAGACTCTCCGTATGGGAAGCGCCGCACACACGCGCAGCTTCCTCAAGCGAGGAGTGAACCTGCAGCAGCGCCGCAGAGGACGTCTTCATCGAGAAGGACAGATAGCGCGCCATGTAGGCGACCAGAATGATCCAGATGGTGTTGTACAGCTTGATGCCAAGGCTGCCGGACCATGCCAGAATGACACCGATGGAAAGCACCGTGCCCGGGATGGAATACGGCAGGACAGAGATAACCTCCAGCGCTTCCTTGCCCTTCGGGCGAATCTTCTGCACGACGTAAGCCACCAGCGTGCCCAGGAACATACACACAACACCCGCCGTGATGGACACGAACAGGGAATTGCGGATGGAATCCATCGTACCGCTGGCCTTGAAGACCTTGACATACTGCGCGGTCGTGAAGTTGCCGGGCTTGAGCGGCAAGCCGTAAGCCTTGATGAAGGAGATCAGCACGATCATCACCAGCGGCACGACGACGATCAGCACAAGAGTGAACACCGCCACCAGCAGCAGCGGATACTTCGCCGCGCGCAGCTTGATGAGCGTGGGGCGCATGCTCTTGCCCTTGATGATGTCATAATTGCCTGTGGAGAGGATCTTCTTCTGCAGCACCAACGCGATGGCCACGACCACGACCAGCATGACCGATAGCGCTGCGCCCTGACGGATGCCGTCAAAGCTGCCGCCCGAGTTGTAAATAACCGCGTAGATGCGCGTGGGCAATGTGTAGATGCCCTGTGCATAGCCAAGAATCGACGGCACGCCGAAGTGCGCCAGAGAGGTCGTCAGGATCAGCAGCGCGCCGGCGGAGATGGCCGGCTTGACTAGCGGCAGCGTAATCTTCCAGATGACGGTGCTCTGCTTAGCGCCCGCGATACGCGCGCACTCCTCAAGCGTCGGGTCCATGCGCTCCAGCGCGGAGACCACCTGCATGAAGACGAAGGGGAAGTAATAACTGACCTCAACAAAGACGATGCCCGCAATCGAGTTGATGTTAAAGGGCATGCCGTTAAGACCGAAGGTGGAAACGAGGAAGCGGTTGAGATAACCGGAGCGGCCGTTTAAAAGCAGATCCCACGCCATCGCGCCGAGGAACGGCGGGAACATGTAAGGGATCGAGAACAGCGCCCGCATCAGGCCCTTGCAGGGAATGTCGCTGCGGCCCAGAAGCCACGCATAGAACACGCCCATGATCGTGCCGAACACTGTCGCAAACAGCGCGATCTTGAGGGTGTTCCACATCGCCGCGAGGTTCTTTGAGTCTGTCAGCTGGGTCACGAACATGTCCAGCTCAAACTTACCCTCAAAGAAGAAGGCATTGTAGATGATCATGAAGATCGGAATGATGACGATGATGAACAACAGGATGAAGCAGATGACCGTCATCAGCTTATCCATGTTGATTCTGCGGCGGCCGTCAACAGCAGCCATATCCGCATGCATGTTTCTGCTCACTGTGCCGCCTCCTTCCTGTCATAGAAATGCGGATTCAGGAAACGAATACCAACCTTCTCCCCCTCCGCCACGGTGCCAAACGTACGCGCATCGAGCATACTCTGCTGTACGCGGATCTCACGTCCGCCGAGCTTCAGGAAGTAATTGTATTCGCTGCCCAGGAAGATGCGGCTGGTGACCTCCGCCTTGAGCACAGAGTCGCGATCGAACACGACGTCATTGAGGCGCACGCCCATCTCCTTGCCCTCGCAGTCCGCCGGAAGATTGGCGGTATAGGGAATCTTCTCGCCGCAGTCAAGGCAGAGTTCCTTGCCTTCCCTGACGATCGGGATAAAGTTCGACACGCCGATAAATTCAAACGTGAAGCGGTTCGCCGGACGCATGATGATATCCTCGTCCGTGCCGTATTGGCACAGGGAGCCATCCTGCTGCATAATCGCCATCTTGTCGCACAACTGCAGCGCGGACTGCTGGTCATGCGTGATGTAGAGGATCGTCGCGCCCAGGCGCTTCTGGATCATGCGGATTTCAAGCAGCATCTCCTCGCGCAGCTTGGCATCCAGGTTGGTGATCGGCTCGTCCATGACGACAACGTCAGAGTCCGTCACCAGCGCACGGGCGATCGCCACGCGCTGCTGCTGGCCGCCGGAGAGCTGGCTGGGCAGATGGTTGGCATATTCCACCATGTGCACCTGCTCAAGGGCATGCATCGCGCGGCGCTTAATCTCATCCTTGGGCCTGCGCTGCTTTTTAAGCGGGTAAGAGACATTTTCAATGACGGTCATATGCGGCCAGACCGCATAGTCCTGAAAGACGATGCCGATATTGCGCTTCTCCGCCGCAACATTGACGCGCTTCTTCGCGTCGTAGAGACAGCGGTCTCCCACGTAAATGGAGCCGGTTTCCGGCTTGTTCAGGCCCAGCAGCGCACGCACGAGCGTTGTCTTGCCGCAGCCGCTGGGGCCGACCAGACACATAATCTGACCGCTATCCACCACGAGGGAGAAATCCTTCAGGACGCAATGATTGCCGTACTTGATCGTGATGTTTTCAAATCGTACGTTTGCCATTTGGTCCTCCATATCAATGTTGGATACTGATAAGAAAAGGGGCATGCGTGGCCGCCTGCCTGCGCATGCCCCATCGCGGGAAAATTACTTGTTGAAGATCTTGTTGAAGGTCTCGAGGTAGGTATCGGTGTTGGCAGCGAGGTCGTCGAAGTCAACGGTCATGTTGATCGCGGCGATCGCGGAAGTGTCGATGGTCATCGCAACGTCGTCACGGACGGTAACGAGGTTGTTGGCGACGAGCACTTCCTGGCCTTCCTTAGAGAGGATGAAGTCGATGAGCAGCTTGCCGTTCTCCGGGTTGGCACAGTTGCCAATCAGGGCGACCGGGCTGGTCATGGTGCACACGTCCTCGGTGGTGTAGTGGAAGGCGAGCGGAGAACCTTCGTTGATGAGGTTCGCGGAGACGTAGTCAAGGCAGATACCAACCTGATAGGAACCGGCGGCGACGACGTTGTGGGTCGCGGTGGTGCCAGATTCAAGCTGCAGGCCGTTGTCGCGGAGCTTCTCGAAGTAGGCTGGGCCGTACTTCTCGTTCTGCATCATCGCGGCCATCCAGTACTTAGAGGTGGAGGACTGAGCCGGATCGGTCATGATGAGCTGATCCTTCCACTTCGGATCAAGCAGATCGTTCCAGGTCTTCGGGGCTTCTTCTTCGGTGATGCCGATGCCATCGAGCGTGCACCACGCGATGCCCATGGTCACCAGACGGCCGGCGGTATAGTTGCCGTCCTTATCAGAATAGTTGTCGGCGATGTGATCGGTCTCCGGAGAGGTGTACGGCTGGAGATAGCCGGCCTTCTTGAAGCCTTCGTAGTCGGACGGGTCGCCCAGCCACACGACATCGGCCTCAATCTGGCCGGCCTGGTGCTCGGTGGACATCTTGGTGATGACCTTGCCGCCAGAGGCGAAGTAGTAGTCCATGGTGATGTCCGGATACTTGGCCTCAAAGGCCTCCTTGACAGCCTGCAACTGCGCTTCCTGCATGGAGGAATACAGCATGACCTTGCCGCCAGCCATCGCGCCAAACGCAACAGCGACAAGAGCCAGAGTGAGAACCAGCGTGACGAGTTTCTTCATAAAAGAAATCCTCCTTGTAAATTTAGGCTGCCGGTCTATAACGTCCTACCAGCATCCTGTTTTACATAGATTTTACTGTAACCCTGTATTTTTTGTCAATATTATTCCAGTCAATCGCGCAAATTTTATGCACTCGGTTCATTTCTATTTGAATCCTCACCGGTCAGTTCCGCTTTGCCCTTGAGATTCCCAACGGGTTTTGCTATACTGTTATGCATATGGATGCATTTTGATGAAGCGGAGGCTTTTATGCTTATTTTCTTTGTCCGTCACGGTCTGACCGATTGGAATATCCAGCGCCGCTTTCAGGGCACCTGCGACATTCCCCTGAACGAAGCCGGCCTTGCGCAGGCCCGCACTGCGGCTGTGCGCTGTGCGCAGCTGGGCTTTGAGCGCATCTATCACAGCACGCTCCTTCGCGCCGCGCAGACTGCACAGGTGATTGCAGATGCATCCGGTGCGCCTCTCTTTCCCTGCAAGGGCTTTAATGAGGTCTGTCTCGGCGTGTTTCAAGGGCTGAACCACGAGCTTGCTCGCGAAAAATACCCGAACGCCTACGCGCACTATTTTGCCGACCGGATCAACGGCGCGCCGCCGGAGGGCGAATCGCTGTATCAGGTGCAGCAGCGTGCGCTGGAGACGCTTGCTTTCATCGAACAGGACGCTGCCGGCTGCGAGCGTATCGCGGTCGTCTCTCACGGCGCGCTGCTCAAGGCACTGCTCGCCGCCGTCGCCGGCATTCCGCTTGAAAACTATGCCTGTTTTGATGTGAGCAACGGCTCCATCAGCGTGATTGAAAGCAAGGATGGAAACCGTCGTCTAATTACGCTCAATGCGATAGCACATTTTGGTGATCCCTATAGTGAAATGAACAAAACACGGCTGTTGATATAAAAGCTTTTGTGCGCATGCCGTCTGACGCAAAGCGCACACTTCCTCAATGGGGTTTCCAATAGGGCCGCAGCTCCTGTTGGCACACGACTTTGCCTGCAAAGTCTAGTGTGTTAGACCTTGCAACATCGGAAGTCTGAAACTTGTTAGCAATAGCGCTTTGCTTCCAGCTGGTATTCGACGGCAGCAAGGGCTATCCGTATCCCTGCCCCATCATTCCACATCCCAACCCCACAAAACAACGCCCGGCCGAGATCACACTCAGCCGAGCGCATCATCATCTTTCGGGCTCGTTCTTGCCTACCAATTTGCGATACTCCTTGGCAACCGCTTTGAGATAGGTGTCAATGTTTTCTTTCGTAATCTTTGCCTTGCATTCTCTTTACCTTGCATTCAGATAACATTACGCACCTCGCTCTCAACGATATTAAACCGTATAAATTCCGGAATTGCTACTTCCTCTACCTTTATCACCATTAATTCGATTGACAGTTATAATGTCAATCTTTTTTCGGAACCATTCTCTCTGGTCTGCTCTGCTCCCGCAGCGTTTGCCATCTCCTTGAACATCTCGCCAAGCCTCTGCTGTCCCTCAGCATCCAGATTTGTCAGATCTCCGATCATGCCGGTAACAATCTCCACGATCGCATTAAAGTCAACATTTCCTGGTCCAAGCTTCATCGCTTCTCCCTGAATCCGGTAAATTACTTCTCGATCGGCAGCCGCCTGCTTTTCACTCTGCTCATTCAAGTCTTTCTTGACATCCTTCAGGATTGCAAGAAAGACTTTTTTGATTTCCTCCAGATCAGCCTCGTTCGGTTTGTGCATCTGAGACCGGATCGCCATCAGATCCCGATTTCTCTCAGCCTTTTGCTTTGGATCCGTCAACTCCGCATTGGCAAGAAGATTATAGCCAAACTGAAGCACATCATTGCTGCTCTGGATGCCCCGCGCCGTGATATCCGCAAAATACGTATAGATAAGTCGTGTCAGATATGGAAAGGTCTTATGTTCCAGCAGACAGCTGACTACTTGCACATTCACTCGCTTGGTCACCAGCTGCTGGATTGCTTTTTCAGAAAGCCCAAGAGAGGAAACATCGTAGTTCCGTCTGCTCTGGATGTTGGAACGCCCCAGGATGTAATCCGTCGACACGTCAAACTCGTCAGCCAGCCTTATCAGCAGATTGCTGTTCAGCGTTTTTGTCTCTCCGTTCTCGATCCGGCTCAGCTGCGATTTAGACATCCCTATTCTCTTTGCCATCTCTTCCTGATTGATCTTCATCTCTTTTCTCAGTTCTACAATCCGTTCACCATGAATCGTTGTATCCCTCATTCTCATTTACAGTTCACCTCTGTGTAGTTCGTCTGTATATAATATGACGCAAATCTGCGTACTTTTCATCCTTTAAATTCCAAAATTGCAGTTCTGCGGCAGATTCAAGCAGGGTCTGATCCTTTGTGATATGCTCGTTTTGCCGGCAAATAAAAGACGTCAGAAAGAGGGTATTGTGAATCTCTATGACACCTTAAAGTCCCATGTGACCACCAGGCAGGCTGCCGAGTTTTACGGTCTTCAGGTAAAAACTAACGGCATGCTCTGTTGTCCCTTCCACCCTGACCGTCATCCTTCTATGAAGGTTGACATCCGCTACTACTGCTTCAGCTGCCATGAAACCGGCGATGTCATCGACTTCGTCGGAAAGCTGTTCGGCCTCTCTCCCTATGAGGCAGCAAAGAAGCTGGCTGCCGATTTTCACATCGATCCAACCACACCTGCATCTGCTGCAGTGTCGGTCTCTGCCTACAAAAAAATAATGCAGCAAAGAACAAAAGAGTCTGAATGTACCGCTATTCTGATCGAATACGAATGCATGCTCAAGGAGAGAAAGGCGCGCTTTGCGCCCTCCCCCGATGATGATGATTGGAACATCCACTTTGCTGAAGCCTGCGAAAAGCTCCCCTATATCTCACACCTGATAGACACACTGTACTCAGCCGATCCCGAAATCAGAATGAACACCGCACATGACCTGCTACATAGCGGCGCGCTGGACAATATCCAGGCCCAGCTTGACATTTGGAGAGAGGAGGATGCACATGAAGAACCCACCCTCCACGCCGCCTAAGGCGTGGCCCTCTTGGTATGACGGGCAAAGTATCAACGAAGCGCTGTTCTGTCAGGAATTTCTCTCCAGCCACAAGCTGCTTTTCACGGAAGGAACCTTCTTCACCGTCAATGGTCGCATGGTTGACGAAACGCCACTCAAGGTTGAAATCTATCACGCGCTTAAAAACTTCGCTGTAACCAATATCCCTAAGAAAATCACCAACATCATTGAATTGCTCAAAATCACCGCTTTCGTCGAAGATTTCCCTCCTACCTCAGATCGGATTCATCTGTCCAACGGCACGCTGCTGCTTGACGGCACCTTTGATTCATCCATGGAGTCGATTGTCCGAATCCGCTTCCCTGTCGCCTACAATCCCGAAGCGCCGCCGCCACGGGTATGGCTGCGCTTTCTCGACACATTACTCTATCCAGAGGATATTTTCACGCTGCAGGAATACATCGGCTACTGCTTGATTCCCAGCAACAAAGGTCAGCGCATGATGGTCATCAAGGGCAACGGAGGCGAAGGAAAGTCTCAGATCGGCACGGTACTCTCTCGGCTCTTTGGCTGCAATGCCAAGGATGGCAGCGTGGGAAAGGTGTCCGAAAATCGCTTCGCCCGTGCTGATCTGGAGCACATTCACCTGATGATTGACGACGACATGCGCATGGAGGCGCTCAAACAGACTAACTATGTCAAGTCGCTCGTCACCGCGCAGGGGCGCATGGATCTGGAAAAGAAAGGCCGACAGAGCTATCAGGGATGGATGTATGCACGGCTTCTCGCCTTCAGCAATGGCGATCTGCAATCGCTGTATGATCGCAGCGACGGCTTCTATCGCCGTCAGCTGATTCTGACCACACGTGAGAAACCGTC